>NZ_OX216966.1:795000-1170000 GCF_945605565.1 Paenibacillus dendritiformis | reverse complement strand
GGAGCTGCGATTCATGGTCGCGGACGCGGAATGTCCCCTTCCTGACACGCTGGCTGAAGCGTTCGATGCCGTATTCTCGAACGCGGCGCTGCACTGGATGAAGGCGGCGGACCAGGTTCTCGCCGAAGTATGGCGATGCTTGCGGCCGGGAGGGCGGTTCGTCGGGGAGTTCGGCGGCCGGGGGAATATCCGGACCGTGGAGCAAGCCATCGAGGACGTGCTGCTTGCCGAATACGGAATCGAAGCCTCTGCCTTCCATCCGTGGTATTTCCCTCCCTTGGGGGAATACGCCTCGCGGCTGGAGGCGGCCGGCTTCCATGTCGATATGGCCGTTCATTTCAATCGGCCTACCGTGCTGCCGGATGGCGATGCCGGAATGGATTACTGGCTGGAGAGCTTCGCCAAGCCCTTCGTCCGCGCCGTGGGGGAGAAGGAGTCGGGCCGCCTGTTCCGCCTCGTTAAAGAACGGTGCCGGCCTTCGTTGTACAGCGGGGACGAATGGACCTTGGACTACGCAAGGCTGCGGTTCGCGGCGCATAAGCCGCTGCGCGGATGAAGGACAAGAGCGCGAGCGGATCATCCGGCTCGCGCTCTTGTCTAGGCGTTCAGCGTGCAGAGGTGCGAATCAATGCTTAGTGGCCGTGACCGCCATGCCCCGCTCCGGACTGCGCCTCGATTTCCAGCAGCGCGTCCAGGGCGCTCTGCACGCTCGGCATCACGGTCTCCGCCGCTCCGGTAAGCCAGGCCGCATTGAACGGCCCTTCGACCGGCGTCTCCTTATAGCGGGGACGAACGGATTCGAGATAGGCCTGCACCTGCGGCGGGACCTTGCCTCCGCTCGTCCACAGCAGCGGAGCGTGCTTGCCCAGATGGGCGAACGGCGCCTGAATGACCGCCAGTTGCTCATCGCCTTCGCGCACGAAGGAGAAATTATGTCCCGGCGTCCTAATCCTCCATCCGAAGCCTGTCTGCGGATCGTAGTACTTGGCGAACGCGATCGCCAGATCGATCGGATTGTCCGCCGCTATCCGCTCCACTCTGCCAAAAGCCTTTAATGGCTCCAGCACTTCCTCGGGAATGAGCTCCTTCGGGCCTAACACGTACATTACGGCTTTTTTGCGCCGCTTGGCGAGGGCGTCGGCAGTCGCCTGCGGAATGCCTTGCCGGGACACATAGAGCACCGGCTCCGGCATATGGGCTATCCAGTTGACAGCCGGCATCGCGTAGGCTGCATCTTCGCTGGAAGCGATAATGACCGAGGACGGCTGTTCCTTGCTTACGCGCGTATAATAGGCGTCGATGGCCGAGGCGACGCGGGCCGGATCGTCGCCCGGAATCGCATCGACCTTCAGATCCAGCCCGCGAAGCTCCTTCAGGACGTCATCACTGACCTTGCCGACGACAATGACCTGGATGCCATTGTTGTCGGGAGAGCCGGCAGGCTTCAGCCGCTTCAGCTCTGCCAGCGTATCGTCGGGAATGCCTTCGGCGTCAAGATAGAGCAAGGGCCCGTTATTCGGGAAATGGATTAAATCCGCCGCCGCCATCGCAACGGCCCAGTCCTCCTTCGGCACCAGCACGACGGCGTTCGGCCGCTGATTATCCGTTCCGGCAGGCCATACCGTACGCGACACGTAGACCGCGGCCTTCACCGGATCGTTCGTATTGATGCGGACCATATTTTTCATGGCGATCCAGGGCGCATCGAGTGCCCGCTCCTCCGCCATCGGCTCGCCGGCATGGAACGCGGCCTCTCCTGACACCGGCTCGCTCTTCTCGCAGCCGGCAGCAAGCAGCAGGACTCCGGCAAGCAGGACGGCTGCCCAAGGCAGACGGGCAGTCCGCCTGAAGCGCTGACCCTGTCCCCGCATCGATTGAAGTGCTGCCCTCCATGCCGATTCCCGGGTCCTGCGGCGGCCAGGGCGATCGCCATGTTCGACTGTCGTCATTGTATACCCACTCCTCTCTTCATACATTCTGTAAAGTTATTTCCATAGTTGTCTCCATTTACACGATCCTGTCTCCAGCAGCATGTTCCGGTACCGCTTGGCCTGCCCTTCCTTACCCTTGTATGCTCCGCCCTTCCAACCAGCTGTGCCCCAACGCCAAAAAATGACCTCCCCTCGCGTCTCTTCCGGAGACGTCAAGGGAAGGTCTGAATATATCGTAATGGCAAATTCGGTTTTATTTGACGCCGGCCACGTCTTTATCTTTGCCGAGCAGAATGGTCAAGCCCAACAATGTGACGAGAATGGTCGCTCCCATATCGGAAAGAATGGCGATCCACAGCGTGAGCAGCCCTGGAATCGTAAGCAACAGCGCCGCAATCTTCAAGCCGAGCGCGATGCCGATATTCCAGCGAATAATCCGGTTGACGTGCTTCGAGATCCGGATTGCATTCGGCAGCTTGCCGAGGTGATCCTGCATCAGCACGATATCGGCCGTCTCGACGGCGCTATCGGTACCTTTGCCCATAGCGATGCCCAGTTGGGCGGATGCGAGCGCTGGCGCATCGTTGATGCCGTCGCCAACCATGGCGACCTTGTACTTCGAGGCCAGCTCCTTGATCTTGCCGACCTTCTGCTGCGGCAGCAGCTGCGCGAACCAGTCGGTCACGCCAACCGCATCCGCGACCTGCTTCGCCGATTGGGCGTGGTCGCCCGTCAGCATCACCGTATGCTTCACGCCGGCTTCATGCAGCGCAGCCACGGTAGCGCGGCTCTCCGGACGAATCTCGTCCGCGAGCCCGAACAGGCCAAGCGGCTCCCCGTCCTGCTCCGAGACGACGGCGACCAGGGTCAAGCCCTTCGCCTTCATGCGTTCGGCTTCGTCCCGGGCCTGCCGGATGCGCTCGGCAGCCGATCCGCTCGCCTGGACGATGTCCAGCACACGCTCGCTGCCTACCCAATACGCGGAACCGCCGACAACCGCCCGGATGCCTTCTCCGGGCACAGTCTCGCTCTCCGACGGCTCTTCGAATGCCGTCTCCCGCTTCGCTCCCAGATGGCGTATAATCGCCTTCGCCAACGGGTGAAGCGAAGCCTGCTCGACCGCGCCGGCAATCCGGTAGAAACGGCCGGCATCGTAGACGGCCTCCTCGTGCACGGCCGGTTCGCCTTTGGTCAGCGTCCCGGTCTTGTCGAAGGCCAGCGCTTCGATCTTGCCAAGCTGCTCCAGATGTACGCCGCCTTTGACGAGAATCCCGTTGCGAGCGTTCCGGGTAATGCCGCTGACAATAGCGATCGGCGACGACAGCACCAGGGCGCACGGACAGCCGACAATCAAAACCGCCAAGCCTTGATACAGCCATTTATACCAATCCCCGTCGAAGAACAGGGGCGGGATTACGATGACAAGCGCCGCGACAACCATAATAATCGGGGTGTACACCTTGGCGAAGCGGTCGATGAACAGCTCCGTCGGCGTCTTCGTGTCCTGCGCCTCCTGCACGAGGTGCAAAATCTTGGCAAGCGACGAATCCTCGTACGCCTTGTCGATTCGCACCTTCAGGACCCCGTCCGTATTCACGCTGCCGCCGAATACGGTGTCCTGGACTTCCTTCGCGACGGGAAGCGATTCACCCGTAATCGCCGCTTCATCGACGGCGCTGCGTCCTTCCATGACCGTCCCGTCGGACGGAATCTTCTCGCCCGGGCGGACGAGTACGATATCGCCAACGACCAACTGCTCGATCGGAATCGACACGGTCTGCTCATTCCGGATGACGGTCGCTTCCTTCGGAGCGACGGCAAGCAGGGTCTCCATGGAACGGCGGGCCCGTTCCATGCCGTAGCCTTCCAGCATCTCATTCAGTCCGAACAGAATCGCAACCAGCGTCGCTTCCTTCCATTCTCCGATGAGCACCGCCCCGGTCAGCGCAACCGTCATCAGCGTATCCATCGTAAAGCGCAACCGCAGCAGATTGCGGGCACCCTTCAAAAAAGTAACGTAGCCGCTAAGCGCCATCGCAGCCAGATAGATGACAATGAGGACGGGAGCCGGCAGGCGGCCGTCCAGTACGAAGGTCGATAAGTACAAGGCGCCGGAAATGCCGAGAAACCATTTCATCCGATTCATATTGCCGTGGCTGTGATCATGGCCATGGCCGTGTCCTTCCGCATCGTGATGTCCATGCTCATGGCTGTGCGCTCCGTCGGAGCAGCAGCCTTCGCCATGCGAATGGCCATGGGCATGCCCGCCTGCGGCTGCCGCTCCGGCCGCTTGCGACGCTTCCACCAATCGCGCTCCGTCCGAACGAAGGATGCGCCGCACCTTATCCACATCAACGCGCCGATGCATTTTCAAGGTCGAGCTGTTATAGCTAAGAACGGTGTCTTCTCCGAACTCCAGCCGGCGGATCTCCTCCTGCAGCCCGGCCGCACAATTGGCGCAAGACAGCCCTTGCACTTTATAGACAACGCGTTCGTCAACTTCTGTTCTCTCCCGCTCCTGTGTCTTCATGGCAATGTTCCTCCCTCATATGCTCCAATGTCATGCGAATTAAGGTCCGAATATGGTGGTCGGCCAGGGAATAAAAGACATTCTTCCCTTCCTTGCGCGAGGTCGCGATCCCCAGCGACTTCATCAAGCGCAAATGATGCGACGTGGTCGCAATCGACTGCTTCGTCAGAATAGACATGTCGCATACGCACAGCTCGCCGCCCTCATCCAGCAGCCACGCCATCTTCATCCGCGTCGGATCGGACAGCGCCTTGAACATCTGCGCCATCCCTTGAACCTCATCCTCCTGTACGCGTCCTTGCAGCTGCCGAATCTTCTCCGCGTCATAGCATACAATATCGCACACGTCGTCTTTGCTTGTTCCGGAGCCATTCATATCGGCCTGCTGCCGCTTCTCTTCCAACAAGTTCATCACTCCATTCCATTTCGTTATGTGGGGCTCAATATAGAACATGAAATCGTTAAGGATAAGTAAAAATGGAGCACTCTTCAAACAATCAAACGAATGATTGAATATGTCCTTATCTGTACTATATCCGATCTCCCTCTAATATTCAAGCGATTGTTTGACTATTAATTTATTTTAGGCGAGTCGCTCTTTATCCGCTGCCAAGCAGGGCTCGTATTCATTATCTCCCAGTTTCCGTTTTATCTCGTTATACAGCACAAAACCGCCAGGAACGAGGGACTCTCTCCTGACGGTTCTATTCCATGTGCCCCTGCAGTCCACAGCGTCTTCATCCGCTGGAAACAAACCGCCGTTCCTGGCCCCCTGCCCGGCGAGCGGCTTATTCCAGCAGGCTTTCTACCGCTCCGCCTGCATCGCCTTCCACAGCGGCACGGCCTCCTTATCAACAACGGAGACATAGGGATCGCCCTGTATGTAATAACGCCACAGCTTGTCTGCGAACTCTTCCGCATACGGAATATTGATGCGCGGGGCGGCCACGATGCCATCCGCGCCCGGGCAGACCCCCGCTTCGAGCCACAGTTCCTCGCTGACCGTCAAATCCAGGGCATTGCAGCTCTTATCGATATTGAGCGCCATACAGAGCTTGCCGGGGCCGTTGCACAGGTCGGCCGGCTTGCGGGATCGGATCGCGCGGAACGAGCGCATCCTCGCTTCGTCCTCCGGCGTGCAGGGGGCCACAGCCCGAATAAGCACCGCCTCCGGCTTGTCCTTCTGCTCCGCGACCACATTCAGGCAATGATACATGCCATAAATAAAATAGACATACGAAGTTCCGCCATCCGCGAACATCGGCTCCGTCCGGGCGGTCCGCAAACCGCCGTAAGCGTGGCAGCCCTTGTCCTCGGGGCCCACATAGGCCTCCGTCTCCACGATCCGGCTGCGAATGATGCCTGCCGCCGAGCGCCGGACGAGCACCATGCCGAGCAAGGCCTGCGCCAGCGACACGGCGTCCATCCGGTAGAGGGACCGTGGCAACCGCTCCCCGGGCTCCAACGGGCGAAATATCGTATATCCGGCGTTGCCTGCTGCATCGACCTGACTTCTTATGTCCTCTTCTCGCTCCATCCCTTCCGCTCCTCTCCCTGTTCTTCTCCTGTCGCTATGATAGCATATTCCATGCCATCGGACAGACGCGTCATCCGGAAGCACGCACCGAACAAGAACCGGACAGAGCAGCGTCCGGATGGACCGAACCACTTCTGCTGAGCGGTACTGGCTCTGAAGCGCGGCGGAATTTTCCCGCTGAGCGGAGCCGGGTCCGAAGTTACGGCTTCACGTAGGCGTATTTCAAATCCGTCGCTTCCTTAATGCAATCCGACGTCTCGTACTCCTCGTTATTGACGAGGACGGTGACAGGATAGGCCGTCATGCGCGCGGGATCATACGGCACCAGGAGCCGGGCCAGCGCTTCGACCTCGGTCACGGCCGGATTGAGCCACGCGTCGATCGCCTCCCGCTCCAGAATGGCCGGCATTCGACCATCGAACTCTGCCACCAGATCGTTGGCCCGCGTCATAACGAGCGTGCAGGTGGAATGGGCCCGCCCCTTGGCATCCTTCCACTGCTCATACAGCCCTGCCACGCCGAATACGTCCTTGCCGCCGAGCACCGTCCGGACAGGGAAGCTCTTCTTCCCTTCCCGCCGCCAATAATAGAAGCCGCTGCACGGGATAATGCAGCGTTGGCGCTCGACAACCTTCCAATAGGCCGGATTGCCCTGAACGGAATAAATGTCCGCATTCAAGGAGTCTTTGCCCCAGAACGGAACCATTCCCCAGCGGTATTCGTCCAGCACCCGCACGCCATGCCGCTGCAGCACGACGGGAACGGTCTGGGTGGGGCTGATATTATAGCGGTGCCGGTAATGAATCATGACCTTGTCGACCTCAAATTGTTGAATGATGTCCGGCAAATCGGCCGTGAGCGAGAACCTTCTGCACATCCTGCATCCTCCTTTTACTCGACCCTCTCTTACTTGTCCCCCTCCTACTTGTCCCTTGAGGGCGCTCCCAAGCCGGCTTCCCCTGTTGCGGCTGCATCGGTGGCCCTGACGACCGGGAGTTCCGGGATCGGGAGAGCCGGCTCCGGCTCCGGCGACCGGCAACTCGGGATCGGGAGATCCGGGGGCCGGCAACTCGGGATCGGGAGATCCGGGGACCGGCAACTCCGGCATCCGCAACCCCGGCATCTGGACCGGCATCGGGAGCTATGGCATCGGTAGCTACGGCATCGGTAGCTACGGCATCGGTAGCTACGGATCAGCAGATCCGGGAGCGGGAGCCACAGGATCGTGAACAAGAACTCCGCTTAGGTTTTGTAAAAAAAGGAAAGTTATGCAGATAGCCGGAGGAAAACAACAGCCTACTCTAAAGCGCCAGCCAATCAGCCATCATCTAGGGCGGTTCGGTCGACAGCCCAGCCGCGTTTTTCCCGAGCCCTCGGCTTGAAGTACGTCCCCTGCTCCGTTCCGCCCCACCAATGCTGCAAAAGTGCAGGAATTTTTCGGCGACCAAAATCCCCGAAGATCAAATCCTGCAAAATGACATCAATTTCAACACGTTGCAGCTCTGGCTGCGATAAAAGGGGCGAAATCCTGCATTTCTGCAGGAAATGTCGCAAATAGACCCCGCGAGACAATAAAAAACTGTAAAATCGCATGATTTGTCCCGCTGGCCCGTCTGACGGCAATTGGAATGCTTCTTCCTGGGCGAGGCATGAGGGGCATGCAGGGCATGCAGTGTATACAGTGTATGCAGGGCATGCAAAGTATGAGGGGAATGAGGGGGATACTGGGCATCCCAGGATGCGGTGCAATGCCAAAAAGGCGCCCCCATTCCTAAGCGGGGACGCCTCCGTTATTCCATCCAATGACTCCGCAGGGCGAACAGCTCGCGCAGCTCCGTCGTGGACATTTCCGTAATCCATTTGTCGCCGCTGCTCATCACCTGCTCGCTCAGCTGCAGCTTCTGCTCGATCATATCATCGATCCGCTCCTCCAGCGTGCCAAGCGCAATGAGCTTGTGCACCTGAACGTTGCGGGTCTGGCCGATGCGGTAAGCCCGGTCGGATGCCTGATTCTCGACCGCCGGATTCCACCACCGATCATAGTGGAACACATGATTGGCCGCCGTCAGATTCAATCCCGTGCCCCCGGCCTTCAGCGAGAGGATGAAGGCCGATGCGCGCTCGGCGCCTGCGGCGCTCTCCTCCTGGAACTGCTCGACCATCCGGTCCCGCTCCTTCTTCGGCACGCCGCCGTACAGGAACGGCACCCGTTCGCCGAGCTCCCGCTCCAGCACCGCCTGCAGCAGGCGGCCCGTCTCCGCATACTGCGTGAAGATGAGGCAGCGCTCGCCTTCCGAGCGAAGCTCCTCCAGCATCTCCAGCAGGCGGACCAGCTTGCCCGAGCGTTCCGGCCTCCATCCGGCCGGCCCTTCCTTGCGCAGCATCGCGGGATGATTGCACACCTGCTTCAGCTTCGTCAGGGCGGCGAGAATATGAGCGCGCCGCTCCAACATCTCCATCCGCTCGATCGGCGCGAACAGATCCTGCAGCGTCTGCTCGTACAAGGACGCCTGCTCCGCCGTCAACGGAACATACACCTTCGCCTCGTGCTTCTCCGGCAGATTGAGCTGGATGTCCGGGTCGCTCTTCATGCGCCGCAGCAGGAACGGCTGCACCAGCCGCTGCACCAGCTGCATCCATTCCTTATCGCGAGTCCGCTCGATCGGCAGAATGTAGGTCTGGCGGAAATGGGCAAGCGACCCCAGGTAGCCCGGGTTCAAGAAATCGAAGATGGACCACAGCTCGGTCAAATGATTCTCGATCGGCGTTCCCGTCAGGGCGATCCGGTGTCTGGCCTGCAGCTTGCGAATGGCCACCGATTGCTTGGCATACGGGTTCTTGATATTTTGCGCTTCGTCGAGACAGAGGGAGCTCCAGACGATCTGCCGCAGCTCCTCCCGATCCTTGAGCGCCAGCGTATACGTCGTAATGACGACATCCGCCTGCCGGACCGCAGCGGCAAAGCCTTCTCCCTTGGCCCGATCCAGCCCGTAATGCAAATGCACCTTCAAGCTCGGCGCAAAGCGCTCCAGTTCCTTCTGCCAATTCCCCATCACCGAGGTCGGGCAGATGAGCAGGGACGGAACCTTCTCCGGCTCCTCCTCTTGGATGCGAAGCATATAGGCAATCCACTGAATCGTCTTGCCCAGCCCCATATCGTCGGCGAGACAGGCGCCCAGCCCGAAGCGCCGCATGAAGGCAAGCCAGGAGAAGCCCTGGACCTGGTAGCTGCGCAGCTCGCCGCGCAGACCGGCAGGCGGTTCGCACAGCGGAATGGAGTCGTGATGCTTCAGCTTGTCGATGAACGTCTGAAGATAGCTGTTCAGCTCCAGCTCCAGGCGAACGGCATCCTCCCGCTCCAGCGGATCCTCCTCTTCCAGTACTTCCCGCTCGGCAGCCAGCTGCAGTTCCAGCACTTCGCCCAGCGACAGGCCGTCCCGCTCCGCCTTCATCATGATGCGCCGAATCCGCGCGGCTTCCTCCGGGTTCAGCGCCACCCATTGTCCGTCCTGATAAATTAACCGCCGATCCTCTTCAAGCAGGGCGCGGAATTGCTCCTCCGTGAACTGCGAGTCGCCGATGGCGAGCTTCCAGTCGAACTGCACCATCTGCTCCAGTCCGATATAGGACGTCCCGGTGAAGCCGTTCCCGGACAGCTTCGCCTTCAGCCGCGTCTGCAAGCGGCGCGCGCGCTGCCACCAGGCCGGCACGGCGACCAGAATGCCCGCATCGGTCAGAACAAGGCTGCCCTCCGCGAGGAACCGCCACGCCTCCGCCTCGGTCAGCAGCGTCTTCAGCCCGCCGCCGGCCTCTTCCGGGGCGAGCCAAGGGAGGAGACGGATGATTTTGTCCGTCTCATGATGCACGCGGCTGTCAACATAGGGCTGCCATGCCTCCGGGAATTGGCCTTCCGCCGCGGCAGCCCGGTAGCCCCGGCCTTCGGGAATATAGGCGCAGGCCAACTGCACGGCAGGCTGCTGCTTGTCTTGAAGCAGCACGCGCAGCCTCCACGGAGCACGCTCCTCCTCCGGCTCGTCCAGCCGCAGCATGAGGCGGAACGGCGTCTCGTCCCTCACCCAGCCGATCGCCTCGAGCCAGTCGGCCTCCTCCCACCAGGCCGCAGACCGTTCGGGAAGGCGGAGCGTCTCGATGCCCGGCCTCACAGACGCGATCATCCGCCATACGTCCGGATGATCGTCACGGCGGGTCTGGGCGTCAGCCATCAGGTCGTCGAACCAGCGGGCCAGGCCCGGATCCCCGAGGGCGGCCCCCTCTTGCTCCAACGCTTCCAGAGCCAGGCGCTCCTCCATCGTCAGCTGCAGATCCCAGCCGCGCTTCCCCTGCTTCCACAAGTCAAATGACGGCCGGTACCGGCCGTCCCGCAGCACTTCCGCATAGATATGGGCGGCCGACGCCGCGATGCGGAAGCTGTCTCCCCATGCAATCCCCGCCCACCGGACGGAGATCGGCTCTTCCGCCAGCTCCAGGAGCATGACGGGAGAGACGGCAATGCCCGAGACGCGCCCTTCCTCCGCCTCGTCCAGCATCGTGCCGTAAAAGGAAGGCTGGTGCCAGCCAAACAGCGTATGCTTGAACGTCCGCAGGGCCCGTCTGAACTCCCCGTGATGGAGCAGAAATCCGCCCTGCCGGCGGGAGAGGCATTCCACCTTCCAAGCTCCCTGTTCCTTCATGTCAAGAGCGCTCCTTCTCGTAACTCTTTGTGCAGCGCCCGCAAGCGGGCATAGCGGGCCGTGAACCGCTCCATGAACAGCTCCCATGTCCCGGCCGCGCCGCAGGCTTCATAGAGCGGCTTCAACCGCTGGAGCAAGCCCGCGGCCTCGCGGTAATGCTCCTTCGTCCGTTCCTCGATATGCCGTTCAATCGCCTGGTGGAACAACGGCAGCAGCAGCTCCGGGGCGGCGCGCTCCATCGCTTCCAGTTCGCCAGCGGCGATCTCAGCCGGCGAGATCCGCTGCAGCAGCTGAATTTCCGCCCAGTCGCGGTACCGTCCCTGCTCCAGCAAAAAGGAAGACAAGTACGGATAGATCCCAGGCAGCAGGGACAGGACGAGCGCTTCCAGACCGTCCTTATCGGGCATCCGTTCGTAGACCCGCTTCCAAAATTCCCAATATTGCTCGAGATCGGCGCTCTGACCGGACTGCCGGATAAGGGGAGCGAGGGCGCCCAGCCAATAGACAATCCGATCGTAGCGCCCGGAGCGCTCATGCTCGCGCAGGTAACCCCAGTACCGTCCGGGATCGTTGTGATAGGTCAGCTCGCTCAGCCGCTTCACCGCCTCGGCTTCGCGTCCGAGCAGCACCTCCAAATGGACCAGCGCCACCCGGATCGCGTCCCGGCGCCGCGGACGCAGCGACGAGACGGGAACGAGCATCCGCTCCAGCCTGCGGTGCGCCTCCTCCATCCAGTCCGGCCGGTTCAGCACCGTCGACCAGAGCAAGGCGAGCACGTCCAGTCCATCGACCGCCGATTCTTCCTCGGACAAGGCCACCGCTTCCGCGATCTCGCCCAGGGCAGCTACATGCGGCTCATAGGCGGCAGGAGTGGCGGAAGGGTCGTAAGACTCCGCCAGCCGCCGCAGCTCCTCCATATAAGGCCGGACCGTCTCCGCGGCCGGAGCGTCCCGCCCCGGATAGATTCGGGAGCCGCCCTGGCCGTAACGGATGGACAACTGCCGCAGCAGGAAGAGCAGCACATGCATGCGGTACAACGGAACGACCTGCTCGGGAAAGCGTTCTTCCTCGCGGTACAATTCATTTTGAGCCCACGCCGCGATATCGGTCACCGGGGAATGGTAATCGGTGAAGGGCTTACTATATTTTCGGTGAAAAAAATCATGCCATTCTTGAGCCGGAGACGACGGGGACAGACTCATCTGCCAAGCCTTCTTGCGCCGCTCGAGCTCCGCCTTATGCTCTGCCCGCTTGCGCAGCACCATGCGTTGGCGTTCCTCTTCGATATAGACCTGGCGGAATTCCGCCAGATACAATTCCGGCTTCTTCCCCAACTCGTCACATAGCTGAAAATAAACGGCGGCCATATGCTTGCAGCCGCCCTCCTCCGAACAGGTGCACTGGCTCCGCTTGACGGCGGTGCAGTTGAACCGGACGCGGTAGCGCTTCGTCTCATAGACCTCGGCCGCTATCCACTGATCCTGATCTTCCCCGCCGTCTGCCTGCTCCTCCGCCGCCAAATCCAGCACGGCCTGCTTGCGGTAATAGCGCCAGCCCTGTTCCAAAATCGCGTAGCGAAAACGGCGCTTCATCTGCTCGGTTACACGGTTGAATGTCTTAACGGATAATCCCAGTTGTGACAAGCGCACGTACCTCCACTTTCACGGCTTCTCAAGGAGAAGGCCGCATTCTGTATCCTTTCAGTTTACACAAAATCAACGAAAGATAGAAGAAAAGAGAGCAAAAAAACGGGTCGTGCAGCGTAACGGAGTTCGCCCCGAATGGGCGAAAGCGGCCGGACGCCGCGTCAAAAAAGAGGGCGCAGGAATATGCCCGCTCCGCCCTCTTCCGCTATGCCGCCCCATCCTTTTATCTGGTCTTGATGCTCGTGGTGCCGAACTCCTTAACCTTCAACCTCAGATTGTACCGGATCTCGGCATCCGCGAAGATTTCATCCCAATCCTTCTTCCACTTCGTCCACAAGCGGGGATAATGAATGCGGACATGATCGCCCAGGCGAAGGACATCGGCCCGGTACTCCTTCTGCACTTTATGAAGCATCTTGGCGATGCGGGCTTCCACCTGCTTGGCCGCGTCCGCCTCGACCTGCTGGAGATTCCGGGAATCGAAATTATCGTTCTCGCTCGACCACTGCTCGCCAAGCCGACCCTCCGATTCGATCCGGATATCGAACGCAATCCTGCCGTTCTCGATGCGCGAACGGATATCGCTCTTGACCGAGGTAATCTCATAGAGGTTGACATCCCCGGTCCGCTCGTGACGAGACTTGACGACACCGCCTCTGATGTCCCCAGTGACCCAGTTGGCGGCCTCCAGCTCCTCCTCGTCGAGAAATCCGATCAGTTTCCCCGTCTTGCCATAGATGACCGCAGCCCCGGCCAGCTTCACTTCCCCCTCCGCCGTAATGAGGTTCTGCAGCAGGAAGCTGGACGATGCATTGATCTCGTGGAGCGCCTTCGTTAACGGCATCGGAAGCAGCAGCCGGCTGTTCCGGTACTGATTGTCGCTGATGCCGGTCAGCCGCATGGCGGGGAACTCGGTAGTGTCCTTGAGCTCCAGTGTCTTGCGTGCCTCTCCTTTGCTGATGAACAGGCGGCAGCTCGGGCGAAATTCCTGCTCCCGCATGAAGAAATCAAGCAGTTGGCGCAAACTGTGCGTCCGCGCCAGCTTGTCGCTGATGACGATGACCTTATGATGCTGGCCGAAAATAGGACGGGCGCGGCTCAAGGATATTTCCCGCGTCAGTTCATATAATGAATCGCCCGTGACCGAAATATTGCGATATTTTTTCTGACTGCCCTGCTGCCCTTTCCCCGCCCCTGCGGTGCCCCCCGGCTCGACGACTTGATAAGTCATCGTCAGCACGTTTTTTTTCGAATAATTGCCGCCTTCTTCTTCCAGACTCCGCTGCAGTTCCGTCTTCTCGCCGATATCGACCGCGGTGCCGACCGCGATTCCCAGTTCCTCAATCTCCCTGGCGCTCCAGCAGCCTGCGGCCAGAAGGAGCAGCGTAATCATTGCGCATGACAGCGGCATCCTCCATTTAGGTCGCTTGTTGCCCACGTTTCCCACCCCGCAGCTTCACGATCCCGAGCAGTACGGCAGGAAGCGCCCCGAACAGCACGATTCCGGTATTGCCGATATTGTCGGCGAACTGGAACAGATCGTTAATACTTTTCGGCAGCATCGCGGCAATGAACACGATCGGAATCATCACATACTGAATCGGTCGAAGCTCTTTTTTGAGCATGATTGCCAACCCCTTAGCGGCCGCGTAATGCGTAATGACATACGTTGCAAAAATTTGCATAATCCAGATGACAAGCATCAGCGATTCATATCGTTCGAAAAAAATACCCGGAAATTCAAAGCTCCGGATTAAGGTGATCATGGGCCAAGCCCGGCTAACCACGCCTTCCACCGACAGCGCCCCGATCACCATGATGACCGTCGTCACATAGAAGAGAAGCGGAATGGACACCCCGAACACCACCGCACGGGCCGCTTGCCGGGGGCGAAGCATATACGCCTGCAAAATAAGCATGATCTCATACCCGGTGAACGACAGTCCTGTCGTCCTGACGCCCTTCAATACCGGCATGATGCCAAGTCCAAGCACCGGGCGCAGGTTGTCGAGATCGAATATTTTGAAGCTCATCGCGGCGATGATGACGAAGATGAGCACCGTAATGGGAAAAATGATCGCAAACAAACGGCCGATGGCGGAAAGGCCGCCGAGTATCAGGTAAAGTCCGACCCACATAAAGGACAGGATGATGGCCCACCGCGGGGTCCCTTCGAGGAGGAACAAGACCGTCACTTCAGACAGCGAGCGCACGACATGCCCGGATGTGGCGATAAAATAGACGATCACGACGAGGTTGATGGTTTGGGAGAGCCATTTGCCGACAATCCATTCGCTGTATTCATAGAAGGTCTGGCCCGGGAAATGCTCTCCAAGCTTGACGATAATGATGCCGGCCAGCATGGCCAGCAGCCCTCCCAGAATGACGGAGAGCCAAATATCCGGTGTCTGTACCTTCTCGGCCGCCTCCCGGGGCAGCGTCAGTATGCCGACCCCAAGGATGAAGTTGCCGATAAATACGGCCGCCTGCTGCGTCGTGATGCCCTGATCTCTGCCCATCTTCACGCTTTCATTCCTCCTGCTGCTTTTTGCGTACCTGGTCCTGGACATGCAACATCTTCGGCCGGCGGGTCATCCAGCGCAGCGGCGCCCGCATGAAATAATCCTTCCAATCCCGGAGACGGTAAGGGGCCGCCGGGCTCACGTAAGGGATGCCGAAGCTCTTCAGCTTCACCAGATGGCTGCAGAGCGCCAGGAAGAACAGAATGACGCCATACAGGCCGAATACGGCGGCGAAAAACATGGCTCCGAAGCGGAGCATCCTCAATGTGATGCCGGCGTTGTACTGCGGAATCGCGAAAGAAGATATCGCGGTCACGGCAACGACGATAATCATGATCGGGCTGACGATGCCGGCTTGGACGGCCGCTTCGCCAATGACCAGGCCCCCCACGATGCCAATCGTCTGGCCGATCGGCTTCGGCAGGCGGAGACCGGCTTCCCGCATTATTTCAAGGGCCACTTCCATAATCAATACCTCGATCAGCGATGGGAACGGCACCCCCGCCCGCGTCTCGGCAATCGACAGTGCCAGCTTCGTCGGAATCAATCCTTGGTGGAAGGAAATGAAAGAAATATATAACGATGGGCCGAACGCCGAAATAAATGCCGCGAAATACCGAAGGATACGAAGCAGCGTGACGGGCATCCAGCGTTCATAATAGTCCTCCGGGCTCTGCAGCAGCATATTGAAGGTCACCGGAACAATGAGAGCGAACGGGGTTCCGTCCAGGATGAGCGCCACTCGCCCTTCCAGCAAGGCGGCGAGGACGCGGTCGAGCCGCTCCGTGCTCTGCACCTGCGGGAACGGAGACAGGAAGTTATCCTCTACGATTTGCTCGATAAAACCGGTATCCTGAACGTCGTCCAGATCGATTCGCTTGATTCTTGCCATGACCTCGCGGACAAGATTGGGATCGGCGATATCGGCAACATAGGTGATTAGCAGTTCCCTTTTGACCCGCCTACCGACGGGCACACAGTTAAGAACCAGATTATCGTTGTTGCCATGCTGCCGCAGCAAGGCAAGATTATGCTCGATGCTCTCATTGAAGCCGAGACGCGGACCTCGTACCAATAATTCCGACGGCGGTTCCTCCACACTTCGCGCATATACTTTTCGCGTCGAGAGAACAAGCGCCCCGGGACACTGATCAATTAACAGCACGGTGTTGCCCCGCTGCATCTCGGATACGGCCTTGTCCAACGTGTCCACTTCCTCCACCCCGCTGACCGTTAACGCATGCCGCACGATGAATTGCTTGGAATACGGAGGCTTGGGGGCTTCCGAACCGCCCTCCGTCTGCGCCAAATCGGTCATGAGTGATTTCAAGATATGCGTCTCAATCAATTCCTTATCCGAGATGCACTTAATGAAAAAGATTGCTGCCTGTTGATCCGACTTCCCCAGGCAAAACATGCGCAAATCAAAGTCGCTTTGGTGTTGAAAATAATTTTGGATCCGGGCACTCTCGGCATGCAGATCACCCGCAAAAATCAAATCCGGATTGTCTTCTGCTCCGCCCTCCTGCTCTGATCCCTCCTGATTCGGATGCTTGGTCTTGCTTACGGCCAGGGAGATTCCATAGGGCACGCACAGCCCGATCGCTGCCTGGAGCCAAATTTCCCAGCTTGGAAAATAGGATACTATCGCATTCCACATTCATGATCACCTGTCAGTACTATGCATCGTTGCCAATCATCCTATTCATCCGCCGGCATGAATCGGCCCGTGCCCCATGCAAAAAAGCCGACACCGGCACTGCGCCGTTGTCAGCCTTCCATGTATGCACTGATGTATTCATAGCCGAACTCAGGTCCGGAACGGCTCTTATTCCTTGATCATCCGCAAAGAGGATTCACGCACAATCAACCGATGGGGAATGATGAGCCGCTTCTGCATCGGCTCGCCTTTGATTGACCGGATCAGCGTCTGGGATGCGGTATAGCCTAACTGATAGATGCCGATATCTACCGAGGTAATCGGCGGCGTCGCCAACTCGGACAGCGGGACGTTGTTGAAGCTGACGAGACTCAGATCATGAGGCACCCGGTAGCCGAGCTCGACCAATCCCCGCAGCACGCCGAAGGCGACCGCATCGTCGATAGCGACCAGCGCGGTCGGGCGCTCCGGCAGGCTCATGAAGAACGACATGGCCCGGTAGCCGCTCTCCTGCAGGAACTCGCCTTCCACAATCCATTCCGGCCGGCCTGCAATGCCCGCCTCCCTGAGCGCGGTCTGATATCCTGCCATCCGATCCTTCGAGATCATCAGATTCGAAGGACCGCTTACGAAGCCGATACGGCGGTGCCCCTGATCGATCAGGTGGCGGGTCGCGTCATAGGCGGCCTGCACATTATCGTTATTGACGGACAAAATATCCGGGTGCTCCTCGCTCCGCCCGACAAGCACGAACGGAAAGTGCAGCTCCTCCAGGAACGACACGATCGGGTCGTTGCGCCGGGAATAGAGCAGGATGACCCCGTCGACCCGCTTGCCCTTAACCAGCCGGGTTACGGCTTCGAGCTCCTCCTGCTCCGTCGCTCCCGTCGTCATCAGCAGATCGAAGCCCGCGCGGCTCGCTTGCGTGACCAAGCCGCGCATCACTTCGGAGAAGAACAGGTTCAGAAATAATTCCTCCGCTGGGCGGTGAAGAAGCACGGCGATCGTATTGCTCACTTTGGAGACCAGGCTCTTCGCCATCACGTTCGGATGATAGCCGAGATCGGCCATCACTTCGCGAACCCGCTGCGCGGTCTTGGCACTGATCCGGGGGTGGTTGGATAACACTCGCGATACCGTCGAAGGAGAGACTCCCGCTTGCTTGGCGACATCGATGATCGTTACGGACATAACAGCTTCCTCCTTCGTCTTGTATCCATCTTGCTATTATCGTAAACCCCTAAAAGTAATAAGACGTGTTCCTCTCTGCTCAAACATGTCCCCCTCTACTTCAACAGCACGGAGCTATACGGCGGCAGCGTCACGACGCCGTCGCGCAGCGCCGCCTCCTCCTTCGTCGACCGGGTGATCTCCCGGAACGGCAGATCCGGGCGGGCGCCGAGGTCGACGGTCTGCTCGCGGGCGGACAAGTTATGAAGGACGAGCACTTGATCGTCCTCATTGAGGCGAATGAAGGCCAGCACTTCATTCGGCGCGCCCGCATACGGCAGGATCGCGCCATCGGCCAGCAGCGGCTCCTCGTTGCGCCACGAGATCATAGTCTGGTAATGCCGCAGCAGCGAGGACGGATCCTTCAGCTGCTCCTCGACTGGCACGACGCCGTTCACATGCTTCGACGGCTGCCAACGGGTCTGTCCCTGCGCCTTGCTGTCGGAGGACCACAGCATCGGCTCGCGAATCTGCTCATCCGGCTTCACCCCGCGCATCCCGATCTCTTCTCCATAGTAGATGAACGGATTACCTGGCATCGTTAACAAGAGCGAGGCTGCCATCTTCGCCCGTTCCACATGTCCGTCCAGCTCGCTCATGACTCGGTTCTGATCGTGATTAGTCAGGAACGGGGCATCGACGAAGGCGCCCTCCGACTGCTTGCTGAAGAAGGAATACGTCTTGCTCAGCACCGACGGAATCGTGGAGGCGCGCTCCAGCTTGGCGGCGTTGACCAGCATCTTCGCCAGATTGAAGTTGAAGCCCGAATCGAGCGCGTGATCCAGATACGGCCCGACGACGCTCGCGGCATCCCATATCTCCCCGATCAGATAAGCATCGGGATCGACCTCATTAAGACCGCGGCGGAATTCCTGCCACCAGGCCTGATTCTTCTTCACCACATCCGGATTGTTGACCGATGATTGGAAGTCTTCATAGATATGCTTCGCCGCATCGAGACGGAATCCGTCCGCGCCCTGCTTCAGCCAGAATTGTCCGATCTTGATCATCTCGGCACGCACATCGGGATGATCCAGATTCAGATCCGGCATTCCTTCCCAGAAAATCCCCACATATTTGTTATCGCCCGTTCCGTGCCATGCCTTCTGCCCCCAAGCCCCCAATTGGGATTCCTCCGGGCGGGTGCCGTCTGCAAAAGTATACCATTCCCGGTACGGGCTGTTCTTGTCCCCGAGTGCGGACTTGAACCACGGGTGCTCGCTGCTCGAATGGTTCACAACCAGATCGATAATCACTTCGATGCCCCGCTCATGCGCCGCTTCCGTCAGCGCCAGGAAGTCATCCAGCGTCCCGTATTCCGGATTCACCTCATAGTAATCCGTGACATCATATCCGTGATAGCTCGTTGACGGATGGATCGGCATCAGCCAGATGCCCTTGATGCCGAGCTCCTGCAAATAATCGAGCCGTTCGCTCACACCGCGCAGATCGCCGATGCCGTCGCCATCCGAATCGTGGAAGGAGCGGACGAAGATCTCGTAATAGACGCCCCGGCTCTTCCCCATCGCCGGCTGAGCGCGGTCCAGGGCGAAGGCGGCTGTGCCTGCCGCGCTATCCGCTGGCTGGCCCGCCGCGCTGTCAGCCGGCGGAGTGCGTTCCGGTTCCGGCTCCGTGGAGACGCACCCGGCGGCCAGCACCGCTACCAGGCAGATCGCAGCCAAGACGCCCCGCATCCGCCGGACGAAGGCGGACGTTCCCTGTCGATGCCCGCATGGGCTGTTCCCTATTTTCATCCCTTATCCGCTCCCGCCGTCAGACCTTCGACCAGGAAGCGCTGCATCGACATGAACAGGATCGTAATCGGCAGCGCGACAAGCACGCAGCCCGCGGCGAAGATGGTGAACTGCGTCGCGAATTGATCGCTGACCATGCTGTAGAGCCCGACCGCCAGCGTCTGCTTCTCCTTCGTGCGCAGCACCATCTGCGCGAAGATGAAGTCATTGAAGGCGCCGGCGAACGAGGTCACGCTAAGGAAGACGATCAGCGGGCGCGACAGCGGCAGGAAGATGCGGAAGAACACGGTAAGATGGTTCGCTCCATCGATCCGCGCCGCTTCTTCCAAGCTTTTTGGAATCGTGTCGAAGTAGCCCTTGACCAGCAAATACCCCATCGCTGCGCCTGCAGAGTAGACGAGCATCAAGGCCGAGTGCTTGTTCAGCAGGTTCATGTTCAACAGCAAAATGTACACGGCAATCATGCTCATGAAGGAAGGGAACATGCCGAGTATGAACAGGAAGCTCATGATTCCTTTGCGTCCGTAGAAGCGGAAGCGCGAGAAGGCATAACCCGTCAGCAAGACGAACAAGGTGCTGAATACCATCGAGACGACGGCGATTTTCAGCGTGTTCACGTACCAGTCGGCGAACGGGAACTTAATGAACAGCTGACGATAATGCTCGAGCGTGAACCGATCCGGGATCAGCGACTCGCTGAACAGGGATGTCCCTGGCCGGAAGGAGGACAGAATCACCCAGATCGCGGGATACAGGGCGAACAGGGCGATAAGAACAAGCAGGATATGGGTAATGACGGACCAGGTCTTTTTTCTCCATCGGTTCATCGGTAAACATCCTCCTCTCGGAACGAGCGCGTGCGCCGGAAATTCCACAATGAGATCGTAGCGAGAATGGCAAAGATGATAATGCTGACGATCGCGGCGAAATTGTACTTGCCGTTGTTAATCGACAAATTGTACAGCCACGTAATCAAAATATCCGTCTCGCCGGCAAATTGGTAGTCGCTATTGGCCGGCCGCCCGTTCGTCATCAAATAGATGACATTGAAGTTATTGAAGTTCCCGGCGAACTGGCCGATCAGAATCGGCGCAAGCGAGAACATGACGCTCGGGAATGTAATCTTGCGGAACTTCTGGAACGGCGATGCCCCGTCGACTTCGGCCGCCTCGTACAGATCGCGCGGAATCGTCGTCAATATCCCGATGATGAGCAGCATCGACACCGGGAACCCGAGCCATAGATTGACGAGCAGAATCGTCACCTTCGCCCAGACCGGATCAGAGAGCCAATTCGGCCCCTCCAGCCCGAGCCAGCGCAAATACTGGTTCACCGGCCCGAACTGCGCGTTGAACATATTGCGCATGATGAGCAGGGAGACGAAGCCCGGAATCGCGAACGGCAGCATATAGAGCGTGCGCCACATCGCCTTGAAGCGCGTAATCGGCTGCTGCACGAGCAAGGCGACCGCGAAGCCGCCGAAGAACGTCGTCACGGTGGACAGGATGGCCCATACCACCGTCCAGGAGAAGACGCCGTAGAATGTTTTGGCCCAGGCGCTGAGCGCGAACAAATCTTTGAAGGTCGATAACCCGACCCAGTCCACCAGATTCGCGGGCGGAAGATTTTTCGGCGAAGAGTAGTTCGTGAAGGCAATCAAGATATTGAATATCAGCGGCAGCACGCTGAAGAAAAACACGAACAAGAGCGGCGGGAACAGAATCAACTGCGCGAAGTTCTTCTCGAACATATGCTTCAACGACTGTCCGAACGTATGCGGCTGTCCGCCAGCTTCACGCAGCGCCCCGTTCCGGTAGGCATCCCGAATATTGTAAATATAGAGCATGATGAAGACGATGACGACAAATACGATAATGAGTCCCTCAATCAGAAGAAAAATGGAGTGATCGCCGGCAACCCGTTGATACACCTTGCCGACCAGCTTCAGCTCCTGCTTCCGTTCCCCGAGCGTAGCCAGGCCCCATAACGCATGCCCGAGATTCATGAAGGCAAAATAGAGGCCTCCGGCATACATGGCCAACAGAACGAGGCCTTTGCCCAACTGCCGATTATAGATCTGACCAGCGCCCATAATAACGGCGGATAGCACGGCGGCGATGCCGCGGTGTCTGTTCATGAGTCAATCCCCCCGATGAATGAGACCGTCACCTGCCCGCCAAGGGGGAGGTGACGGCGCTCGAAGTGATGATCGATCTTATCAGCCCTGTTGGGCAATCGCGGTCTTGACGTCCTCCACCGCCTTTTTCAGAATAGCCTCTACATTGCCGCCCTCCCAGATTGGCTCCAGCGTGGCGGTCAGCGGTCCCCATACGGAGCGCATTTCAATAATGTACGGCATCGCCTCGACGTTTTTGAACTGCTCCAGGAACGCCAGCGCATTCGGATTCGCCTGGATGGCCGGCTCGTTCTCCATGCCGTTGCGCGCCGGAATGATGCCTGACAGCTCGTAGTTCTTCACCATCGCTTCCTGAGAGGTCACATGATGGATGAACAGCTTCGCCGCATTCGGATATTCGGAGAAGGTGCTGACGAAGTAGGCTTTGACCCCCAGGAACGGCTTCGGCGCCTTGCCGTTCGGCATCGGCGGCAGCGGAACCGCGCCGACCTCGAAGCCGAGCTTCTCCTTCGTGAAGTTGCCCAGCTGCCAGATGCCGTCCATATTGATCGGCAGCTTGCCGGTCTGGAACAGACTTGTTTTGACATCCCCGCTTGCATCCGCGGCCTTGATCGGAATCGCTTCGCGCAAGCTCTGGTAGAATTGGAGCGCTTCTACCGCTTCCGGCGTACCCAGGCCGATATCGGCCGGATCGGTGCCGTTCTTGCCGAAGACATAAGCGCCGTTGCCGGCCATAAAGGCATAGTTGTAGTAGAAGTTATTGACTTCATACAGGAACCCGAACTTATTGTTCTTCGCATCGTTGATTTTTTTTGCAAAAGCGATGATGCTCTCCCACGAGGCCAGATCCTCTTCCTTCACCAAATCTTTGTTGTAGTAGAGCAAATAGGTCTCCATATTGCGCGGATAGCCGTAGATGATGCCGTCTAATGATACCGCTTCCACCGCGGCCGGCGCGAAGTTGTTCATCGTGTCTTCCGCATAGAAATCATTCGGCATGACGAGTCCCGCAGCTACCGCCTCTCCCAAGTGATCATGCGGCAGCACCATAATATCGGCTCCGAGCCCGGCCGGGCCGTCCGTCTTCACCTTCGCCATCTGCTCGCCGGATCCGATCTCCTGTATCTCGACCGGAATGTCGTACTTCGCCGTGAACTCCTGGGCCATCGTCTCCAGGAACTCCTTCTGCTCCGGTCCTTCCCAGATGACCAGCTTCGCTCCCGGTTCAGGAACAAGCTCCTCGTCGCCAGCCGCTCCGCCGCCGGACGCCGTCTCACTGGCCTCGCCCTGTGCCGCCGGCTCCTCTGTCGCAGGCGCCCCGCTATCCGGCCGCGGTCCGCACGCCGACATCATCAACAACATCATGACCATTACGATGAACAAGCTGCCAAGCTTTTTCCCCTTCATGTTCATACCCCTCTCCCTGGTTGGTTCCGATGAAGTCATGCTTTCATGCAAACGTTTGTTTTTTTGAACGTATCATCTCTTCTTTTTTGTTTTAATGCTGAAAATTCCTTATAAGATCCATTTTAAGAAAAAAATGAAAGATCTGAAAAGATGAACATTTGCACAAATGGTGAAAATGACAAAACCCGCTTTGCAATCATAAAAATTCCCTTGTGAAAACAACCGATTTTTTCTTGTGCACATCATCCGCTTCGTGGTTAGTTAAGGCAGCGAGCCGCCGAGAGTCATCTCCAGCACCGCATCGGCCTGCCTTATTTCCGGATTTATTCAAACGATTGCACAAACGGACGAAGGACCCCCTGCCGTTCGCATCATCCCCTTATCCGGCAATAGCTTCGCTGGCACATCGTTATACAAAATAACCCCGGTATCTCTTCACTCAAGCTTCAAAGAGAATACCGGGGTTGTTCGGCTAAGCCGCCGAAAGCATTGCCCTTAAATTGTCGTCTGGCTTAGTTGCATTGTATACGTTTTCATTGAGCATTGTCAATATCGCTTTTCATGCGAAAAACCGCAAAACCGAAGCCATCCAAGGCCACCTCCAGCGTGTCCGGCTGAGCAGCGATGCGAATGCCTTCTCCGTATTCCAGCGACCATGATCCCTCTGCTACCGTTCCCGTCTCCAGCCGAAGCTCGGCCGGAGCATCTCCTGCATTCATCGCGATCAGGAAGCTGCCATCTGCTCCCGTTAATTCATACATCAAAGTCCTGCCCTCCGCTTCGGCATGCAGGAAGCGAATGCGCGCGGATCGCAGCGCCTCATGCTTGCGGCGAAGCGCGATAATCCGCTGATAGAAGGCGAACAGACCGCGGTCTTGCTCCGCTTCATCCCATACCATGCATTTGCGGCAGCCCGGATCCGGTCCGCCCTCCAGGCCGATCTCGTCTCCATAGTAGATGCAAGGGGTGCCCGGATAAGTGAACTGGAACAGCGCCGCCAGCTTCATCGGACGAACATCTCCCTCGCAGAGCGTCAGCAGGCGCGGCGTATCGTGGCTGTCGAGCAAATTGAAGGACACTTCGGTCACCGGCTGCGGATAGCTCGCCAGTATCGACCCGATGGAATCCGCGAACGCGCGGGCATCCGTCGTCTGCCGGGCAAAGAAGTTCAGCACCGCATCCGTGAATGGGTAATTCATGACGGCATCGAACTGGTCCCCCTGCAGCCACATCATTGAATCATGCCATATTTCCCCCAAAATATAGGCGTCCGGATTCGCCTGCTTGACGACTTGCCGGAATTCGCGCCAGAATTGGTGATCGACCTCATTGGCCACATCCAGCCGCCAGCCGTCAATGCCGATCTCCTCTACCCAATATCTCGCCACCTCCAGCAAATACCGCTTCACCTCCGGATGGCTCGTATTAAGCTTCGGCATGAGCGGCTCGAAGGAAAACGTCTCATAGGTCGGCTTGCCGTCCACAACGCGGAGCGGATAGTCTCTCACGTAGAACCAGTCTGCGTACGGGGATTCGCTTCCCTTCTCCATCACATCGACGAACGGAGGAAACGTGCGGCCGGCATGATTGAACACCGCATCAAGCAGGACCCGGATTCCCCGCTCATGGCACGCCATGATCAATTCCTTCAGCTTCTCATTGGTGCCGAAATGCCTGTCCACCTTCAAATAATCCCGCGTGTCGTACTTATGGTTCGTCGTCGCTTCGAAGACCGGCGTAAAGTAAATGGCATTAATGCCTAACTCCGTTAAATAATCAAGATGATCCAGAACCCCTTGCAGGTCGCCGCCGAAGAAATTGCCCGGCTTCGGTTCCCCGCCCCATGCCTCGGTCTTCTCGGGGTCGTTGGCTGGATCGCCGTTCGCGAACCGCTCCGGGAAGATCTGATAGAAGACGGCCTCCTTCACCCAGGCAGGCGCTTCGAACATATCGTTCGGATGGAGGAACGGATACTCGAACGACTCGAAGTAGTCCCAAGGCAAGTCCTCGAAAAACCCGCGTTCCGTCAAATACACCTGCTCGTCCTTGCCCTGAATCCGGAATGCGTAGCGCAACCGCCGGTACGGCGGACGGTACGCAGCCTCCCAATAATCGAACAAGGCATCCGAAGCAAAAATATGCATCGGAATGAACTCTGTCGAATCTTTGAACGCATATTTGTCCACCACGATCGCTTCCACCTTCACGGCATCATCCCGCTTCGTGCGGAGCCGGAGATGGATCGTCTCGCGATCATAGGCATACGACCAATTTTGCTTGGAACGATGATACACCGCTTCCCTTAACATGTGCCCACTCCCTTGTACATCATCTCAATATGCCATAACCGAAGGCATGGCCGGACAACAAAAAAAGGCACAGCCAGCGCGATAAATCACGAGGTTGTACCTGTCACGGTAGCATTGCCTTTAAGTTATTTAGCTGTATTATAGCCGGAACCGGCCGGTTTGGCTATAGCTTTTTCCGCTTTATGATTAATTTTTTCCTTGCCGGCTCATTCTAAGGATGTCAATCATACCCAAAAAGGATGATCTCCATGAACCGCGGCTCGGAATTTATCACCTATCTTCAATTATGCTTCATCATGATGCTGTCAACCGGGCTCCTGAATCATGTCATCATTATTCCGCTCCTGCTTCAGCAAGCCGGCAGAGACGGATGGTTGAGCGTTCTGCTTCTGATGATTGTCGTCCTGGCCTGGATCCCATTGCTGCGATGGATTATGAAGGCCAAGGGTCAGCAGGCGTTGTTCCCTTGGATGAAGGAGACCTTCGGCCCTGCGGTTGCCTGGTGCGTTACGGCTGTCATTGGGTTGTATTTATGGATCAGCGCGTTTGTCACGGTGAAGGATACCGTGAACTGGGCCAAAACATCGTATTTGCCGCAGACCCCCCTATTCGTTCTTACGGTATCGCTTCTGCTTCTCTGTATTTTCGGGGCACTGGCCGGCCTGCGATCCATTGCCATTTGTTCGGGGATCCTGCTTCCGTTTGTCCTCCTGTTCGGATACTTCATCATGTTCGCCAATGCCAAATATAAAGATTACTCCTTAATGTTCCCGCTGTTCGAGCACGGGTATATGCCGGCGGTTCGCGGAACGCTGTACATCGGAGCGGGCCTGGCCGAACTGTTTCTCCTGATTCTAATCCAGCACCGCATTTCCAAGATGCCCCGCTTCTGGGGAATCGCTGTGCTTGCTCTTATTTTATGCGGATTGACCATCGGGCCGCTCATCGGATCGATTACGAATTTCGGCATCAAGGAGGCGGCCAATATCCGTTACCCGGCATTCGAGCAGTGGAGATTGGTTTCGGTCAGCAAATATATTGAACATATCGATTTTCTGTCCATTTATCAATGGATGTCGGGCGCGTTTATACGCATTTCGTTCATGCTCTTTCTGATCGTGGAACTGCTTCCGCTCCATTCCCTCTTCCACCGGATGCTGATGTGCATCTTTTCGGGGGTTACCTTGCTGATTGCCGTCAATTTGCATCTAAGCGATATGTTGTTTTTCAAAATTCTCGAATTATTCGTTTTGCCCGGAACAACCGCAGGCCTTACCCTGTTATCTCTGTTCCTGTTCCTGATGAGCTGGTTCCGTTCCCGGCGCGGCACGAAGCCGCGCCCCAAAGACCTATAAGCAAGGAGGCTTCAAGCATGAGCGCCAATTCATCATCCTCTTCTCCGCTTACGCTCAAAGTCATTCGAGATTATTTCGCGGAATGCTCCGATATCAAGTCGGAAAATTACGAATTCGGTCCGGCCGCCAAGACCATCCATCTCACCTTAATCTACTGCTCCGGAATGACCGATATGAAGCAGTTGAATCAGGCTGTCGTTCCCGCGCTGCATCTTATGCTGCAGGATGGGCCCTCCGTCTCGCAGGCCGTCAGCCGTAACCGTCTCATCCCTCTGCTTCCTTTGCCTCCGGGGGCAGGGCTGACGGAGATGGAACGGAAGCTGTTCACCGGAGAACTGATCGTCTATGTGCATGGGGACAATGAAGTCTACTTCATTGATATTTCCGAGCGGCCGGAGCGGCAGCCGGAAGAATCCAATACGGAAGTTTCCATCAAAGGTCCGAAGGATGGGTTTACGGAGAGTCTGGCGACGAATATAGCACTCATCCGCAAGCGCCTTCGCACCCAGTCCGTGAACTATGAGACGTTTATTATCGGCAGGCGCTCGCAGACCGAGGTCGGCCTGCTTTACATGCAGGATGTCATTCGGCCGGATCTGGTCGATATCGTAAGGAAGCAGCTTCATGCGATTGATACCGATATAATCGTCGGCAGCTCCCAACTGGGCGAATTGATGCTGAACTCCAATTATTCCATGTTCCCGCTGATGGATTACATCGGACGCCCTGATTATGTGGTGGAGTCGCTGAGCCGCGGAAGATTCGTCATCCTTGTCGACGGCTCGCCTATGGCGCTGATCGGGCCTTCCAGCCTATGGCTGCTCCTGAAGTCACCGGAAGATGTTCATTTTCCGACTTTTTTCGTCGGCTTCCAGCGCATCATCCGCTTGTGCGGACTTGTCATCTCCATCTTCACCCCTGGCTTCTGGCTCGCCCTTAGCGCTTACAATGTGGAGCAGCTCCCGTTCCCGCTCCTGGCCACCGTGTCGACTGCGCGGAGTGGTCTGCCGATGTCTGCGACAATGGAATTGCTGTTCATGCTGGGTATGTTCGAACTGTTCCGGGAGGCCGGCATTCGACTGCCTAAGGCCGTGGGGCAGACGCTGGCCGTCGTCGGCGGCCTAATTGTGGGAGACGCCTCGATCCGTGCGGGGCTCGCTTCCCCGACTACGCTGGTCGTCGCAGCCGTAACGGCCGTCGCTACCTTCACGCTTATCAATCAATCTCTGAGCGGAACGGTTAGCGTGCTGCGGCTTGGCGTGCTGCTGGCCAGCTCGCTGATGGGCATGTTCGGCTTCTTCCTGGCCGTAATGGCCATTTTGCTCTATTTATCAACGATTATGTCTTACGGCATTCCGTATCTTGCCCCCGTATCCCCACCCCAATGGAGAGACATGTGGAAGGCGCTGCTCCGCGTACCGCTCAATATGGACAAGTACCGTTCCTCTAATTTGACGAGAGAGCAGGACAACACGAGAAAAGGGGGCGATTCTTGAGATGAACGCTAGATGGAAGCGGGTTGTCATCCTCCCGCTCGCGGCAATGATCCTTCTCGGTCTGCCCGGCTGCTGGGATGCCAAAAATATTCAGGACATTAACTACATTGCGGCCATCGGCATCGATTATGTGGGCGGAAAATACGTTATCTACACGCAATCGCTCGACTTCATGAACGTTGCCAAACAGGAGACGAAAGCGAACGAGCCTGCTCCGATCTGGGTTGGACGCGCCACAGGCTACACGCTGGACATGGCCATTAACGCCATCTATACTGCCTCCCCGCTGCGCGTTCTGTTCGAGCATACCTCCGCCCTTATCATTACGGAGAGAGCGATGAAGCATGATATCAACCACCTGATGGACGCGCTGCGCCGATACCGGGAAGTTCGTTATACGCCCTGGGTGTTCGGCACGAAGGAGCCCCTGGACAAGCTGCTGTCGGTCACGAATGTGTTCAACATTTCGCCGCTCACGTCTCTGCTTCATCACCCGGAGGACGTCTATCAGCAGAGCTCCTTCATCGCCCCGCTCGCGCTGCAGAAGGTGACATCGGAACTGGGAGAACCGGATTCCTCCGTTATCCTCCCGTCATTGATCACGCAAGAGACGCAATGGGTCGAAAACGGGAAGCCAAGCGGACAGTACTTAATCAACGGGGCTTATATCATCGTGAACGGGAAAAATAAGAAATGGATATCATGGAGAGATCTGATGGGCCTGCGCTGGCTGACAAGGACAACGGCGCGCACGCCCGTGGTCGTCGGCAACGAACAGAAGCCGGAAGCCGTACTGTCGATGTACTATCCGATGAGCCGGATTCAAGTATCGATGAAGAACAATCAGCCCGTCTTTCATATCAGCCTGAAGGTATCCGGACATCTGGACGAAATGCTGGAAAATATTCCGGTTGCGAAGCTGCGCCGCATGTTGAACGAAAAAATCGAAAAAGATATCCGCCATACGTTCGAGAAGGGGTTGGAGCATGGCATTGATATTTATAACTTGAAAAACGAGGTGTACCGCAAGAAGCTGAAGCTGTGGAAAGCCCTCGGCAACGGAAAAGATATTCGGCTTACTCCCGACTCAATCGCCTCAATCAAGATTAACGCGGAGATTCACCATAGCGGCGCCTACAAGTATATTAATCCGAAGTAGCGCTTCCGATATAGAAAGACCCTGTCCGACGAAGACAGGGTCTTATCGCATCCGGTGCGCGTCTTAGCTGGCCGCCGGAGCGGTCGCGCTCAATGATTGCAGAATCGATTCCGGCAGCCATAGCCGATTGTCCGTCAGCTTCGATTGAACCGGCTGCTTCTGGCCATTCACCTGAATCTCGTGCGAATTCAAGATATAAATGACAGTGGCATCGCCTTTGGTCAAGGTTACCGTCTTCGTCTTGTTGTTATAGACGATGTCGATGCCTCCCTCCTCCGCCTTCGTCCGCACCGGAACAAGGGCATCCGAAGCGGATGGCTTCTCCGGCGTCGTCTGCTGCTCCTCGCCCGCCGACATGTCCAGCGAGAACTTGGCGAAGCCGTCGCTCTCCAGCCCGATGAATTGCATGCCTCCGGCTTGAGCCGCTGCCTCCTGGGCCTTCGGAGACGTGCGGAACGTGACATCGGCCTCCCCATGAATCGGGACGAAGGACCAGTTGTTATCCGCAGTCGGATTGATTTTTTTGTTCTGCGCGATGTAATCGATCAAGATTTGCCGTGTCTCGTCCGGCGAAGAGATCACGATATTGGATCCGTCCAGATTCGGGAAGTTGCCTCCGCCGCTCGCACGGTAATTGTTCGTGGCAACCAGGAATTTCTGTTCCTTCGTCACCGGCTTCCCGTTATATTGCAGATTGACGATCCGGTGCGAGTCTGGCGCCGCCAGTTGACCCTGCCGATTGTAGCGGGCAGGCTGCGTCACGTCGATCTGGTACGTAACGCCGTCGATAACATCGAATAGATACGTTGGGAATTCTTCATTGATGAGCGGCTGCTCTCCCGCCTTGCCCGGCACAATCTGGTTGAATTGCCCAGCCGCATGCTCCAGCCATTCTTTTACTTCATCGCCATTGAGCAGCACCACATTCACCGTATTCGGATACACATACAGATCAGCCGCGCTCTTCACGGCCAGTGTCCCTGCCGGAATATCCGTGAAATAGCTCGGGCCCCAGCGTCCGCCTGCCTTGAATGGAGCTGCCGCCGACAGAACCGGAATTCCTTCATAGGAAGTGCCTAGAATATATTTTTCCGTATACCATTTCTGGGCATTGGAAACGATCTGAACGGATGGATCGTCGCGCACGACGGAGAAGAAGCTGTTGATCGGCGCCGTCGTCTCCCCAATCGGCTGGCGCACATATTCGATCGTGCCTTCATGATCCGCCTTCACGGCATCCACGATGCGCTGATCGGCATCGACAAGCGGCTTCTTATTCGCTTTATCATAGATCGGACGGGCTTCGGACTGACTGTCGACGACGGTCCATTTCCCGTTGGACTTCTCCAAGGTCAGATCGATGATCCCAAGGTGATCACCCCAGAATCCCGGCATGACCGCAGGAGTCCCGTGAATGGTTCCTTTCTTCACATCGACCCCTTCGATGTTCTCGAAGTCCGGACTCGGGAAGACGTTATGGTCATGCCCGAACATGACGGCGTCGATTCCTTTGACCTGGGTCAAATAGTAGACCGTGTTGTCATCATTGCCCTTCCGCGGGCTGCTGTCGAAGCCGGAGTGAGGAATCGCGACGATGAGATCGGCGCCTTCCTGCTTCATCTTCGGCACGAACTTCTCCGCGGTCTCGATAATGTCCCTGACGACAACCTTGCCTTCCAGGTTCGCCTTGTCCCACTCCATGACCTTCGGCGGCACGAATCCGATGACCCCGATCTTCAGCGTAACGTCTTGGCCAGCGTCATCCTTGAACGTTCTCGTCAAGATTTCATACGGCTTGAAATAATTTTTATCGTTGTCCGGGTTGTTGTCGCCATCATCGATGTAAACATTGGCATTCACGTAAGGGAACGCGGATCCCTTCAAGCTGCGATCGAGGAACTCCAGACCATAGTTGAACTCATGGTTCCCGATCCCGGCCGCATCGTACTTCAGCAGATTCATCGCTTTGAACACCGGATGGACCTGGCCGTCCTGAAGCGGCTTGATTTGGGCCGCATAATCTCCCAGCGGATTGCCTTGAATCAGGTCCCCGTTATCGAACAGCATGCTGTTCGCCACCTCTTGACGCGCCTTCGTAATGAGCGAAGCCGTCTTCGCCAGGCCGAACTCGTCGGTTTCCTTATCCTGGTAGTAATCATGATTCACAATATGTGTATGAATGTCGGTCGTCTCCATCAGCCGCAGCTTCAGCTTCGGCCCCTGCGCCGCCTCGCCGAACGCCGTCATGGAGAATGCGCTGCTTAGCAGCATGACGGCAAGAAAACATGTTAACGCTTTCAATTTCTTCATTCCAGCAACCCTCCCGTTGTATTTAATCCCATTTCGGCAATCAAATGATACGAGCGTCTTTACAATATTTCATAATAATCCCGCTTCCCCTATGTACAACGATGCTCTATCCTCTTCCCTCCTTACGAAAAACGATAGATTGGAATCATATCATGAACGACTTGCTTTATTACTGTAACCTTTGTTCACGAATTTAGCAATAAGCTGATTCTCATTTTACAAAATAAAAAAAGCCCGGAAGGGGCGGTTACACAGAGGGGGCGGCAGCGAAAACTTCCGCCCTTACAGGAATTTCTATGTCTGCGCTCATTTTGGATGAGAGACTTGACATACTGACGCTACCGTCCTTTGCCCCTGTTCAGCAGCAAACCGAGTAAAATAAACCGGAGCCGGGAGCAGCGCTATCCAAAGCAAATGCAATCAGCCCGTGCGCCATCTCGCCATCTATCTCAGGTGACTGACGATATCGATGCCCAGCATGGCCAATGCGCCCGCGCCGACCGTCCACAGGGCAACGCCTATGGTCTGCCACAAGGTCACATAGCTCTTGGGTGCCCCCGACACCAGTGAAATGAACGCGCCAATATGATGGCCAAATACGAGCGGACCGATCAACGCCACGCCCGGCACGCCATATTTGCCGAATATCTTCCGGGCCCTCTCCATTCGCTTTCCGCTTCCCGTCCCCTGCCTGCCGACGCTCCATTTGCCATACAGAACAATAATGAGCATGATGGACAACCAGTTCCCGATCAGCGCGACAGCCATGACCGGGATTGGCGACATCCCAAGCATAATGCCGATTGGCGCAGCTACATATCCTTCCAGAAAAGGAACCATCGAGACAAGAAACACCGCGGCCGATTGCAGCAGCACATTGGCCTCCTTCACATTTTCCAAAACATTAAAAATAAAATCCATCCTTCTTCCCCCCATATATTGCGCCTATGGTATCAGGCTTGCCCGTATCGATTTCTTTCCCGGCGGTACCACACTGCGCAGGCACCGCCAGCAGTCTCATCATCGTCTTCTTCACAGCATCCTCCTTCCCGTCCACGCTGCATTCAGCATAATGCCAACCTTGCGAATCTGCAGCAAAAACGCCGTGAAACGCGCCTTTCGGGGGGTGAAAGGCGGCATATCCACGACGAACGGCAACATGTCAAATCTTGAATTGTCCTTTGAGTTCCATATACTTGCTTCTGGAAAGCGGAACGGTGGAGCCGGTCTTATCGTCCAGCTTCAAAATATAACTGTCCTTGGTCCAAGCTTCAATCTCGCGCACCTGCTGCAGATTGACAAGGTAGGAATCGAGACGGATTATACCATCTTCATGACGCAGAAAATCCCTGACAAACCAAGATGCAGTTCATCAGGGAAATTCAACGGTAATTATGATTTGCCTCACTGATAGCCTTTACCCACAGGGAGTGTCAGCTTAAATCTTGTACGCCTTCATTGCCTTGCGGATCTCTTTCCACGACGGGCGCTTGCCGTACATCAGGACGCCGGTGCGGTAGATCTTCGCCGCCAGCCAGCCGAACACGAAGACCGAGGCGAGGAGGATAACAATTGATATCCCGAATTCCCACCAGGCCACCTCGCCTGCGCCGAGGCGCAGCAGCATCGAGGTTGGCGTGAAGAATGGAATATACGATGAGATTCTGACCAGCAGCGAATTCGGCGTCGAGATGCTGAAGATGGCAATATAGAACGCCGCCAACGTCAGCATCGTAATCGGCATAATCGCTTGGCCGAGATCTTCTGTCCGGCTAACGATCGAGCCGACCGCCGCGAACAAGGTCGCGTACAGGAAGTAGCCCAGCACGTAGAGCAGCAAGCCGCCGCCTACGACACCCCAATCGATCATCGAGATATCGAAGTTAATGGCCTTCAGCGGCGCATTATTATGCGGCAGCATCAGATTCCCGATCATGACGAGGAAGAAGAGCACAATCTGCATCAACCCGAGGATGAACATGCCGATAATCTTCCCGAACATCTGGGCGAGCGGCGAGACGCTCGTAATGAGAATTTCCATAATGCGGGAGCTTTTCTCCTGCGTAACCTCGGACGCGATCATATTCCCCGTCATCGTATTTGTCATGAAGAACAAGATGATGAGCACAGTGACGACCGCAACCGAGACCCCCTTTTTGGCAGGGTTCTTCTCTTCGCCGGCCTGACCGCCTTCCTTCAGGATCGTCTTGTTCTCGACTTGAACCGGCTCGTTCAATTGGGCGATCTGTTCCGGAGTCAGCGAATCCTTGACCAGCCACTCCGTCTTAATCAGCGTGAGCGTGCCCGTCAGCTTCGATTCCTTCTCCATGCCGAGCTCGTCTTTCCCGGAATAGACGACAAGGGGAAATTCTCCCTTCGCCTTGTCCTCGAACGTAATATACCCATCGATTTTGCCCGCCTGCACATCCTTCTTCAACTGCTCATCCGTCGCATCCGTATACGGAACGAAGCGGAAATCCGCCTTCTCCTGCTTGGCATAATGATCGGTGAGCGACTTCGCGATATCCGGATGCGGCCCGGAGACGACGCCGATCGTAGTCGGCTCGTTATTCGAGAATAAAGATATGAAGTACGGGACGTTGGCGCCCACGCTAATGAGCAGAGCCAGAACGAGCGTCGAAATAAGAAACGATTTGGTCATCAGCTTGGTCCGCAGTGTAAATCCGATAACCGTCCATACATTATTCATTCGAATCACCTCCTACCGCCTTGATGAAGATTTCATTCAAGGTCGGCTCCTTCACTTCGAAATGCTGAATCGGACCTTGGGCGAGCGCCTTCTGCAAAATCTCCTGCGCGACAGCCTCGCCGCTGATCCGAATCCGGTATCCTTCCTCCGTCCGGTTCACATCGGTTACTCCCGGAATCGAGGCCAGCCCTTCCACTTCTCCGGCGGCGCGAAGCAGCACCTGCTCCCGCGGGTAACGGGACTTCAACTCCCGCAGCGAGCCTTGGACGACCGCATTGCCCTTCTGCAAGATCGTCACATTGCGGCACAGTTCCTCGACATGCTCCATCCGGTGGGTCGAGAACAGAATGCTCGTGCCCTGGTCGCGAAGCTCCTTGACGGTCTCCTTCAGCAGCTCGACATTGACCGGATCAAGCCCGCTGAACGCCTCATCCAGAATGAGCAGCTTCGGCTTATGCACGATGGCTGCGATGAACCCGATTTTTTGCTGATTCCCCTTGGACAGCTCCTCAATCTTCTTGTTGTAGTTCTCCGGCACATTGAAGCGCTCCAGCCAATATTTGAGATTCCGGTCCGCTTCCTTGCGCGGCATTCCGCGCAACTGCGCCAAGTAGGTCACCTGATCGCTTACCCGAATCTTCGGATACATGCCCCGCTCTTCCGGCAAGTATCCCAGCGTGCGCTGCAGCTCGGTATGGAACGGCTTGCCGTTATATCGTATCTCCCCTCCATCCGGGTAAATGAGACCGAGCACCATCCGCATCGTCGTCGTCTTCCCGGCTCCGTTCGCGCCGAGCAGCCCGTAAATTTCCCCCTCTTCCACATCCAGACTCAAGCCGTTGACGGCTGTTTTGTCCGCATACTGCTTCACGACCTGTTTCAACTCCAATGGCTTCATTTGCCTCGAACCTCCTGATTCAACTCAATTAAATACGCCAGAATATCATCCAGCTCGATGCCGGCCGTCTGCCGCGGGATAATGCCGTTCTCCGCCAGGAACGCATCGGCCCGCTCCGCCTGGCTGGCAATCAGCCGCACCCCGTGCCGCTCCTGGATCGCCTTGACTACGCCCGGAACGCCGGCATAATCCTCGGCCTCCCCTTCCACCCAGAATTCCTTCCAGGCATCGAACAGCGCATCCTTCTCGATCACGAGCAGCACCTGTCCTTTGTGAAGGAACAGAACATAATCGGCCAGCCGCTTCACTTCCTCGATAATATGCGTCGCAATAACAATGGATCGCTGGCCTTCTTCCAAATAGGAATTCAAATCTTCGATCATCATCCGCCATGAAATCGGATCGAACCCGGAAGACGGCTCATCCAGCAGCAGGAGATCCGGCTGCGGGCAGATGGCCAGGATCAGATCGAGCTTGCGGCGCATCCCTTTGGACAGCTTCCTGAGCTTCGTCTTCGGGGGGATATCGTACCGGGCCATCAGATGATGGTACAGCTGCCAATCCCATCGCTCATACCAGTAGGCGGCGAAGGCTGCCGCCGCTTCCGCGGTGAGATCATCCTCCTCCGAATTGGGGCTCTCCGCCACATAACCGATGCGCGCCTTGACAGACGTGTCCGGCTCCGGCTGATAGGTCTCCTGGAAGAGCGCAACGGTGCCGCTGTCCGGCTTGATGAAGCCCATGAACATGCCCATCAGTGTCGACTTCCCGGCCCCGTTCGTTCCTACAATCGCAGTGCAGCAGCCTTGGGGAATCTGGATGTTCAATGGTCCAATGTGCAGCCGTTCCCTGCGCTTTACCACGTCCTTCAATACTATGACCGGCTCGATGTTCATCGCATTCTCTCCTTATTCCGGATTACTTCATCTGCTTCTGCCGGATCAGGTCCTCCAGCATGTGCGCTAGCTCTGCAGCGGACATCTCTAACCTCATGGCGGCCTCGACCGCTTCCAAGAGCGCATCTTCCACGGCCTGCTTGCGGTATCGCTCCCGCTCGCCGGCCCCGACCGGAGCAACGAACGTCCCCGTCCCCTGCTTCGTCCGCAGCAGCCCTTCCGCTTCCAGATCTTGATATACTCTTCGGACCGTAATGACACTGCACCTTAATTGGTGGGCAAATTCACGAATGGACGGCAGCAGCATCCCTTCATCCAGATAACCGCTCAAAATCAACGCGCGCAGCTGAGTCGTAATCTGTGCATATAACGGTTCCGAGCTGTTCTCATTAATGTTGATCGGCATGAACACCGCCTGCCCACCCCCTGACTCTTCATATTGGTATCTTCACATTACAAAGGCTATGCCCGTCTAGTCGAGATCCCGATTGCGAATCGTATTCCGGGTGACGGCCATGCCGATAATGAACGTCTGGACAATGACGCCTGCGGCGATCAAGCCGCTTACCCACGGATAATGCTTGGCGATATAGATGACCGCCATCATCATGCTTCCACCGGACAAGGCCACGATAACAGAGAGGGCAAGTACGATGAACATTACAATAAAGACGAGTCGCAGGTAGCCACCGGCATGCTTGCCCAGTTCAAACTGGATGTACACCGTCTGAACCACGACGGCGTACGCGGTCAGAAGAAGCACATAGGCGATGAACGACAGAGGCGAGAAGGTCGATTGCAGACTATCGCTTATCATCAGCTGCACAATGGAGAACACCGTCATATTCAGAACGAAGGCAACCGCCAGCATCATATAGCGTGATAGCGCGATCGTACCCACATCAATCGGCAGCATGCGCAGCTTCCTCATCCATTTCGTATGAGAATCCTCCTGCAAATAGCGCGTGTTTCGCCGAGAGAAAAAGAAGCCGAAATTCGGCAAGGTGATAAGGTAGACAAAATCAAAGACCGCCCGCAGAACTAAAGTATCGCCCTCCTGATCCGATTTCAACAAGCCATTCAGCATCAACGTCGAAATAGCTCCCATGTAAACACTGAACAGCAGCGTGAACAAGGCCCCCCATTTAAAGCGAATCAGGTCCGTCTTGACCAGCATCCACGCATCCTTCCACTGCTTCTTCACCGATATCCCCTCACTTCTCGCATCCATCCATAGGCACGCGAACAACCTCGTGTCTTGTATCTTGATTCTCTGCCTCCATGCAGTACTGTGCTTACTGTGTATATCTTTATACACAGTATACTCACTTCGTCATTTTATTGTCAATACTCGATTCCGACGGTATGCGCTTTCAGGTTGACACCCATAAAAAAAGCATTCCGTGCGAAGGAGCTTCCTTCGCACGGAATGCTAGACGGGCATGGAACCCGGCCATGAGTCCTTGTCTAAACCTATCAAACAAAACGCCCTTATGCCGAGTTCCACTCACAGAAACAGGCATAAGGGCTCGATTAGGGCTCAGCCGAAGATTGCATCGATCACCGGCTTCGTGTGGCCGCCAGGGTACAGTATATAAAGAAGCGTATATACGGTAACGCCGGTGATGGCAGTAATGAACCAGATGATCGAGGTGATTTTTCCGATTTTGCGATGAATCTTGAATTTGGATCGGAATCCGGTCACTAATGTCGTAATGCCGAATACCGCCGCCACGGTAGCGAGCACAATATGGAACAGCAGGAAAATGAGATAGATCGTCTTCAATCCTTCAGGGCCGCCCCAGGATGTATTGCCGACAAATATGGTCCGTGACACGTAAATGATAAAGAACAGAAGGGCGGCTACGGCTGCCGCGATCATGGTCTTCTTGTGCGCCTCGCGCTTGCCCTTGATGATAAGCGCCCAGCCGATCGCGACCAGAATCGCACTAATGACGATAAATGTCGTGCTTACCGCAGGCATGAGATTATACAAATCCACGAATGGTATGCCTCCTCTACCTCAACTCAGACTTGCCTTTTATTATAAACCAATTCTATGAATGGAGCTGCCCTTCCGGAAGAGTGTCCACAATATCGTCATCCTCTTTGCTTTCTCTGCGGTACCAGTGAATGAATACATAATACAGAATGCAGCCGTACATGGTTTCTTGCAGCAGCTTCATCACGATGCCCCCGAGCTGCTGATCTTCCACCGGCGAGAACCAGTTGAAGAATTCAGGGCCGTCAAAAGCGGCCAGCAGCTTGCTCGGATCGCCGGTTAGACAGTAGCCCATCGCTTGAATCCACGTTTCCTTGTCCACATAAGTCGCGTACAACGGCTCGCTTGCAAAAATAATGAGCGCGCATGCCGGCGTAATAAGGACGCCGTTCAAGAAGATGTAGCCCATCTTCTTGACGTCTGTCAAGATAACCCACTCCGGGACCGGCACGACAATCGGCCACCACATCATCATCGCTGCAACGAACAGGACAATGTAATACACAATATGAACCGCATAATTCGTCATCACATAGTCATGAACCACCGGCACATGGTAGAACGAGAACAACGCATTGAACAGCACGGCCATCAGGATCGGGTGCATCAATCCTTTCAGCCGCCGCAGCGGCTTGCGATCCAGCAGGTAGCGCCACAACCAGGAAGGGATGCCCAATAAGATCAAAGGCGGCACAATAATATACGTCAGAGCCATCATCAGCATATGGAACGTCAGCATAATATGGCTCATCAAGTTAATCGGGCCTCCCTGGGCCAGATACAGCAGCAGCACGCCGCTGATGAACATCAGCTTTTTGGCTACGGGCACTGGGTCAGTCTGGGCGAACACTCGTCTATACGGGCCCGTAATTCCCAGATAGAGAATGATAACAAGCACCGAAGAGACAAGAAACAACGGACTCCATACATCATACGCGCTAAAATATTTCGTTAATTCCAACAATCTCGTTCATCTCCTTCTCTTGCGGATGCCATCATTTCGCCACATTTTGCTCTATTACGGAAAAAGAGGCGACGCCTGTGCGCCCCCTCTTTCTAAATATCCGATTCGGCTTACCACCAGACCCAATATACGGCCATAACAATCGCCAGGAATGCGACGAAAGCTCCACCTATCATAAAGACAATGGGCAGCATATGGCCTTTGTCCTTCATATGCATCCAGTAGGCCATTTGAATGATGACCTGCAGCACTGCCATGACAAGAAGCAGAATATAGGTGAAGGTTTTGTTCACGATACCGGCGGAAGCTACCATTACAAAGGCGATAAGCGTCAGTACGATGGAGAAGAGAAAAGCAATGATATGCTTTTGCTTTCCTTCATGCTTATGACGGCGATTCGACGAGTTGGATGCCACGTTTTGAGCTGCCATCGCTTACCCCACCTTTCCCATCAAGTAGACAACCGTAAAGATGAATACCCATACGACGTCGATGAAGTGCCAGTAGATAGCCGACACGTATACTTTAGGCGCCGTAACCAGGTTCAGCCCTTTCTTGAAGAGCTGGCCGATCAGGATGGAGATCCAGACGACGCCGAAGGCAACGTGCGCGCCGTGGAAGCCGACCAGCGTATAGAACGATGTACTGAAGGCGCTTGTCGTGAACGTATGGCCTTCATGGACGTACTCGACGAACTCGTAAATCTCCAATCCCAAGAAGCAGAAGCCAAGGACGACAGTAACGATAAGCCATGTAATCAAAGACTTGACGTCCTTGCGGTGCAGAGCTTGAACCGCGAATACGCTCGTCAAGGAACTCACCAGCAGGATAGCCGTCGCGGCCGCAATCATCGGAAGCTGGAACAGCTCGCTGGCAGCCGGTCCGTCGCCAATCTGATCGCGGAGCGCGAGGAACGTCGCGAACAACGTACCGAACAACACCGCTTCGCCGCCAAGGAAAAGCCAGAAGCCAATCACTTTATTGCGGCCGTCTAACGTCGCTTTTTCCGGTTCGTGAGGCCAGTGGCCGTCTGCGTGGTGTGCAGGTGCGCTCATGCTTTTACCCCCTTCTGCTCCAACTCTTCCGGTTCAATATGATAGCCGTGATCGTCTTTGACGGAACGAACGACCATGCAGGCAAAAGTAATCACCAATCCGAAAATCGCTATGAGATGGTTGTTGAACAAGAAGTTCAGTGCCGCATTTTTGAAATCGTCCTTGGCGAACATGAATCCGAAGCCGGCGATGAACAGGCCGACGGACATTATGAACGGCAAGATCGAAGGCGACGGCATATGGATGGAGCCTACCGGTTCGGCCGGCGTCATGGCCTTATTGCCATCCATCTTTTCTTTCCACCAAGCGTCATATCCGCGTACAAGCGGAGTCTGCTTGAAGTTATATTCCGGCGGCGGAGATGGAATCGTCCACTCCAGCGTGCGTCCGTCTTCCCAAGGATCGTTGCCCACAACCTGCTTCTGACGGTGCGAGATAACAATGTTGGCCAGGAAGAGCAATACCCCAACGCCCATCATCAGCGCCCCGATCGTACTGACTAGGTTCATCGTATCGAAGCCTTGGTTCGGCAAATACGTAAAGACACGACGCTGCATCCCGATCAAGCCGAGGAAATGCTGGATGAAGAACGTCAACTGGAAGCCAATCCAGAACATCCAGAACGTAGCTTTACCAATTGTCTCGTTCAGCATCCGCCCGAACATCTTCGGCCACCAGTAATGGAAGCCGGCGAACAGACCGAGAATCAATCCGCCTACGATCGTATAGTGGAAGTGGGCCACGACGAAATAGGTATCATGGAACTGGAAGTCGGCAGGCGCTGCGGCGAGCATGACCCCGGTTACCCCGCCCATGACGAACGTAGGGATGAAGCCGATGGCGAACAAGTTGGCGGTAGTGAACTTAATCGAACCGCCCCATAACGTAAATACCCAGTTAAATATCTTGATCCCCGTCGGAACGGCAATCAGCATCGTCGCTATCGAGAAGAGCGCATTCGCGACCGGTCCAAGACCTACGGTGAACATATGGTGCGCCCAGACCATGAAGCCCAGGAATCCAATGAGCACGGTAGCGAAGACCATGGAGCTGTAACCGAACAGACGCTTGCGGGAGAATGTGCTGACGACATCGGAAATAATCCCGAACGCCGGCAAAATCAGAATGTATACTTCCGGGTGGCCGAAAATCCAGAAAATATGCTGCCACAGAATGACGTTACCGCCATTCGGCGTATAGAAGAAGTTCCCTCCGAAGAGGCGGTCGAACATGAGCAATACGAGACCTACCGTAACGGCAGGGAAAGCGAACAAAATAAGCGCGGACGTAATGAACGCCGTCCAGGTGAACATCGGCATCCGCATGAACGACATACCCGGCGCACGCATGTTAATAATCGTAGCCAGGAAGTTGATGCCGCCAATCAGCGTTCCGAGACCGGAAATCTGCAGACCGAGAACATAGAAATCTACCCCGTGGTGAGGGCTGTAATCGGTGCTAGACAACGGTACGTAGGAAGTCCAGCCTGCATCAGGCACTCCGCCCAGCAGCCAGCTCAGATTCAGAAGCACTCCTCCGAAGAAGAACGTCCAGAAGCCGAGCGCGTTCAGGAACGGGAACGCAACGTCGCGCGCCCCGATCTGCAGCGGTACAATCGCATTCATTAATGCGAATATCAGTGGCATGGCGCCCAGGAAGATCATGGTCGTTCCATGCATCGTAATCAATTCGTTGAATAACTGTGCATCCACGAACTCGAAATTCGGTTTGATCAATTGTATACGTATCAAGATGGCCTCAATACCGCCGATACCGAAGAAGAAGCCTCCGGCAATAAGGTAAAGAATACCTATCTTCTTATGGTCGACCGTCGTCAGCCAATCCATTAAGCCGCGATGACGCTTCACCGTGTGAGCCAAGGTCGTTACCTCCCCTAGAAGATGCTTTTCTATTGCTTATTGATTTCTTTCAGAGAATCAAGTTTGTATTCCGCCAGATATTTTACAATGCCGTCCAGCTCTTTCTCTGACAATACGCCCTCGAATTTAGGCATCGTATTCCCTGGCTTCACCTTCTGCGGATTCAGAATCCACTGGCGCAAATGATCTTCAACCACTTGCTGCTCAAGCGGCTCGTCAATCGTATCCCGGTTGAGCATTATGCCGGCAACAGCTTCGCGGCTTCCTGTACCCTTCAAGTTCGGGCCGAGGGAAGGCGCATTATCGATAGCGTGGCAGGTCAGGCAGTTCTGCTTGAAGCTCTCGGCGACTTGCGCGTCGCCTTCGAACGGCTTCGGCTCTGCCTTCATCTCATTAACCCAAGCGTTAAATGTCTCTTCGCTTACCGATTTGACCTTGAATTCCATCAAGGCGTGGGACTGTCCGCACAACTCCGCGCACTTGCCCCGGTATACCCCAACATCATTCGCGCTGAAATACATTTTATTTACGTTGCCCGACGGGTTGGTGTCCATCTTCCCTGCGAGAGCAGGCACCCAGAACGAGTGGAGAACGTCGGCCGTCCGCAACTCGACCGCTACATTTTTCCCTGTCGGGATGACTAGATCCTGTGCTGTATGTACGCCCAGTTCAGGGTATTCAAATTCCCACCAGAATTGGTGCGCAGTTACCTTCACCTTGATAGCGTCCGGATCTTTGCTGTAATCTTCAGCGAAGGCGAACACGTACTTCACGGTCGGAACTGCCAGAATAATCAAGAGGAGAATCGGAATGACGGTCCAAATAACCTCCATCTTGTGATTGCCTTCTACTTGCTTCGGAATCGATTGGTCACCCGGCCGTCTGCGGAAGCGGATGACGGCATAAATGGAAAGCGCGAATACGGCAACGACTACGAGCGTCATAATCGAAATCGCAATCTTCATCAGACCGAACTGGCCCTCTGCTATCGGACCCTGTGGATTGAGAGCGGACAAATCCGCGCGGCCACAAGCGCTGAGTAGCAAGACGAGCCCGGCTAACAGAGGAAGGAGTCGCTTCACTGCATGCCACCGTTTCATCATTGATCAACCCCACTTTGTACGTTTTCGCTGATTACCGCATCTCATGCCCCTTCACTTGCCTTTCTGTCCGAAAGCATCAGCATACATTCATGCGAACGTATACATTATGCTCCACGCGCGGAATTCCAATCCTCTCGGCACGCTTCAAATCGCTACGGAAGAAAGGCTTCGACCGTGTCAGGCAGCAGGAGCATGCATACGCTTACGCATGCCCATAGCTATCCAACCGGTCCCCATGGAGTCACCGGCTCTAGCACGGATGTCGTAATCCTGTCAATTAATACAATCACTTACCTAAATATAATTACCATAATTTTATTTGTCAATGTTTCGGAGGGAGTTCACAAAGTGTTCAGAAAGTCATTTTGGCCCGTTATATCAACAAATGCAAACGCTTACAAAATGAATTCACACCCCTCGAATTGTGTCGAAAGCAAGAAGATGTTGTCAAATTTCCGATTCTCAAACATTGACGGCGGTGCTCCCTGCATACTTATACCCGTTTTTCAGAAAAATAAAGTAAATCATGAAGGAGGGATGCTTGTGTCGTCAAAAAACGGTCACAAAAATAAACGGAATGTTCACTCAATTGTCACTTATACCATCTGTGTGCTATGCATTGCCGTCGGCTTGACTGGCTGCATCGGCTATCGCTCCGAGAAAACGAGATCCTATGACGGAAATACAACTGCCAATTACGCGAACCGGAAGACGGTGCAGCCCCTGGAAAAAAGGCCGTCGACCCCGAACGATTCCGATATCGCCACGCCCGATTACAGCGCCAAAGGCAACAGCCTGGAGCGGAAACAGTTCGCCCGGCAGGAATTGCATCGTCCCAATACATTGTATGTAGACCGTCCGCTGAGCGCGCTGGTCAGCAATATGGAGGGCGTCGCAGCCGGTTATGTTCTGAAGTGGAATGACACCGCCTATGTGGCTCTGACGTTCGAAGGGACAGCCAACGGAGTGAAGGGGCGGGGCGGCAACAATACCCGCGAGCAGTACGGCATGGGACGGATCGAGACAAGCCGGAAGTTCGACAAGAAGAATCCCCAGGCCGTAACCAGGCACAGTCCGATGCGCACGCTGGAGCGGATGGACGATCTGTCCGATGAATTCCTGCATTCGGTGAACACGGCCATTCGGCGGCATGACCCGAGTATCGCCAAAGTATATACGAGCGCCAATAAGGAGTTGTTCAATTCGGTATCGATTCACGCGTTGAGAGCCTATCCGGGGGAGTCGCTGGAATCGGTGCAGGACATTATCCGGGAAGATCTGCGCCGCTATATGCGGTAAGGCCCGCGCCTCGCCGCCAGGACGCAAAAAAAGCGCTCCGACCTGCTCGGAGCGCTTCATTATCTCTATATCTAAAAAATGACGCTGTTATCCTGATTGCCGCACGTCCTGCACACGGCCGATACATCCATCCGCCTGCATCTCTGCCATGACTGCGTGAATTACGACACGCTGGAGTCGATCTTGCCAAGCTCAAGCTCTACAAGATGAGTCAGTTCGTCTTCATAGCCTCCCATAATCCGGTACTTCCGGATATACTCCCTCACAAACTTCCGCGGATTCTTCGGACGGAAAATGCGAGTCATCTCCAACAAACTTTCTTTCACTTCGTTGTGACCTTTCGTTGCCATGAAAATTCCCTCCCAAAAGCGTTGTAGAACATGCTCCGCAATGGAGTATAGCCTGGACGTATCGCTTCTCTTTCTGGAACTTCGCAACCGTTTCTCTATTATAACATATTCGACAGCGCAGCAAAAACACACCGCTATTGTTCGCCAAGCCATGAATCGGGCACCCTAGCAGCGAACCGCTATTTCACTCTTGAAATGACTCCCGCTTCCTCCGGCGACAGGCGCTGAAGCATTGGCTCCTGCCCGCCCTGTCCCGCTTGGTGGCAAGCGGTTGGCGAACACGCTATAATGGGATAATTAGGAAAGGGGCGTTACTTGCTTGAAGGGATTACGGGGACTTGGATTAGGCAGAGACATCGCGTTGTTGGCAATTATTTTATTTTTTGTGGAGTTCGTTCGGGGGGCTGCCCTGATTTCATTTATTCCGATCTATGGAAAAAATACATTGCATATCAGCCTGGCCATTATCGGAACCGCCATTACGGCTCATTATTTAACGGATACGATTTTGAAAATGGGGATTGGATATTTGCTTGACCGCTTCTCCCCCCGTCTCATTATCAATGCCGGGTTATTGATTTCATTCGCGGGCATCGGCTTGTTCTATTACGGCTCAAGCGACTGGCTGTTCATCGCTGCAGCCGCCCTGTACGGCGTCGGCATCTCCCCGGTATGGATCGTATGCCTCACCAAGGTGAAGGAAGAGAACCGGGCCGCGCAAATGGGATTCCTCTATATGATCTGGCTTGTCGGGATGGGGGCGGGCCCGGTCGTGCTCAACCTGATCGTGGACAAGCATCCGGAGACCGCCTATCTGCTTCTGTTCGCCTTGTCGGGTATCGCTTGGGTGCTCAGCTTCTTCATTGGCGGCGGCAGACAGCAGCTGGCCGATGCGGCTCCCGTTCCGTTCCGGCAGCAGTGGGACGCCCTGGTAGTAAAGCTGAAGGCGATGAAGCCGCTTCTTCCAGGCATGATCCTGCAGACGCTGGGAGCGAGCATGCTCGTCCCGATTCTGCCGACCTTCGCCGCGGAGGCGCTCTCCTTCTCGAGCCAGCAGTATTCCGTTCTGCTCGTGCTTGGCGGCGGCTTCACCGTGCTCGGGCTCGTCCCGATGGGCAAATGGTCGGATCGCGTCGGCCGCAAGCCGTTCCTTATTATCGGCTTCGGCATCTTCGGCCTGGCGCTCGCTTCGCTGTCTCTCTATCCGTCGGTCATCTTCGCTTACGGGTTGGCCGTGCTGCTCGGAATATCCTATTCCGCGGTGCTGCCGGCCTGGAACGCGCTGCTGGCGCTGTATGTCCCGCCGGGGCATAAAGGTCTGGGCTGGAGCCTGCTCTCGACCGTGGAAGGGATCGGCGTGCTGCTCGGCCCCGTTATCGGAGGGGTCATCGCGAACGCATCATCCGCCGGCACGGTCATCTGGATCAGCGCTGGCCTGTTCGCCGCGATTTCCATTATTTATTTGCTCTTCCCGTCCCGCTGGTTCGCGGAAAGGTAACGTCCGCACCCAGACAGCCGTACAGCGAGCCGGACCCGGATACAATTCGCTGACCGGGGGCATCTATAATAGAGAGCCTGCGCGACGGCACCGCCTCGCAGCAGACGGATGCTGAAGAAAAGGAGCTGCGCACCGATGACAAAAGAACAGGAGCATAATCAATATAAGATGCATCCCATGTCCCGCGATCGGGTCGAGGTGGACGGCATATACGCGAATGAATGGGGACGGGAAGAAGTGCTTCACCGCGGCCAGCACTTTCCCTCGGATCCGCAATTGGGCGCGTCCGAGTGGGAGCTGAAGGAGTTCATGTTTGACAATCACCATGAAGGCCGGACCGATCCCCGGCTCGTGCCAAAAGCGGAAGAAGAACCGCCGAAGCAGATGCATCCGCGCAAGCACATCGATCGGGGCGATAAATAAGTTGACGATGCCGGGGCCTGCGGGCCCCTCGTCTTCTGTTCAGGTTACATATCCATACTGGGTGCGAATCCATTCGGCCAGTTCCTCCGCCAGCTCCTCCGCTCCGAGCAGCCGCCACTCCATATCGGACAGATTGTAATGCTTAATTCTATGGTCGGTCTCGAGGGGAGCGGCCAGCGGATTCAGCCTCACTTCTTCCCATGCGGGTTCCGTATAGACGTACAGCTCCATCCCTTCCGCCCCGCGCCGAAACACAAGCCGCAGACCGGAGATTAATTCTTGGAAGGAAGAGGAGGCGATGAATTCGAAAGGCTGTACGAATGAAGAGAAACCGCTTCCAATCCAAGGGAGACAATGAACGCTTCGCAGCCGGAAGCCCAGCCGGTTCACTGCATCGATCACAATGCTCTGCTCCACGCTCGGAATCACTTCAATCCGATCCTCATCCGAAGGCTCCCTCGCCTCCCCGGTCTCCATGGCCGTCTGCAGCCAGACAGACGTATCTCCGATAGTCAAGGGCAAATGGGCCGGAAGCTGGATATGAAAAGGAATCTCCTTCGTCTCCAACGGCTCCACGCTCACATAGGAACAGACGGGATAACGCATCAGCGTGCAGTTCCTCGACATGCCGTCCGGAAGGTACGGTTCCGTAAAATCGGTCTGCAAAATCAGGTGAATCCCTTCGATTCTTCGGGACAAGGGGCCGCCGCGAAGCTTCACGATGCCGCGCATCTGCTCGCCCGGCGCATAGCGCCCCCGCTCCAGCAAGGTATCAATCTGGCTTCCTCCGTACATCGCGCTTGCCAAGAAACGATTGAACATGGACATGCGGCAGCAGCCTCCCTGGACTCCTTATTGGCGATCATGGTCCATTCGAATACGATGGCCCATTCGATCCATTCGACGAATCCCTTATTTTTCCTGCTCGTTACCGGGAACTTCCTTGCAAAAAGTTCACGCAAACTACCACATGTTTTGCTATGATAAGAGAATCATAAGTTGACCCTAGTCCAGCATCGTGTTGGACTCGATTTAACATAGGAGAGAGCATGATGCTGTTTGTGGTGAACCGCAATGCGGGGAACGGAAGAGGAATATGGATCTGGCGCAGCGTAGAGGACTGTCTGCGGCGGTTCGACATTCCTTACGACTCCAGTATTACACGGACGGCAGAAGAAGCGGAGGAGACGGTTCGGCAGTATGTGGAGCGCAATCCCGGCGCTCTCATCGTCGTGATCGGGGGAGACGGCACCATTCACCGCCTGCTGCCGCTGCTGGTCGGCACGGAAGCCACCCTGGGCATTATCCCCGCAGGTTCGGGCAATGATACGGCGCGCGGCTTCTCCCTCCCGACGGATCCGCTGGAGGCGCTGCATACGATTCTCCATGGACAGCGCTCCATCGTCGATCTGATTGATGCGAACGGTCAATGGACACTCACCGCGCTCGCGACCGGATTCGATGCGGACGTGGCGCAATACGTGAATGCGAGCCGTTACAAAAGGTGGTTCAACCGCCTTGGCATCGGCTCCCTCGCGTATGTGTACGGCATGCTGCGCACCTTATTCCGCTTCCAGCCTGCAGACGCGGACATTGTCGTGGATGGCGAGGCCCGCTCCTTCAAGGGCGTCTGGCTGGCCGCCATTACCAACGTCCCCTATTATGGGGGCGGCATCCCCATCTGCCCGGATGCGGAAGCCGAGGACGGAATATTGGACGTCTGCGTCGTGCACGGCTGCAGCCGCTGGGCGCTGCTCCGGCTCTTCCCGACCGTATATTCGGGACGCCATCAGACGCTTCCGTATGTTACAATGTTGCGTGGCCGGCAAATAGGCATCCGCTCCACGGTCCGCCGATGGACATACGGAGACGGAGAGTGCGTCTCGGCTACCCCGCTGCACGCCGCTGCCGCTCCGGGCAAGCTGCAGATGATGATTCCGCAGCGCACACGCTGACCGGCGCGCTGCGCCCGCTGCCATGATGACGGCCTTATGGCATCATCCGGACAGGACAGCTAGTTCATTTCGTGAAAGGAGAATGATATCGGATGGCCAAATCAAAAGTAGGCTCTTTTTTTGAAGAGTTCAAGCAATTCGCCGTTCGGGGCAACGTCATCGATCTCGCCGTCGGGGTGATTATCGGAGGCGCTTTCAACAAAATCGTCACCTCCGTCGTCAACGATCTCGTCATGCCGCCGATCGGCAAGCTGCTGGGCGGCGTGAACTTCAAGGATCTGTTCATTCCGCTCGATCCGGATCTGGTCGTGAATGGACAACCCGTCTCTTCGATGTCGCTTGCCCAAGCGCAAGAAGCCGGGGTTGCCGTCGTTGCCTACGGCCAATTCATCAATGTCGTCATCGATTTCCTGATTGTCGCCCTCTGCGTATTCCTCATCGTGAAGGGTACGAATATGCTGCACCGCCGGAACAAAGCAGAGGAAGCGCCGGCGGAACCGACAACGAAGCAATGCCCGTACTGCCTCTCGGAGATTCCGAAGGAGGCCGTACGCTGCGCTCATTGCACGTCCATGCTGGACGAGTCCGGCGCACGCGCCTAGCCGGCCGGAATGAAGCAAGGCCTTCTTCTCAGCATGCGGATCACCGCATGTCCGGGAAGAAGGCCTTGCTTCTATTCATTCGAACGCAGCGCAAGCCAAGTCCGTTCCGTTACATCGGCCGGCTCGGCTTGCTCATCAATTGTTCGGCAATGGCGCGCAGCTGCATGTCCGGGGTGTAGGACTCCTCCCCGATATCGAGCTTCTTGACGCGAAGCTCTTCAATATCGCCATCACTCGTCTTAGGCACAAAAATCAGACTGTCTTCATCCGCGCAGCGCACGTTATATCCCATCATCTGGAACATCTCCTCCAGTTCCAGCGGCGTCGGCTTCTTCCCTTCCTCCGTCATGACCAGCCCGCGCAGCTTCGCAATCTCTCCCTCTCCGCGGTGTACGGCTTCAAAATGAACAATGCATTCCATCTGACTTCCTCCTCTATGCTGTCGCCCGGCTTGGTTCCATCCAGATGGTAGACTGCCCGTCGCGCCACGCCCGATGCACCGCGCATCACGTTCTCTCGAAAGCTTGGCCTGGCAGAGCGACGCATCACATTTCTTCCTATATTAATCAATACGCAATGAGTTGATTCACGTTTCAGGAATTTGTTTCATTTTTCACAAAGTTCGAAAATTAGTCAAAATATTTGGCCATAATCTCCTCAATACGCTCGCCGAAGCGCCGTTGGCCGTCAAGGTCCATCTCCCGCTCCAGCTCGTACAGCACGGCCTCTTGCAAAAAATGGCTCAGGACGAGGCGCGTCACGGCAGGGTGCTCCGTCAAGAGCGCTTTGGTGGCGTGGGCGCTGCCCCGCGCGCCAATCAGCGTCTCCCGCCGATCGACGACAAAAGCGAAATGACGCGGCTCGCTCTCCACAGCCCCCGACATCGGCCAAATCCGTTCGGTCGTCCGGCCTTCATGCCCGGCGATCGACCACAGCACCTTCACTCCCCGCGCTTCCGCCAGCAGCAGCTCCTCCCGCAGCTCGGCCGCTTCATCGGGCCATACATCGACGATAATCTCCCGTTCCGCCTCATGCAGCGTGCGCTTGATCGTATCCGATACGGCCCGCTCCCCTTCGACGCTGTAGAAGGAGCTGCCATCCGCTTCCGCCGCAGGCATATGCTTCTCCACATAGCGAAGGGACGTCTCCAGACGAGTCGCCAGCAGCTTCGTCAGTTCCTCTGCCGGAAGCGCCGCATAATGCGACGGATCGCCTTTGCGGTGAAGAATGACGCCCTGATCGACGAGGCGCTGCAGCGCGGCATAGACGTTGGAACGGGATACCCCCAGTTTTTTGGCAATTTCATATCCGGTCATCGCGCCCTGCTCAGACAAACTTACGACAATCTTTGCTTCCATTTCCGTGAACCCGAGCGCTCGTAAATGCGATACGAGTCCTTCCATCAGGCCAGCCTCCCACTCTACGAATACATCTGTCAGATACCAAGGCTGTTCACCTGGCGTTCCCTGTTGTCATTGTAACTCAAACCGGAGATTTTTTCATCGAATACCGTCGCTATTTGTCGACAGTCCGCATAAAAAAGAGAACCCTCAGGTTCTCTTCAAGCCGTCCCGCGGCTCTGCCCCGTTCATACAAATGGCGTGCCGCAGCGCTCGCACCACTTCGCCTCCGGAGCTGCGGCGGAGTTGCAGTTCGGGCAGCGGCGATCGGCAGGCTCCTCCGGCCTCTTCGTGACCGGCCTGCCACCGACGGTAATATTCATCTCCCGTCCGGACCGGCTGGACTCCAGCGGCGGGATGGAGAATTCCTCCTTCTGCCTTTTCGGTTGAGACGAGAGACGGTCCGGATGGTACGTGTAACGAACTTCCTCCTCGCTCTCCTCGTCTTCCTCCGGCTGCGGAGGCTGCCACCGGACGTCGTCTTCCGCGGCGGGAGCCGATTCGGAGACAGAGGACGGATGATGCGTATAGACTCTCGTCTCCTCTTCCTCCTCGCCCCATTCTTCGTCCTCTTCGAACAGATCCTCCGGCGCCTCCGGCAGCTTCCGGCCGCAGGAAGCGCAGTAATTCGACGTTAACGGCGCCACTTCTCCGCATTCGCACCGCTTCTCATGGCGCAGCTCGCTCACCTTCCATTCCAGCTGCTTGATCTCTTCTTCCAGCAGCAGGTTGGCGTCTCCAAGCGCCATAATCTCATCTTCCGCTAGCGTTAAATCCTTCTTTTTATAGGCATCATATACCCGTTCGCCGATGAGATACACATTCTGCTCGATCTCTTTGCGCCGGGCCGCAATCTGTGATTGCAGACGATTGATTTCAATGACATTTTGCGCCTTCTCCGATGCTTTGCTGGCGCCTTCCTTTAACTTTTGCAATATTCGATTCATAAGCATTCCCTCCCTTTCCATGCCCACCGTTGAACATGGCCCCTTAACCCTATACACAGGACGGCGCGGATCGAAACAGACCCTTCACACAATCGGGTAATGCTCCCTCCGTTCTTCCATGGCGGGCATGCCATCCGTTGCCGTGCAGAGCCGGTACCAGACCAAGCCTCTTGTTCAACGTATGCGCAACTTATGCAGAACATGTACAACAACTGCTTCACAAATCGAGCGCCCCGCAAGCCCGCTCATGTTGGCCCATGGTGTATCGGGGGTGATTTATTATACTACGAAGGAACCCGCGATTACTATGGGAAAGGAGATGCCTTTTTTGGCCAAACCTGCGGTCTCCGCGGCTTCATTCCGAAGCAGCCGAACAAGGAGTGCCAGATGGGCGTCCTTTGATATTCTGCCCCCGAATCCGTTACAATAGAAGGAGCATACGGGCATATCCGGTAAGCCATTTGCCGATGTCTCTTGCATACTACGCAATTACACGAGGAGATTCGTATGTCACAGACCGATATCATTATGAAGCAGTACGAAGAAGTGAAGCAGCTGCCGACATTGTATCAATTGGCTCTGGAAGAGCTGGAGACCAAGATCAAGGTCATCCAAGCGGAGTGGAAGCTTCGCAACGGCTATGAGCCAATCGAGCATATCAAGACACGTCTCAAGGAGCCAAGCAGCATTTTCAATAAGCTGCAGCGCAAGGGCCTTCCGCTCACCCTCGATTCGATTGTGAACAAGATCTATGACGTCGCCGGAATGCGGATCGTATGCGCGTTCGTCAAAGACATCTACCTGATTCTCGATCATTTGAAGACCCGCGACGATATCCGCATTACGGAAATCAAGGACTATATCGCCAATCCGAAGGCGAATGGCTATCAAAGCCTTCATATTATTCTCCAGGTGCCGCTTGTCCTGTTCGAGGATACGCGCTGGATATATGTGGAGATCCAACTGCGGACGCTGGCCATGGATTTCTGGGCGAGCCTGGAGCACATCATTTATTATAAATTCGAGCAGCAGGTGCCTTCTCATGTCATTAAGGAATTGACGGAAGCGGCCAGAGCCGTAGATGAGCTGGATCGGAAAATGCTTGATTTGCGCAAAGAAATACTATCTTACAATCAAGAGGACTGGCTTAAAGGAATTGAGAACGGCCTGTCTCTGCGCGACATCACGTCAGCGCCATAGCGTGTGCGAAGCTCGCGCTCCTATTCTCCCGCAGCGGAGTCCGGAAGCCTTGGCAGCATGGTACTCCTCTAAGGCGCAGCAGCCGTCCAGCATAAAAAGCGGGCGGCTGATGCACCTTATCAAATGACGCGACGAATGCGGGCATGCTCAGACGGGCCTTCAGGGCCGTCTGTCTTGCCGCGCCGCGTCCACCATACTCGGGAAGGCAAAGGAGGCCTTGCATATGCCAAAGCCGGATAACCGCGCGGACAATGCAGCGCATATTCAGAATGCAATCGACAATACCGTAGAGAACCTGCGGGAGAGCGAGCAGTATTTGTCGGAGCATGCAGAGGAGATAAGCGAAGGCGAGCAAGCGCAGCTGAAGGCGAAGAACGAACGCCGCCGCCACAGCATCGAATCGCTGGCGGACGAGCGCCGCGACGAGCAGCCGTACGCCAAAGAATAATCCACACGCATAGAGAACCGGGGGAAGGGAAGCTTCCTCCGGTTCTTTGCGTGGCGTTTGCCCTTTCTCTTCCCTTGCCGCTGCCTTTTGGGCCATTATCCCTTAGAATCATATTCGCTTCCTTTTGTCCATTATCCCATACGCTCATATACAGAAACTTTACATCTGTTTTCTCCAATTCTCCCAACTCTATTTCTCCGCCTGCTGATGCCGTGCCAGAGGACCGCAGACAACCGCTTATGGACGGTCCAAGGACTCAGATTCAAGAGTTCAACCGCCCAAGGCACAAAACAAGCCGGAGACGGTCCACCCCATCTCCGGCTTTCTTTTTCGAATATGAATAATTGCTATTGCAAAAATTGCTCCAATGTCGTTCCTTCGCTATATATCGCGTCGGCGGCTTCCTTCCCGACATAGCGGATATGCCATGGCTCGTATACATAGCCGGTGATCGATTCGCCATCCTTCGGATAGCGGATGATGAAGCCATATTCATGAGCGTGCTCCGCAAGCCATTTTCCTTCTTCCGAATCGCCGAATACCTCTTCCAACACGTTGCCTACACTTGGGCTGGATACATCAATCGCCAACCCGGTCTGGTGCTCGCTCGTTCCCGGGACGGCACTGACGCGGGAAGCGTACTCTTTCCCTTGCGTCTCGACATAATGGTTGAACAGCGATTGCTGACGCTGGTACGAGCGGTAGCCCGAGACGGCGTTCAGCGTGATGCCCTCCTGCTCCGCTCCGGCGAAGAGCGCTTCCAGCGCTTCGGCCGCTTCCTTGCGCATATGGCGCTTCTCATGCGGCTCATCGAACGAGAACTTCACATTAGGCTCTACCAAATCCGGAGGCTCATACCCATCCGGCAAATAGCGCTGCTTATTGACGACAACCATTTTCGATTCTTCATTCGTTACGATGGCTCGTCCGTCCACTTCCTGTACCGTATTCGCCAAGGCGAATTCCGACTTCATCTGCGCAATGGCGTCGACGGTTCCGTCGTTGCCCGTATCGCTCCCGGGATCCGCTGAACTATCAGGATCGGGAGATGGCGTCAGGGCCGGATCAACCTCGGTCTGGCCTGATTGCGGCGTTCCCGCCTGACTGCTGCTCGATGCCTGACAACCGCTAAGCAAGAGGGCTGCACCCAATGCTGCGATTAGACACCGGACTGCCATACGGTTCTGGTTCATTCGAGTATCCCCTCTCTCAATCTTGACTCGCAGCTTGCTGCTAGATTGAGAGTCTATTATATCGCATTCTATCAGCGATTTCGAATAGCAAGAGATTTACCGCTTTCCCTGAATAGACAGTCACACTTCTCCGGTCCCGGCGATATGCTATAGTACGATCGCATACGGAGGGAGCCGCCGTGCAATCAACTTGGACAGCCCGCCCATGGGCTGTACCTGCAACGGAATCAGCATTGCCGCATTGAACCGCAGTCACAATCTCGGCCGCCACTTTCTCGGCCAAGGAGGTGATATCAGATGAAGCAGAGACATCCGGTCATTGGAATTTTCACCTACCGCAAGGGCACCCGGTTCACGGAATCCTTCGTATTCCGCCAATGGGTGGAGATCGGCAGGAAGCTGGGGGCCAATGTGTACGTATTCAATGAATCAGACATCCGCCCCCGCCGCAAGCAGATTCGCGGGTTCAAGTTCACCCGTTCCGGCTGGACCGCCGCGATGGAGCCTTGGCCCGACATCGTCATCGATCGGAGACGCAGCAATTGGAACACCGCCTTCCGCATCATGCGGAACCGTTCGCTTTTCCCCTATGCCAACGATAAATTCGTGCTCAAGTCCAGAGCGTTGGAAATGTTCTCCGCCGATGAAAGAACCGCCCACTGGCTTCCGAAGACATTGCCTTATTCCGAACGAAATCTGAGAAGCATGCTGGCCCACTATCCGCTTATTTATGCGAAGCCGGGCAATGGAACCGGCGGGATGGGCGTCGTCCGCATCCAGGCGAAGCAGGGCAGGTATGAAGTATGGGGGCGGAAACGAAGCTTCGGGCTGCGCAATGTCCGGCTCCGCCATCGGGGCCAGGTCGTTCGCTGGCTCGCGCATTGGACCCGGTCGCAGCGCATTCGCAACGGCTCATTCGTCCTTCAGCAGGGCATTGATACAGAACTGCTGCCCGAAAGAACCGCCGACGCCCGCGTCCTTCATCAAAAAAACGGAGAGGGCGAATGGGTGACGACAGGGATGGCTATCCGCGTCGGCACGCCGCGCAGCCCGAATTCCAATCTGGCGGGTCAACGAGGCAGTGCAGCGCTGCCGTTCCTTCCGTTCATGGAGAAGCACTTCGGGCCTGAGCAGGCGAAAGCCATTGAAGAAGAATGCCGCTGTCTGGCGCAGCGCCTGACCGAAGTGATTGAAGACAAGATCGGTTCCCTGTTCGAGCTCGGGATCGACCTGGCCGTCGATAAGGCAGGCAAGATATGGCTACTGGAGGTCAATCCGAAGCCGAGCCGGGATCTGTTCCGCAAGATTGGCGATAAGGAAGCGTACCGGAATGCATTGACGTACCCAATCGCCTATGCGATGTATTTGGCGCGGCAGCGATATGGTAAGGCAGAGCACAAGATTGTCCAAATTCATGATCAGCACCAGGAAGAGATAGCCGTCCTGGAACAGAAACAGGAAGAAAAACAAGTACAAGAAGTACAAGAAGAAAAACAGCAACAAGTGCAACAACAGCAGGAACCGGTGCAGGAGCACCAGCAGGAGCCGGTGCAAGTGCGCCAGCAAGAGCCGGTGCAGGAGCGCCAGCAGGAGCCGGTGCAAGTGCGCCAGCAGGAGCCGGTGCAAGAGCACCAGCAGGAGCCGGTGCAAGTGCGCCAGCAGGAGCCGGTGCAAGTGCGTCAGCAGGAGCCGGTGCAGGAGCGCCAGCAGGAGCCGGTGCAAGTGCGCCAGCAGGAGCCGGTGCAGGAGCGCCAGCAGGAGCCGGTGCAAGTGCGCCAGCAAGAGCCGGTGCAGGAGCACCAGCAAGAACTGGTGCAAGTGCGCCAGCAAGAGCCGGTGCAGGAGCACCAGCAGGAGCCGGTGCAGGAGCGCCAGCAGGAGCCGGTGCAGGAGCGCCAGCAGGAGCCGGTACAGGAGCGCCAGCAGGAGCCGGTGCAAGTGCGCCAGCAGGAGCCGGTACAGGAGCAGCCGCTGAAGCAAGAGAAGGAGCAGGAGCACCTCCTCGCCAACGGCCCCGGCCCGAATTCGGAATGTGAAGAGGCTCGCACATTCCGCCCACTCTCGCATCGCTCCGCCGATGTCCCAGCCTCCTGATTCAACATAAGAACCCGCCAGGCCTAACCGGCTTGGCGGGTTCTTCGTTGGGGGCCTTATGGCCCGCACATGCTTCATAAGGAAAAGCGCAGTCGTTGTTGTCTTCTGCATTTCGAGGTTACAACGATACGGTCCCTTGGCTTGGCGCCGATTCCGTGTTGAAGTCAATCGCCCCGTCCGGCTCGTGATGGAACGCCTCGCGGTCGAATTCGCCCTCGCTGCTGGCGACAAGCAGGGAGGCGACGGTCGTTCCGGTCGCGTTCACCGTGGTGCGGGCCATATCGACGATCGCATCGACGCCGAGCACAAGCGCGAAGCCTTCGAGCGGCAGTCCTGCCTGCACCAGCACGACCGTCGTCGAGATCGAGGCCGGGCCAGGCACGCCGGCGACGCCGACCGAAGCCAATGTCGCGGCGCCAATGATGAGGAGGTAATCGGCGATATTCAGATCAATGCCGTAGACCCGGGCGATGAACACGGCGACGATGGCCGGATAGATGCCGCCGCAGCCGTTCATGTTGATCGTCGCCCCGAGCGGCGCCACGAAGCTGGCTATCCGATCCGAGACCTTCATCCGCTTCGTAATCACCTCCAGGTTGACGGGCAGCGTCGCGTAGCTGCTGCGCGTCGTGAACGCAACTGCCATCGTCGGATACGCCTTCTTGAAGAACCGGATCGGATTGACGCGGGCGCCGAATGCGACAAGCGATCCGAACGTAATAATCATATGGATGAGGCACGCCGCATAGACAGCAATAATGAACCAGGCCAATTCCTTCAAGGTGGACAGTCCATATTTAGCGGACATCGATGTCATGAGCCCCAGCACTCCGTAAGGCGTCAGCCGGATAACGAATTTGGTGACCCGGAACATAATATGAGAGAACGATTGGAAAAACGAACGAACCGGCTGAACCCGCTCCGGGTTCCGGGTCCCTTCGAATATGATGGCGACGGCGATGAAAGCGGCGAAGATAATGACCGGCACCACCTTGCCTTGAGCCATCTCGTTAATCGGGTTCGACGGGACGAGATCAAGTATCACCTGGCGGAAGCTCGGAATCTCGCGCACCTGGAAATCTTGCGCCGCATCCCCGTTCTGGGCGATGCCGGAACCGGGATCGATGACGAGTGCCGTCCCCAGACCGATAACCGCCGCGATCGCGGTCGTAATTAGGAAGAGAGCAATGGTCTTCGTCCCGAGCTTTTTCAAAACGGCCGGATCTTTAACGGACGTGATGCTTGTAATGATCGCGGCGAAGACGAGCGGCATGACCACCATTTTGATGAGGCTGACATACAGGGAGCCCAGAATGCTGATGTCCGAAGCCGCCGGACCGAACAACGCCCCCAACGTCAGACCGAGCGCCATCGCCAGCAGCACGCGCAGGCCGAAGCCGACCTTGTTCTTCGCCAGCCACCAAAGCAGAATGACCAGCAGCAGGGCAACGCCCCAGCTTGCGTAGACATCCCAGTCCCGCAATGTGATCCAAGATTGTTCGTTCATGATCCGCCCTCCTGATAACTTATAATTCAGACATGTTTAATGGGTATTATAAGAATAGGAAGGGAGATCGTCAATTGTTTTTTGCCCGGAGCCTTGTCCGCCGTTACTGAAATCTTCCCTTGGCTGCAACGGAAGCCGCGTCGAACGGGATGCGCTTCCCGCCGTCATAGATGAGGGCCGATCTTGCCTTGACGGTGTCTTGCCCATACATGGCATCTTGATCCGAGTCCGCCGCAGGGAAGGTGCGAAAGCTTTCGCGCTCGAAATACGCCTGCAGAATGTTCAGCATGTGCGCCTCGTCATCAGCAATCAATATATTCATAATCACGCTCTCCTTGCCTTGTCACGTTGTTCATTGTCTTGCTTGTCCTATGGTACAAACCGAAACTCATGCGGCAAAATGCGGATTAAAACGCAGCGGGCGATGCGGTTCCCCCTGTTCCGCCAGGTTCGCCCTAGGGGGGCGCCCCCTGCCCCGGCTCTCAGGCCATGCGATGAACTTGAAAAAACGATCTGATCGTGGGGCAATCCGGGATTGGCGATCGGGCGCTGGCGATTGGCGATGTAGAGCCGCATTGAGGGTTCACGTTCATGGTGGCGGTACAGATTCGCAGCGCTGATTCGTGTTCGCGGGTGGTGGACTGAGTGGTAGTACGGAGTCGTGTTAGTGTGTGGCAAGACAGCGCCGTAGGAGTCGTGTTGGTGGGTGGCAAGACAGGGCCGTAGTACGGAGTCGTGTTGGTGGTGGCAAGACAGGGCCGTAGTACGGAGTCGTGTTGGTGGGTGGCAAGACAGCGCCGTAGTACAGAGTCGTCTTGGTGTGTGGCAAGACAGGGCCGTAGTACGGAGTCGTGTTGGCAGTTGGTGGTACTGAGTCGCAATGTGGGTTCATGCAATTTAGTAGCCTTTATCGATGGCTCTTTCCAAAAATGCTGCAAATATGCAGGTTTCCACCCCAAGCCGATTTGCGACAAATGGAATGCTGCAAATATGCATCAATTTGGGCCGAATTGGCCTCGAATTTCGAATTTGAAGGGAAAATGCTGCGCTTTTGCAGGAATTTGGTGGAAATGGATGTGTAAAGCGAGGAAATACTGCATTCTTGCATCAATTATCCGAAGATGCGCTTCAGAAGCGGATCAGAGACACTTCAGAGGGACCTCAGAGACACGCCCCGTAAGTGGGATGGCAGCACGCGCTGCATGCGTTTACGGAATGCATCATCTCGCGCCCGCCCACAGAGATCATCCTAAGCATCCAGCTCAACCGGGCTCATCGCACAACACACGGCAACGTTCGAATCGGCGAAAGCGATTAATGTATTCGATCAGTGTATTTGTTCGATGCAATCGCTCGGTGCAATCGATCGGGCAATCGTTCAGTGTGATCGTTTGACGCAAGCGATCGGTGCAAACGATTGGTGCAAGCCGCTAAGAGGCCGCTCCCTTAGCGGGAACAGCCCCTGATGCGACATATCCGGTTGGAGGTGCAGACTACTTTTTCAGATTGTCCCAAGCCTTTTGGAATTCATCGAACATTTTATCCTTGTCGGACTTGCCCGCGACATAGGCCTGGATCGAGTTCCCGAATTCCTGCGTGGCGCCGTCCGGGTATTTGAACCAGTTCCAGCTCAGGACGCGATTGTCCTGGCTGTACTTCATCACATCGGCCGCGATGTCGCCCAGATCCTCCGCCGTCGCGTCGATCGTGGACATGGCCGGGATGAACTTGAACTCCTTGGCAATATACTCCTTGCCGATATCGGAGGTAACCATCCAGTTCAGGAACGTCTTCGCTTCTTCCTTCACCTTGGAGTTCTTGTTGACGACCCAGTTGTTCGGCACGCCGACGAGCAGCTTGTCATTCTTCGCCGCGTCATTGTCAATCGGCAGCGGCAGCACGCCGAGATTCAAGTTCGGATCGATGCCGTCGATCTGAACCTGGGTCCAGTTGCCCTGCTGCATCATGGCGGCTTCGCCCTTGGCGAACAGCGTCACCTGCGTGTTGTAGTCGGTCGTCAGCGGGTTTTTGTTGCCATACTTCACCGTCAGGTCAAGCAGGTTCACCCAGTTCTCGAACTCCGAATTGCCTTTGAACTTCGCGCCGCCATCGCTCAGCCCCTGAATGAAGGCATTCGTATCCGGCTGCTGCGCAAAGGCGACGTTCAAGTTATGAATCCCGAGAATCCACCATTCCTGATAGCCGTTGGCAAATGGCGTAACCCCGGCTGCCTGCAGCTTCTTCGCGGCATCCTCCAGCTCGGCCAGCGTCTTCGGCAATTCGGTAATTCCCGCCTTGGCGAACAGATCCTTGTTATAGATGAAGCCGTACCCCTCCAGGTTCATCGGCATGCCGTACAGCTTGCCGTCCTGGGTCATCGGTTCCTTCGCCAGCGGGAGCACATCCTTCACCCACGGCTGATCCGACAGATCCTCCAGATGCTCGAACCAGGTCGTCAGCTCCTGGAAACCGCCGTTATTGAAAATATCGGGTGCGTCATTGCCCGCGAATTTGGCCTTCAGCGCGGCGCCATAATCGGCTCCGCCGCCGACCGTCTGAATATCAAGCTTGATATTCGGATGCTCTTTCTCGAATTCCCCCTTCAGCCGGTTCAACGCCTCCGCGATTTCCACCTTGAATTGGAAAATCTTCACCGTCTTCACGTCCTGCTTGGCGCCATCCGTCCCGGATGCGGAGGAAGAATCTCCGCTGGTGTCCTTCGCTCCGCAGCCTGCGAGCATCACCGATACCGCCAGAAGCATGACCAACGACCATTGTGCCATTCGTCTCATTTGCTAGACCTCCCCTTTTGTGTACACCTGATTTTGATGCTGTTGTGTAGCTTATCCGTGTTATCAAGGTTATGAATGCCGACGGTACGTCGTCTGCGGCAGTGAGAGCCGCTTGATTCCTCTCCAGTATAGGCCCCTTTTGCAAACGGTTACACCGAGAGAATTGACCGAACAGGTGCAATTCATTGACCATTGAAGATCAGGAACGTCTCGGCCTGCGGCTGATGGGTAATGACGTACCGGTTGAGGCATTTAGCTTACCCTTTACCCTTTAACCTTTAACCGATCCGGCCGTAATCCCTTCGATAATGTAGCGCTGCATCGCCAGGAAGAAGATGACAATCGGCGTAATGCCCAGAACGAGCGCCGGCAGCGCCAGATCCCACTGCTTCGTGTACTGCCCGAAGAACGCATAGGTCGCCAGCGGAATGGTGCGCAGCTCCGCGCTCTGCAGCATGAGGGACGGAAGCAGGTAGTCATTCCAGATCCACAAGCTGTTCAAAATGGCCACCGTCACGAACATCGGCTTCAGCAGCGGCAGCACGATCCGCCAGAAGACCGCATACGGGGAACAGCCGTCGACAACTGCCGCCTCTTCAATTTCCGCCGGTACCGACTTAACGAAGCCGTGGAACAGGAAGATCGAGAGCGGCGCCCCGAAGCCGAGATAACAGATAAGCAGTCCCCAGATGCTGTCCATCAGATGCAAAGCCCCTGTTACCTTGACCAGCGGGATCATGATGGACTGGAACGGAATGACCATCGCCGCGACGAACACCATGAACAGGAACCGGTTGAACCGGGAATTATGCCGCACCATCCGGTAAGCGGCCATGGCGCTGAAGAGGCCGATAAGCAGAATGCCGGCGACCGTGACGAGCAGCGAATTGCCGAACGCCTGCGGGAATTGCGTCATCTCCCACGCCTTGCGGTAGTTCTCCCATTCGAAGGAGACAGGCCAGCTTGCGGCATTACTCAGCAGATCGCCGAACGATTTGACGGAATTGACCAGCAAAAAATAGAACGGAACGAGAAAGACGAGTCCGGCCAGCACCATCAGTCCCTCGGTCAGGAGCAGGCGGCCGCCGTATTTGCGCGCGGATTCCATCAGCTCTCCACCTCCTTGCTCTTGGTGATTTTCACCTGAATCAGGGTAATAACGGCGACGATAACGAAGAACAGGAGCGCTTTGGCCGTTCCGAGACCGTAGCGGTTATTTTGGAACGCCTCCAGATAGATGTTCAGCGCGACCGATTCCGTCGATTTGAACGGGCCGCCCTTCGTGAGCGACAGGTTCAGGTCGAACATTTTGAACGACCAGGAAATGGCGAGGAACAAGCAGACCGTCACCGCCGGCATGACGAGCGGCACGATGACGTGACGCAGCACCTGCCCGCGGGAAGCGCCGTCAATCTCGGCCGCTTCGAGCACGTCCTTCGGAATGTTCGTCATCGCCGCAATGTAGATCACCATCAAGTAACCGGCCGTCTGCCAGACGAAGACGATAATAATGCCCCAGAACGCCGTCGTCTCGTCGCCGAGCCACGGCAGATTGAAGAAGCCGATGCCCGTCAGCTCGCCGATCGCGGCGAAGCCCTTGACGAAGATGAACTGCCAGATGAAGCCGAGCAGCAGGCCGCCGATGACGTTCGGCATGAAGAAGACGGTGCGCAGCGCATTGCGCAGCTTGAGCGGCTTCGTCAGCACGTAAGCGAACAGGAAGCCGATCAGGTTCGTCAATACGATACCCGCCACCGTGAAGCGCAGCGTGAACCAGAAGGCCGGGAAGAAATCCGAGTCCTTCGCGAAGATTTGTCTAAAATTATCGAGCCCTACCCAGGTTACCGACCCGGACACTCCATTCCAATCGGTGAAGGAATAGTACATGCCGAGCAGGAACGGAAAGACAACGATAACGGTAAAAAAGAATGCCGCCGGGCCGATGAAAAAAAGCTGTTGTCCGACTTGAGACCATGTTTTGCGCGACATTCGCCTCTCCCCTTTTCATGTCATAAATTTCATTCGTGTTCAGGAATACCTCTAGTATGAGGCCCAATGAAAGCGGTTGCCACCGATACTGGTGAACGAAAAGGTGCAATATATTGACCGCTCCCCGCCGAACGGGTACACTGTGACCGGAGGAGTTGAACATCCATGCGCTGGAACAGCATCCGCACCAAGCTCATTCTGTTCATGCTGATTGCGACGATCGTGCCGACGGTCGCGACGATGGTCGTGTCTTACAGCTATACGACCGATTCATTGAAGCGGCGGGCTATCGAAGAGAACCGTCAGCTTATGTTTCAGGGGAAGACCAATCTCGGCAACCTCCTGGACAATTTGAACCGGACCTCACTGGCGGTCTATACGGATCATGAATTTTTCAGGCAGCTCGAATTGGGCTATGACGATTACACCGCGGAAGCGAATACCTATGTCTCCTTGCAAAATATCGCCGCCGCGATGGGCGACATCTGGCAGGTTTATTTATACCGGAACAAGCAGCAGCGGGCTACGCTCGTCATCCAAAGCCTGCCGCGCCGCATGCATGACGTTGCGCTCGACGAGAACGTCCGGCGCTATGCGCAGGACGGCATAAGCATGCAGCCGACCCATCTGAGCGGAATGTACGGCTTCAACGCGTCGCCTTATTATTTCCCGAGCATTCAAGTGTTCACGCTCCACCGTCCCATCTACCGCATGCCGTCAAGCGAGCGGCTTGGCTACCTGTCCATTGACGTCAAGTTGGAAGCGCTGTCGCGGATTGCGGAGCAGCTCTACGCCCGGGACAAGGAGCAGTTCTATCTGGTCGATGATGAGGGTGTCATTTTCTATTCGGGGGATCGGGAGGCGATCGGGCGCCCGTTCCAGGAGACCGGACATAATCCGGCTCCATTCCTGGCATCGCCAAGCGGCAGCATCGAAGCGGACGGCTCTCTCTTCGTTCATGAGCGGGTCGAGACGCCGTTGGTCAATATGACGCTGATCAAAATCATTCCGAAGCATGTGCTGCTGGAGGAAGCGAACCGGGCCGCCGTGGTCAACATGCTGCTGATCGCGCTCTCGCTCGTCGTCATTATTATCGCGACGATTATCGTGTCGTTCCGCATTACCCGCCCAATCCGCCAACTCGTCCGCTATATTAGCCAGGTGCAGACCGGCAATTTGAACGTCGACATCCAGCCTGCCGGCAATGACGAGATCGGCGTCGTGTCCAAGCGCTTCCGCAATATGATGGACAGGCTCAACAATCTCATCGTGCGCGAGTACCAGCTGGAGATCGCGAACAAGACGAACCAGCTGAAAGCGCTGCAGGCCCAGATCAATCCGCATTTCATGAACAATGCGCTGCAATCGATCGGCACGCTGGCGCTTCAGCACAAGGCGCCTCAGATCTATAAGCTCGTCACGGCGCTCGCCCGCATGATGCGCTACAGCATGTATACGGACGAGAGCACGGTGACGCTGCGGGAGGAGATCGACCATGCCAAGGCCTACATGCAGCTGCAGGCGCAGCGGTTCGAGAACGCCTTCGATGCGCGCTTCGACCTCGATCCGGCCACGCTGGATCTGTCCGTGCCGAAGATGACGCTCCAGCCGCTGATCGAAAATTATTTCAAGCACGGGCTGGAGCAGGAGCGCTCCGGCGGCTGGCTGCGGATTGCCAGCCGGATCATCAGCCGGCCTGCCGATGGCGAAGAGGCGGGAATGATCGAGATTACCGTCGAGGACAATGGCCGCGGCATGGCGCTGCAGCGGCGAATCGAGCTGAATGAACGGCTGGAGGAGGTCCATCCGGAGCGGCTCGGCATCCGCACGAGCCACGATCTGTGGCGCGACGCCGCAGCCGACGAGACCTCGTCGGGCATCGGGCTCGTCAACGTGCTGACGCGGCTGCAGCTGTTCAGCAACGGGCAGGCGAAGCTGCGGATCGGGGCCGTCGAGCCGCACGGCACCCGCATCACGATACTCATCAAGGGGGAGCTAGACTCGAATGGAAGCGTTAATCATTGACGATGAGAAGCATGTCCGCGAGGCGATTCGGCTGCTGGTGCACTGGGAGCATCACGGCATCACGGCGATCCACGAGGCACAGGACGGCAAGCAGGCGATCGAGCTGCTGGCCGCCTGCAAGCCCCAGATCGTCATGACGGACATGATGATGCCCCGGCTTGACGGAACCGGGGTGATGGAATGGATCAGCCGACATGCGCCCGCCTGCAAGGTCATTGCCATCAGCGGCCACGACGACTTCGCGCTCGTGCGCCATACGCTCCAGCATGGCGGCATCGACTATATCCTGAAGCCGATTGATCCCGAGGCGATCAATGAAGCGGTCGCCAAGGCCGTGGAGGCGTGGCGGCACGAGGAGGCGGAGCGGCAGGCTAGCCATATGCAGCGCATGCAGGTGAACGAGTTCAAGCCGCTCGTCTCGGAGAAGCTCTGGTCGAGCCTGCTCGACGATCCGGCGGTGTATGAAGCCAACGTCCGCCGGCTGGCATCGGAATTCGGCCTCCCGGCCGGCATCTCCCGCATCCGGCTCGCGATCGCCTGCGTGCCGGCGGGAAGCCGCGAATTCCGCGGCAAATTCGGCGATGATGTCCAGCTGCTGTTCTACACGCTGGTCAACATCACCGCCGATTTCGTGAACCCGCCCGGGCGCGTGCGGGGCGCGGCGTTCCGCTACTGGAGCACCGGAAGCGAGCTGGCAATCGTCCTATGGGAAGACGCCGCCGAGCTGGAGGCCGTGCTCCAGGGCATCAATGCCGGCTTGGCGCAGACGGTGCAGCGGAAGCTGCACTTCGGGACAAGCGGCAGCCAGCCCTTCCCCGCCGGCCTGAACGCGGCCTACGCGCAGGCCAAGGAAGCCCTGGCGCGGCGCAATCTGATGGAGGCCGGCCTCGAGGTGCATCCGTTCCGGGGCGGAACGGATGAGGCGGAGGCCGACGCTGCGCCCGTCCGCTTGTCCGCCGCTGCGGACGATTGGGCGCTGGCGGCGCAGAGCGGCCAGGCCGATCAGCTCGCAGCCGCCGTCCGGCGGTGGAGCGAGCCGCTGCGCAGCCGCGGCGTGCTGACGCCCGCGATGCGGGCGCAGTGCCTGAAGGAATGGGAGGCGCTTCGCACCCGTCTCGTGCAGGAAGCCGCCCCGGACAGCGCAACGGCCTCCGGCCTGGTCGGGCAGCTGGAGGCGGAGGATCCGCTCCGTCAGCTGGCGGATCGGGACGGCCTGACCTGGGAAGAATGGGAGCGGCACTGGCTGGAAGCGCTGCAGCGCCTGTCCGCTGCCCTGTCCGCCCAGCAGGGCCGGGAGCAGCATATTATTTTCGATATCGCCCGCTACGTGGAGCAGCATTATAACGAGGATCTGTCGCTGCAAGATATGGCCCAGCGGTTCTACGTCAGCCGCGAATACATTTCCCGCAAGTTCAAGCAGCAGTTCGGCATTAATCTGTCCGACTATTGGACAGGCATCCGCATTGAGAAGGCGAAGCGGCTTCTGCTGAACCCCCATCTCCGCATCGCCCAGGTCGGAGAGATGGTCGGCTATCAGGACGAGAAATATTTCAGCAAAGTGTTCAAAAAGGTGGAGGGCGTCTCCCCCAACCTGTACCGCAAGCAGCATGGCGGTTCATGAAATAGATAAAGCAAGACCCTGAATCTACGCCATCGGGCAGAAAATTCAGGGTCTTGTTGGTTTTTCCGGGCGCCGCACGGGGACGTTGCAGCGTCATCAGGCGGCCTCGGCGCGGGCCTTCGGGCGCGAGCGCATCATGCGCAGCATTCGCGGGCCGTAACGGTGCACCAGATAGCGGAAAATAAAAAATCCCGCTGCGGTAAAGACGATGCAGTTCACCACGGAACCGACGACGAAATCGAGGCCGACCTCGCTCCACGAATGGACAGCATCGGCGGCTTCGACGTACAAGCCTTCGCCGGGGCGGGAATCCGGCAGCTCCACATGACGGCCGCGCGACATCAGCAGCGAGCCGACCGCATAATTCATATAGAACAGCAGCGGCCAAGCGAACGAGCCGACCCCTGCCGCGAGCAGCGCGCCGGTCACGCTTCCTCCAACCAGCTTCGTCAATCCGATCGAGATCGCCGGTCCGAGGCCGAAGGTCGGGAACCAGCACGGAACAAAGCCGAACACCAGACCTAACGCGATTTTGGATGCCCCTTGCCTGGAGCGGAGCAGCTGAATCAACGCGCAGCGGAATTGACGAATCCATTTCATGGTCTCTCCTCTTTCACGTTCCGATAGAATGGCCGGCAAGTCCGGCCCTTCGTTCTATACGTGCCGGCAGGGGCGCCGTTTCCCTTTTCGGTACTAGCTGACAAAATTGAAAGATTGCGGGACAGCACCGTTATTTTCGGGCGGCTTCGGTTATATTCTGTAATAGTATGTATGTTCAACCCCAAATATAAAGTTGTACAAGGAGGGAGCGCCATGTCCCGCTACCGCTGGTGGAACATCCTCGCGCTGGCCGCGATGATCGCCGTCAACGCCCTGGCCGAATTCGTGCCGCTGAACGGCAAGACGACCGGCGGCATTTCCGATATGTTCCCTACGCTTATTACGCCGGCCGGCTATGCCTTCGGCATCTGGATGCTTATCTATGGGCTGCTGATCGGGTATGCCGTCTATCAGGCGCGCACCGCCAACCAGTCCAAGCCCGTCCTGCAAGCCATCGGGCCGCTTTTCATCATCAGCTGCTTGTTCAATATCGCCTGGATTCTGCTGTGGCACTATATGTATGATCGCATCTGGCTGTCTCTCCTTGCCATGGCCGGCTTATTCCTCAGCCTGCTGTTCCTCTACGCCCGCACCCGGCGGCAAGGTTCTCTGCCGGCCGCGGAGCGGCTGTGGGTGCGCCTGCCGTTCAGCATCTATTTCGGCTGGGTAAGCACCGCTTTGCTCGTGAATACGGCCGTTGTCTTGACCAATGCGGGATGGGACGGCTTCGGGCGCGGGGACGAGACCTGGGCGCTCCTGCTGCTGGCCGCCGGGGCGCTGTTCGCCTGGGTTGTCGGAGGCCCGAACCGCGATCCGCTATTTGTGCTCGTGTTCGTCTGGGCGTATGCCGCCATTGCCGTGAAGCAGCAATCGGCGCCGTCTATCTTCTATACCTCGATCGGACTGGCCCTGCTGCTCGCCCTGCTTGCCTTGTCGCTCGCTGTCGCCCGCCGCGGGCCTTCCCCTTATGCCTCACCGTAGCCGCAGCGCTGCCGCCGGCCGCCCCTCCCTTGAATCCCGGCTTCGCACCGGAACGGAATGACAAGGGAGGGCGCGAATTCGCCCTCATCCGCAAGAAGATGCCTGCTCCGCCTTCACCGGCCTTTGGCCCCTGCTGCCGCTGCCCCGCGCTCCGGCTTCGGCCCGTTCCCGCCGCTCGGTCCCTCGTGCTTGCCCTTCCCCTTCTGCCTCAACCAGGCCAGAGCGAGCAGCAGCGCAGGATAGACAATCTGCACCGTGGCAGAGAGGAGAGGCTCGGTCGTCATGAACAAGTCGATCATGTCCTGCATATTATCGGTAATCCAAAAAGTCATAATCACCATAAGCAGGCCGATCGGGAACACGATCGGACGGTAGTCTTCCAGCTTGAGCCACTGCGCGGTGCCGATGACCAGGATATAGTACCAGGTAATCACCTGCACGAAGCCGCTCAGCACCCACAGCACCATAATGATGGCTTCCATATGCTCGAAAAAATCGCCCAGGCTGATATAACGGGAAGCGGCAAAGATAGGAAACGTGAACATGGAGGTCAGCGTCCCGAAAAACCAGAGACAGGTCAAATTGGTGACGACCATCGTGAACAGCATTAGCGCCACGGCCGACATGCCCCATTTCCACTTGCTCCGGTTCCCTTTGACGAAGGGGAGAATGAGACCGGCCAGCGCGAACTCCATGAACCAGGTGAGCGGCAGAATCGAGCCTTCCCAGACCGGCTTCCACCCATGTTCCAGCACGGGGAACGTCTTCATCACATCCAGGTTCGGAATCAGCATAAGAGGGACGACGACGATAAATCCGAGGAACACCGGCGCAATCAGCATGGAGAATCGGCCGATCACCTCGATGCCGCCCCGAATCGCCACCGCGCAAATAAAGATGAAGCAGAAGACAACGACCGGCTGGGGCGTTCGGATCAAGACCGAACCGACGATGAACTCCCCGTATTCGCGCGTAATCAAGCCGGTGCCGTGCCAGATGAAGAGCAGGACGATGATGTTAGCCGCTCCGCCAAGCCACCGCCCGAGCAGAAGCTCCGCTTGCTGCACCAGCGTCAGATCCGGATAATACGAATGCAGCTTCAGCACTACCGCCAAGGTGAAGAAGCCGGTCACCGATCCGATGAACGGGGAGATCCACATATCATGCCCCGCGAACTGCGCGGAAAAGGTAGGCAGCGCCAGCACCGAAGTCGCTCCGACCATCAAATACAACAGCATGCTTAATTGCGGCCATGTAATCCTGCCCCGTTCCATCGCTTCATTCTCCCCCCTTCATCCACAACAAGATCGGCAAATAGATCCAATCGATCACCTGCCGCGGCAGATTCTGCTTGGAAATGAAAGAAATCGTCAGGCCGCACCCCCATGCGAACGCGGTCAAAGCGAGGAAAGCCTTTTGCTCCCGCTTGCCGGTATGCTTGCGCCGCAGCCATTCGAACGCCAGCATCAGCAAAATGATCAGGCTGATTCCTGTAAAAAACTTCATTCCCATTCAGTCTTCCCCCACCTTTTTCTTCATTGGGCTCGTCGCGCTGCCCGAACGGGCGATATTCATGGATACGCTCGTATCGAGCGCCATCTCGCTGTAAATTCGGCTCCACTCCTTTTCCATGAAGGCATTCCATTCCTTCGGATATTTGCGGTGGACCTTCTCGGCGAAATCGAAAATATCGGTCTGCCACTTCTCCTGCGTCGTGCGAACGGCTTGCTGAACCGTCTTGATAACCTGCCTCTCCAGCTCTTTTTCCGCCTGCTCATTCTGCAGCATGTCCGTAATGTCGAAGCGGGAATTGTTCTGGACGACGTCCGCGTTCGCGCTTATGCGAATCCTCATCGTCAGCTTCTTCCCGTCCCAGTGCGGCATCGTATCCACCAGATTGCGCCTTACCCGGAGAGACAAGCATTCCTTGGGCGCATCGCAGTAAGAGACGTAGAGGCGTTTATTTTCCCCTCGAAGCCACATCAGGCCCTCGGTCTCTTTCTCGGACAGTCTGCCGACATACCGATCCTTGGAAATAATACCCATGCCCACAACAGAAGGAACCTTGCCGCCCAAATGATTCGCGGTCCAGGCCACAAGCGGCGCGTAGGCCGCCTTCGATTCCCCGTACAGCCGCTGCGCCGCCTCCAGCATCGAGACGCCCAGCGCTGTCCGCGATCGGGCCAAATCCTTGAACATCGCGGCCACGTTCTCATGGAGCATCGTCTTGAACCGCAAAAAGTCGCTCGCCTTCCCCTCCGTCAGGAAAACGAAGGCATGCAGCCGCGGCGACTGGAAGCGGAGCAGGAAATCGATATGCTCGAGCAGCCCTTCTCTGGCCAAGTCCTGACTGATGAAATAAATCTCTGCATGCCCCCAGAAAATATAGCGGGGCACATTGTTCTGAAGATTGTACAGCGCTTCGCCGACGGTCGATCCGCTCGCGGAGAAATACGTCGTGTCCCCTCCTCCCTTCTCGCCGCCGGAACCGGAAGAATCTTGATCCTCTCCGCCGCTCTTGGGGACGAAGACTTCCAGGCTCACTTGAACGCCGCCCTCCTCGGCCTTGTCGAAGGCCGCGGACAAGATGATTGTCAAATCTTCAATCTCGGTCCGATCCCAGCAGCCGGCAAGCAGCGCTCCCATCAGGACGATCAGCGCGCCAAGGAAGACATGGCGGACGGTTCGCGGGAGGTTCGGCATCTTCTTCGGCATGACATGCCTCCTTTCTGCAGCTCATGCGAATTCGCTTCAAGGGTGCGGATCGTCTTCCTCCCTCCGGTTCGGCTGCTGTCTGGACGCGGCGCGCTCCATCGGCAGATCCTCTACCCATACCGGAAGCCGCAGCAAGGTATCCTTCAATTGCCGCAGGCGGATCGGGGAGAACCCCGTCAAGTAAGGCGTCCCGAACGACTTGAGCGTCAATAAATGCGTCATCAGCAGAATGACGCCCATCATGAGGCCGAGCAAGCCAAGGAAGCCCGACAGCAGCATGATCGGGAAGCGGAGCAGGCGGATGGCGATACCCATCGTATAATGCGGAACGAGGAAGGAAGCGATCCCCGTGATGGCCACCACCATGACCATCGGCGCCGACACGAGGCCCGCCGAGATCGCCGCTTGGCCGATGACGAGCGCGCCGACAATGCTGACCGCCGAACCAATCTGCTTCGGCAGTCGCGCCCCGGCTTCGCGCAGCGCCTCGAACATGACCTCCATCAGCAGCGCCTCGATCAAGGCGGGAAAGGGCACATGCGCACGGGCCTTGGCCATCGTCAGCAGCAGATTGGTCGGAATCATCTCCTGGTGAAAGGTAATAATGGATACGTACAAGGACGGTCCGAGCAAAGCAACGAACAGGGAGACATAGCGCAATAGGCGAAGTGCTGTCCCGAATAGGGCCCGTTCGTAGAAATCCTCGGCCGCTTGCACGAAGGAGGCGAACAAGGCCGGCACGATGAGCACGACCGGGGAGCCTTGAACCAGGATCACGACCCGGCCCTCCAGCAGATGCGAGGCAGCCACATCCGGCCGCTCGGTGGTGACCGCCTGCGGGAACGGGGAGTACGGATTATCTTCGATGCTCTGCTCGACATAGCCGCTGTCGAGCACACTGTTGAGGGAGATGCTGTTCAAGCGCCGCCTCACCTCTTCGATAAGCTGCTCGTTCGTCACGCCCTCGATATAGGCGAACGTGATCGCGGTCTTCGTCATCTGCCCCTTCTTGAGCGTCTCCATCTTCAGGCTCGGCGTACGGATGCGAAGGCGAAGCAGCGACGTATTCGTCTGTATATTTTCCACGAATCCTTCGCGCGGCCCCCGCACGACCGCTTCCGCTTCCGGTTCCTGAATCTCCCGCTTGTCCCACTGCATCGCCTCGATCGCGATGACGAACGAGGTCTGATGCGTAACGAGCAGCGTATAGGCGTTCAGCAGCAGCTCCAGCGCTTGATCCATCGACTCGATGGCTTCCGCCTTCGAGGTGAAGAGGGTATCGATAACGTCCTCGGCCCGGGGAGGCCGTCCTTCCGGCTCCCGGTATCTGGTGACGAGCGGCTGGACGACATGCTCATCGAGGCTCTTGTCGTCGATCAGCCCGTCGATGTACACGAGCGTGGCTTCCTCCCCGTTCTGTAACTTGATGGGCGAGAAGACGACGTCTGAACAGCGTTCGAACAGCTGCTTCAATATTTGAATATTTTCCGTGCCTTCATTGGACCATTGGACCTTCTTGGCGCGTCCTGTCAGCTGTTCCAAGGCGGATCCCCCCTGTACCGGACAATCTTTCCTTACCCGTTAGATTGTGGAGGGCATGGCCGTTTTATGCGTTGACATGCGCCGTGTGGTATGATATTATTCATCTCGATTTCAAGATATTAACGGATATTATCGTTATCGATGTGAATCTGTTACTATAGGGAAGAATGACATTCATTTTGGAGGAAAGGAACGATTCGAAGTGAGCGAAAAGGAAAGCCACGGCGGCGGCGGAGCGGCGAGTGTCGATCAGTCCTTGAAATTATTCGTCGTCCTGTCGCGGGCGTCGAAGTCGCTGATGGATTTCGCGCAGCAGGACATGAAGCGTTATCAGCTGAACCCTTCCGAATTTGCGGTTCTGGAGCTTCTTCATCATAAAGGCCCTACCCCGATCCAGCAGATTGGCGGCAGAGTGCTGCTCGCCAGCGGCACGATGACCTATGTCGTCGATAAGCTGGAGAAGAAGGGCTATTTGAAGCGATGCCCCTGCGTGCAGGATCGCCGCGTCATTTATGCCGAGCTGACGGAACAGGGAACCGCCTTGATGCAGGATATTTTCCCCAAGCATGCCCAGGCCCTGCACCAGCTTATGGAGGTGCTTCCTGCGGAGGAGCAAGAGCAGTTGACCACGCTCTTGAAGAAGCTGGGGCGGCATATCGCCCAAGTGAATACGAATCATTAGCCCTCGGACCGATCCGGGGGCTGCTTTGCTTGCACGCTTCTGAACCGGATGCGCTCCGCAGCGATTGGACTGCGCGGCGGCCGGTTTTTTGGCTTGTCCCCTTTTTTTTCACATGCAGAACGCGGTTGAATCCAGTACAATAGATCAATGCGGCATCCCTGGTTAATGCCCATGCCGGTGTCTTTACCGCCTGGCGGCTGCCGCATCATCCAGATACATCCTTATCTCGATAATCATTGTCTTCAACAAATATAGGGTATTGAAGGAGGATATGAACGCAATGACTATGAACACGATGGCCCAAGAGCGGTATGAAGCCTGGCTGAACGACGCGTCGATCGATGCGGCGACCAAGGCGGAGCTCGCCGGAATTGCGGGCAATGAACAGGAGATTACCGATCGCTTCTACAAAGAGCTCGAATTCGGCACCGGGGGTCTGCGCGGCGTCATCGGCGCCGGCAGCAACCGGATGAACGTATATACGGTCGGCAAAGCGACTCAGGGATTGGCCCAATATTTGAAGGGCGCTTCCTCTTCTCCGTCGGTGGCGATCGCGTATGATTCCCGCCATTTCTCCCCGGAATTCGCGCTGGAGGCCGCCCTCGTCCTCGCCGGCAACGGAATCAAGGCCTATATCTTCCCGGAACTGCGCCCGACGCCGGAGCTCTCCTTCGCCGTGCGCCATCTGCAAGCGAGCGCCGGCATCGTCATTACCGCCAGCCATAACCCGCCGGAATATAACGGCTACAAAGTCTATGGCAGCGACGGCGGACAAATTACGAAGGACACGGCTGGCCTCGTCATCGCCGAGATTCGCGGCATTCACAGCTTCGCCGACATCCGCAAGGCGGATCGGGCGGAGGCGGAAGCGGCAGGGCTGATTGTCTGGCTCGACTCGGCTATGGACGATGCTTACATATCGGCCGTCACCGCCGTCAGCCGGAATCCGGAGACGATTCGCCAGACGAGCGATCAATTCCGCGTGCTGTACACCCCGCTGCACGGAACGGGCAACAAGCCTGTGCGCGCCGTGCTGGATCGCCTCGGCTTTCAGCAAGTGCGCGTCGTCCCCGAGCAGGAGCTGCCGGATCCGAATTTCTCCACGGTCAAATCGCCGAACCCGGAGGAACGCGACGCTTTCTCCATCGCGATCGCGCAGGCGCAGGAATGGGATGCGGACATCATTATGGGAACGGACCCGGATGCGGATCGGATGGGTGCCGTCGTGAAGAACGCGCAGGGCGAATACGTCGTCCTGACCGGCAACCAGTCCGGCGCGCTGATGGTCCACTATTTGCTGGACGCCATGAAGGCGCAAGGCGCCCTGCCGGCTAACGGAGCCGTCATCAAGACCAACGTGACGAGCGAGCTGGGGGCGGCCATTGCCAAGTCGTACGGCATGACGGTCTTCAATACGCTGACCGGATTCAAATATATCGGTGAGAAAATGACCGAATTCGACCGGACCGGGGCACACACATTCCTGTTCGGGTATGAAGAGAGCTACGGTTATCTCGCAGGCAATTACGCGCGCGACAAGGACGCAGTCATCGCCGCGATGCTGATCTGCGAGGCGGGCGCCTACTACAAGGCGCAGGGCAAGACCTTGTACGAAGTGCTGCAAGGCCTGTACGAGCAGCACGGCTACTATTTGGAGGCGCTGGAGACGCGCACGCTCAAGGGAGTCGAGGGCGTGGCCATCATCGGCGGCATCATGGACGAATGGCGGGCAGATGCGCCATCCTCCGTGGGCGGAACCGCCGTGGCCCGAACGGAAGACTATGCCGAAGGCCTGCATGGCCTGCCGAAGGAGAACGTGATCAAGTTCCATCTGGAGGACGGCAGCTGGTTCTGCCTGCGTCCTTCCGGGACGGAGCCGAAGATTAAGATGTACTTCGCCGTGCAGGGCACGTCGGCTGCCGATGCCGAGCAGCGCCTGACGGCGCTTCGCCAAGACGTGATGGCGCGAATCGACGCCTTCATCGCATCGAAGCAAGCCTAGCCGCGTCTTGCCCGGAGCTGTGCCAGGCATCGCTGCGGGCTGGGTTATCCCGTTCGCGGCTTCAAGCAAGCGCTTCTGCCTGCGGGGATGACCTCTCCGCGGCGGCGCTTGCCCTGACAGGGCTGCTGCCTTCCGCTCCGATGCGGAAGGCGGCTTTTTTTTGAAGATCGAGGTTGCAACGGGACGCCAACCCGTCCATACTGAGGAATAGGCAGAATCCACCGATATCGATGCAGGCTGCTAGTCTGGCCTGGAAGGAAGGAGCTCGCAATCATGCAGCAAGAAACATTAGACTTATTCCGCACCTTGACCGAATTCCCGTCTGCCCCCGGCTTTGAACGGGAGCTTCGCGCCCTGGTGAAGCAAGAATTGTCCAAATATACGAATGAATTTGTCCACGATGCCCTCGGCAGCGTATTCGGAGTCATGCGCGGGGACGAGCAAGGTCCGCGCGTCATGGTGGCCGGCCACCTGGATGAGGTCGGCTTCATTACGACCCAGATTACGGCGAACGGCATGATTAAGTTCCAGCCGCTCGGCGGATGGTGGGGACAAGTCGTGCTCGCCCAGCAAGTCGAGGTCATTACGCCGAACGGGCCAATCCCTGGCGTCGTCGGATCGATTCCGAAGCATCTGCTGGATGAAGCGACGGCCAACAAGCCGGTCGACGTGAAGCATATGTATATCGACGTCGGCGCCGACAGCCGCGAGGAAGCCGAGAAGGCGGGCATCCGTCCGGGGCTTCAGATCGTGCCGGTCTGTCCGTTCACGCCGCTGCTCAATCCGAAGAAAATTATGGCCAAGGCATGGGATAACCGCTACGGCGTCGGGCTGGCGATCGAGCTGATGAAGGAGCTGCACCGCGAGCAATTCGCCCTGCCGAACGTCCTCTATTGCGGAGCGACCGTGCAGGAAGAGGTCGGCCTTCGCGGCGCGCGCACCGCGGCGAATCTCATTCAGCCGGATATTTTCTATGCGCTCGACTGCAGCGCCGCCAACGATATGACCGGCGACCCGAACTCCTTCGGACAGCTTGGCAAGGGCGCGCTGCTCCGCATCTATGACCCGACGATGATTACGCATCGCGGCCTGCTTGAATTCGTACAGGATATCGCGGATACTCACCGCATTCCGTACCAATATTTCGTATCTCCGGGCGGCACCGATGCCGGACAGGTTCACCTGAGCGGCAAAGGCGTGCCGGCGACCGTCATCGGCGTGTGCGGACGCTATATCCATACGCCAGCCTCGATCGTTCACACCGACGATATCGATGCGGCGAAGGAACTGCTTGTCCAGCTGGTGAAGCATACCGACCGCACCACCTATAATACGATTGTCGAACGCTCCTAGCGTTTGCGCCCACAATAGAAGAGCGTGCTCCCGGCCCGGCCGGACGAGCACGCTCTTTTTGTTCGTTCTCGCATGAAATCATAAGCTTATCCTCATTTATCTTCCTGCGGCCCGCAGCGCTTCCGCGAATAATGCGATGCCGCGGCCGATCTGGCCGGGCTGCGGGCGCGCGAACGTGAACCGGACATAGCCCGGCTCCGATCCGTAGACGCTCCCCGGAACGAAGACGACTCCCCGCCGTAGGCCCTCCTCCAGCAGTCTGTCATCGTCGACGGGCCGCCTCATCCTGCACCACAGATGCAGGCCGCCTTGCGGCAGCGTGTAGGACAGCTCGCCGGGCAGCTCGCGATGCAGGGCGTCAAGCAGCAGATTCCGCTTGTGCGACAGCTCCTTCCGCAACCGCAGCAAATGCCCTTCAAAATGGGCCGAGGCCAGCAATTGCGCCGCAATGCGCTGCGGGAGCACGCTCAGGCCGAAATCCATCTGCTGCTTCTCGTCCGTCAGCCGGCTCACCACGGATTGGGGAGCCACCATCCAGCCGATGCGCAAGCCCGAAGCGACGATTTTGGAAAGCGATCCGATATACAGCACGGTGCTGCCGGCATCGTTCGATTTAAGCGAAGGCGGCGGGTTGCCCGTGAACGAGGTCAAGCTGAACGGATCGTCCTCGACGATGGGAATCCCCAGATGCCCGCAAATCTCCAGCAGCCGTTCCCGGCGCGCCGGATCAAGCACGCGGCCGGTCGGATTGTGATAATTCGGATTCACAAAAATCATCCGTATCTGATGCTCCCGGTGCAGCGACAGGATCCCTTCGGGACAGACGCCCTTCTCATCTACGGGCAGGCGGAACAACCGCAGGCCCGCCGTATGGAACATCGGGAGCGAATAGTAATAAGACGGGTCTTCGATCGCAACGGCATCGCCCGGACTGAGCAGACGCTTCGTAATCAAATAAAGCGACTGATGCGATCCCGAAGTGACCAGGATCGAGGATTCCGTGGCCCGAATGCCGCGGTACTGCTTCAAATACGAGGCCAGCGCCTGCCGCAGCGGCACGTAGCCTTGCGGATGGTCATAGCCCAGATCTTCATGCAGCGCATGCTCGCTCAGCAACTGCCGGATGGCCTCATTGGGCGATAAATCCGGGGACAGCTCGCCGCTGGCGAAGTCGATGAGCGGACGTCCCGAATCCAGTTCTTGACGGATAAGCCGCAAGCAAGATTGGTGCGGGTGCATGGCCGCGCCCCCATCCACATATTGAAGCCAGTCCGGCATGTCCTTCGGAGCGGCGCCCCATCTCGATTTGCTTACCCGCGTTCCGCTCCCGACCATGCTTTCGATCATTCCGGAAGCGCGCAATTCCTCATAGGCTTGCACGACGGTGCTCCGGTTGACGTTGATTTGCTCGGCGAATTTGCGCTCCGAAGGGAGAAGACTTCCCGGCGGGAATTCCCCATAGCTTATTCTCTGTTCTATATATGCGGCAATCTGCTGATATAACGGCTGCTTGCTGGAACGATCCGGTTGCCACATCGTGATCCACCTCTTGTTGTGCTTTGTATGTGATTTTTATCACACAATATAAGTATACCATCTTGTCTATTTCCCCAGCGCAGGCCGATTTCATCGAAACGTTGTCAACTATGTGGCAGTGTGTTGAACATGGATGACTCCGCTCTGTAAAAGTGGATGGCGACACGCAGCACCGTCTGGACTATGATCAGGCATAAGCGATCGCCTGGCCATCGCCCGTCTTCCGGCGCGGTCGAACAGTTAACGTCCAGACCACGCACCGAACATAAGGGGCACCGCTCCCTGAACGTCGCGCTGCGCCGCGTACGGCCAGCGCTACAAGTGCCATCTTTTACGTGAACTCATTCACAAGACGTGGGCACCTGGCAGGCCATCTATCAACCAGAACATGATTCAGCTAAAGGAGGCCGTTATGGATCAGGTCATTCTCGCACGGATCCAATTTGCATCGACGACGCTATTCCACTACATTTTCGTCCCGATGACGATTGGCCTGGCATTCTTAATCGCCGTATTGGAGACGTTCTACGTCAGGACAGGCAAGGACATTTATAAGCAGTCCGCCCAGTTTTGGAGCAAATTATTTCTGATCAATTTCGCGGTCGGTGTCGTCACCGGCATTCTGCAGGAGTTCCAGTTCGGGATGAACTGGTCGAATTATTCCCGCTTCGTCGGCGATGTGTTCGGCCCTTCGCTGGCGATCGAGGGCTTGCTCGCCTTTTTTATGGAATCAACGTTTATCGGCCTATGGGTGTTCGGCTGGGATCGCTTGTCGAAGCGCGTCCATCTGGCATGCATCTGGCTCGTCTCGATCGGCACGATGCTGTCGGCCTTCTGGATATTGACGGCCAACTCCTTCATGCATGCCCCGGTCGGTTACGTATTCCAGAACGGAAGAGCGGAGATGAGCGATTTCTGGGCGATCATCCGCAATCCGCAGCTATGGCTGCAATTTCCGCATACGTTATTCGCCGCCCTCGCTACCGGCGCGTTCTTCATGGCCGGCGTCAGCGCATGGAAGCTGCTGAAGCGGCACAATCCCGAGATGTTCCGGCTATCGTTCCGCGTCTCGATTATGGTGGGCCTGATCTCGGCCCTGCTCGTTGCCTTCATCGGCCATGAGCAAGCCCAGCATATAATCAAGTCGCAGCCGATGAAGATGGCCGCCGCCGAAGCCTTATGGGACACAAGCGAGGATCCGGCGCCGTTCACGCTGTTCGCACGCATCGATACGGAGAAGCAAGAAACATCATTCAATCTGCAAGTCCCGTATATGCTGAGCATTCTGGCGCACAACAAGCTGAGCGGCAGCGTGGAAGGGATGAACCAGATCCAAGCGCAATACGAGGAAAAATACGGGCCCGGGAATTACATTCCTTCGGTCAAAATGACCTTCTGGAGCTTCCGCACGATGGTATTCGCCGGCGGCCTGATGTGTCTGATCGCCATCTACGGCTGGGTGCTGGCCCGCACACGGAAGCTGGAGCAGCGGCCTTGGTTCTTGAAACTGATGGTCGGCGCGATCGCCTTTCCGTTCCTGGCCAATTCAACCGGATGGCTCATGGCGGAGATGGGGCGCCAGCCGTGGGTCGTCTTCGGCGTCATGCGCACCGAAGACGCAATTTCGCCTACCGTGACCGCGGGCGAACTTCTCTTTTCGCTGATTGCCTTTACCACCATGTATGCGGTTCTGGCCATTATCGACGCGTGTCTGTTTGTGAAGGTCATTCGCAAGGACGGGGATGAGAAGCCGGACGAACTGTCCCGCACCTACGATCCGTTCGGGAAGGAGGATGCACATGCTATCGCTAAATGAATTTTGGTTTATTCTCGTGGCCGTGCTGTTTGTCGGTTTTTTCTTCCTGGAAGGCTTTGATTTCGGCGTCGGCATCACGGCGCGTTTCCTCGGCCGGACTGACCGGGAGCGCCGCATCCTTATCAACACGATCGGACCGTATTGGGATGCGAATGAAGTATGGCTGATTACGGCCGGCGGCGCCATGTTCGCCGCTTTTCCGGAATGGTACGCCACGTTATTCAGCGGCTTCTACATCCCGTTCGTCGTGCTGCTGCTCGCGCTGATTGCCCGCGGCGTCGCCTTTGAATTCCGGGGCAAGATGGACCATGGCGCATGGAAAAAAGCATGGGACGCCGCGATTTTCATCGGCAGCCTGCTCCCGCCCTTCTTGCTCGGCGTCGTATTCGCGAACCTGATTCGCGGCGTTCCGATCGACGGCAACAAGGAAATGCTCGGCAGCCTCTTCGACCTGCTGAACGGCTATGCGCTCACCGGCGGGGCGGCCACGGTCCTGCTGTGCATGCTGCACGGCCTCGTCTTCATTACGCTGCGAACCACCGGCGAGCTGCGGGACCGGGCCCGGAAGGCGGCGCGCGACCTGGGGCCTGCCATCGCCGCCTTCTTGCTCATGTTCGCCGTCATGACCTATGTCAGCACCGACATTTATACTGTGCATGGACCGCAATGGATCGCCCTGCCGCTTCTGGCCGGGGCGGCGCTCGTCATGGCAGGCCGGTTCATCAAGCGGCAGCGGGACGGCTGGGCGTTCGTCATGACGGGGGCGGTCATCATTTTGTCCATGAGCAGCGTGTTCATCGGCTTGTTCCCGCGGGTGATGATCAGCTCGCTCAGCCCTGATTTTCATCTGACGGTATTCAATGCCGCGTCCGGCGCCTATTCGCTGAAAGTGATGACCTATGTCTCCCTGACGATTCTTCCGTTCGTATTGGGGTATCAGATCTGGAGCTATTATGTATTCCGCAAGCGGATCGACGACAAGGAGCATCTGGAGTATTGACGGAGAGCCTGCCGCTCCCTCGTTCCCCCTTGGCAGCCTGTCCGCTTCAGGTTACACTGTGAACAGAAGACGCGGGATGGCGGCGGCGCTTGCGCCGTCACGTGCTCATCTCAACCATCTACCACTCTGTGAAAAAGGGGAAACGACATGTCAACATACGCTGCAGATGCCTCTGCTTCCCAACACGATACGCCGCGGCAGGACGGGTCCCAATTGGCCACCTTCGCCGGCGGCTGCTTCTGGTGCATGGTGAAGCCCTTCGATCAATGGGATGGCGTGCATGCCGTCCTGTCCGGCTATACCGGCGGCCATGTTCCGCACCCGACCTACGAGCAGGTCAAATCCCAGACGACCGGACATCTCGAAGCCGTCCAGATCACATTCGATCCGGCTATCATCCCGTATAGCCGGCTGCTCGAGCTGTATTGGGCGCAGATCGATCCGACCGATGACGGCGGACAGTTCCAGGACCGCGGTCAATCCTATATGACCGCCATCTTCGTCCATACCGAAGAGCAGCGCCGTCTGGCCGAAGCTTCCCGCGCGGAACTGGCGGCGAGCGGGCGGTTCGACCGGCCTATCGTCACGCCCATTCTCGATGCCGGCCCGTTCTATCCGGCTGAGGACTATCACCAGGACTATTACCGCAAAGATCCTGAGCATTACGCGGCCGACCGCGCTCAATCCGGCCGTGACGAATTTCTGAAGAAGCATTGGGATAAGTGAACGGCATCGTTGTAAGGCGCCTTTCTCCGCTATTTTGGGGCAGGAGATGGGCGTCTTTCTTTTTGCCCCCTTATGTCCTCTATCCCGTTCCGTCAGGTGGACAGAGCTCTTTGTCCGCTATCCCAATCTCAGGTAGGCAGAGTCCTTTTTTCCGCTATCCCATTCTCTCAGGTATTTATCGTCTTTTGGTCGTTATCCCATCCACTCAGAGAAGACGAGCCGAAGCAGCCCGCAGCGGCCTCCAGCAGGGCCCGAAGTGGCCTAAGCGGCCCATAGAAAAACAAGGGGATATGCAGCAGAGCTTCTCACTTCCATAGCATAGCGGAATAAAGGGATATGAGACGGACTAACGCCCTGAACCAAGGGGATATTGAGCATAAGGGCTTGGAAGGGGACATCATAGGGACACGACAAAAAACGCAAGCCGGCGAGGGCTTGCGTTGATGTTCATCGAAAATGGCGCTCGATCCTACAGCATTTCCTTGCGGAGCTGTTCAGGCGATTTCGGCGACAGAAGGCCGAACGGAATGTCGAATACGGTGCGTGCGCCGGCTTCTCCGCGTGCCGCCAGCTTGTGTGCCGCCCGTGCGTAGGCGACGAGCACACTCGCCGTGAACTCCGGATTGCTGCCCAGCTTCAAGCTGAATTCCATCAATTGCGTCGTGCCTTCGCCAGTCACGCCGCTGCGCAGCACGTAGCCGCCGTGAGGCATCGCCGAGTGATTCGTCTTCAGTTCCTCTTCGCTGATGAAGTTCACAATCGTTTCATAGTCGGAGAAGTAGTTCGGCATGTTTTTGATTTCCGCTTCGATGCGGGCCTTGTCCGCGCCTTCCTCGGCCACGACGAAGCACTCGCGCAGATGCTTATCGCGCGTCGACAGCTGCGGCTGATCCCCGCTGCGGACAGCAGCTACCGCTTCCTCGGAAGGAATGGTGTACTGCACCCCGTTTTTGACGCCTTCCACGCGGCGAATCGCATCCGAGTGGCCTTGGCTGACGCCGCGTCCCCAGAAGGTATATTCCGCGCCTTGCGGAAGCACCGCTTCGAACAGCAGGCGGTTCAGGGAGAACAAGCCTGGATCCCATCCCGTGGAGATGACGGACACATGTCCCGACGCTTGTGCCGCACCGTTAACGGCTTCGAAGTACTCCGGAATGCGGGCATGCGTGTCGAAGCTGTCCACCGTATGGAACAGGCGTGCCAATTCAGGCCCCTGCTCCGGAAGATCCGTAGCCGAGCCGCCGCACAAGATCATGACATCGACTTTATCTGTATAAGATTCCACTTCTTGCAATGATACAACCGGAACGCTCGCTTGTACCGCGCCCGGATCTCTGCGGGTAAACACAGCGACAAGCTCCATGTCCGGATTTTGCCGAATCGACTTCTCGACTCCTCTTCCAAGGTTGCCGTAACCTACAATACCGATACGTATAGCTGACATCGTATGTTCATCTCCTTCAACTTTGCTAACATAAGTATAATATGGACAAATGATAACCGACATAGATTTTTCGGAGAACATGTTGCACTTCATGTGCACTCTCTGCATACGCTGCGCTTCGGCTTCTTTTATTTTGCCCATCGTCCTGGAAGCCATGCCGCCGCCCGAACGCGACAAAAAAGGAAATGCCGCAACGGCATTTCCTTCGTGAAGATGATATGCACTTTATTTCTTCTGCACGGTAATCGTCCAGGATGCATCATCGATCTGCTCGAACTGGGTGACGCGGTGGCCCGCCTCGGCAGCCCAGCGCGGAATGCTCTCGGTTGCCTGGGTGCAATCGAATTCGATAACCAGTTCATCGCCGCTATCTATCGTTTCGATCGCTTCTTTGGCCTCAATCAAAGGAAACGGACATACCATGCCGAGTACAGACAGTTTTTTCCCCATATCATTCTTCCTCCTTACGATCTCGGCTTACGCCGTCGTTGTCTGATAAGATACAGTTTGATTTTTGCGCGCCTTCGCACGCGGGCGAACATAGACGAAGTACGATGCGGTCCACGTTCCCAATAGGATAAAGAGAAGCGAAGTCCATCCTTGCCAAGTCATCATGGCGGTCATGACCAGGCCGTTGCCAATCGAGCATCCCCCGGCCCAGCTCGCTCCGAACCCCATCAGCAGGCCGCCGCCGAAGCTGGATAACGCCGTCTTGGCGTCAGGCGCCCGGAAGCGGAATTCACGGCTCCCCTTGGCAGCGAGGAAGGAGCCTGCCAATATGCCAAGCACCAGGAAGACGCCCCAGTTCACATACTTCTCGCTGTCTCCCGTCACCAAATACTGAAGCACGTTCGCAGATGGCGTCGTAATGCCAAGGCCGGACATTCTTCCCGTCGCTTCGCTAAGCGGCCAGGCCAGAATCGCTATCAGGCCGACGAGCACCGCCGTAACGAAGGGATGCCACCGCTTCTCGAACAAAATATGGTTGAGCCCTGTGCGCTTCGCCGGCAAGGACGGAATCGCCACGGCAGGCTTGCGCAGCTGTCTGACGACCAGCCATAGCGTAAGCAGCGCCAGGATGAGGATGAAAGGCCACACCGACAGGCCGAATGTGTCCGGAATGGAGTTCGTCGGCGCATTGTATGCTTTGAGACTACTGTTGACAGGCAGCAGCGCGCCCGACTTCATAATTGCGCTCATCGCCATATATCCGAACAGGGCGATCCAGCTTCCGATCAGGCCCTCTCCGGCCCGATACCACGTCCCGGTGGCACAGCCCCCGGCCAAAATAATCCCGATACCGAACAAAAACGAACCGACCACCGTCGCCAGCCATTGGAACGAACCGGCGGAAAACTCGACCAAGCCCAGTTGAATCAGCGCAAACACGCCAATGCTCTGCACTGTGATGGCAATGAGCAGCGCGTAGAACATCCGGTTGTCCTTCGTCAGGTACATATCCCGGAAACCGCCGGTCAGACAAAATCGCCCACGCTGCATAACGAACCCAAGCAGCGCCCCGCATAGCAACCCCGTAATCAACATCAGTCCAATGACGCCTCCTCCCGGATTTAAACCGAGTAATTCAATGAGTTTTATAAGTGATACTGATTTTATCATATCTTTGGAATGTGTCAATATACAGCATCATCCAGGCTGTAAAAAAGAGAGGGGCTTTCCCCTCTCTCTCATTAGCAAAACATATGCGGAGCGGCTTGCTCCTTATACCTGCACTTCATCTTATACTTCTCCCCAAAATACTTCGGTCTCGTAATCAAAGGATACGACCCCGTTCTGTTGGTTCCGTTCAAATATTTTCTTCAATTCAGCCATCATCGGCTCATAATTCGGATGGCCTGCCTGAGGCGCATACGAAGAGGACTGCAGCCGTCCGCCCAGCTCTTCCAGATTGAGCAGCTGCCGCATCGAAAACCGGGCATCCCGGAGCTTCCCTGGCTGGAAGAAGGAGGACAGGTCTTCCTTGGAAATATTTTTATGTCTTACCTTCTCATAATCCGTACCATACGCAAGCAGCAACTGCTCGTATTCCTCCAGAAATGGGGTCCCCTCCTGCAAGCGCGAGTTCCAGATCAGCACGGCCTTGCCGCCCGGCTTCAATATGCGGCGAAATTCCAGCTGTGCGGCGCCGCGATCGAACCAATGGAACGATTGTGCGCAGACGATATGATCGACGGAGCTGTCTGGCAGCCCCGTCGCTTCCGCAGCCCCGGATGCCGCGCGATAATGCGCATGATGGCCAAGCTCTTGGACTGCCGCTTCCCGCATCGGTTGGTTCGGTTCAATCGCAATGACGCGGCTCCCGCGTGCAAGCAGCAGCTTCGAAAAGATTCCCGTCCCCGCCCCAATATCTGCAATCTCGTCTTCCGGACGGAAGCCTGCCGTGTCATACAAATACGAGATCGCTTCCGCCGGATAACTGGGCCGATACTTCACATAGGCGTCGACTCGGCTTGAAAATCGTTCTTTACTGTCCATTCCATTCACTCTCCCTCGTCAAAATAAGATACTTCAATCCATCCTTCAATCTGTTCCATCCAATGAAACTAAGTTCCATTTTATTCATATGTATATTATAGTACATCAATGAACAATGTTCACCTAGGCAGGGTGAATTGCGTATAATAAAAAAGCACCCTGAGGTGCTCCGCCAAAAAGATGTGATGTTTTCTCTCTAATGGTATGGCCACAGGAAGCGGCCTGGTTATTAAGCGGCTTGCTTCACTTGCTTCTGCTTCTTCATTCTGCCCATTACCAGCACGCCGGCGATGATCACAATGATGAGTCCCCACTTCAATACCGGATTTTCCGTGAAAAAGCCCTTCACTAACGGTTCATCGGTGATCATTTTACCCGCCGTCCAGGCAAGCACCCCGGATCCAATATAGATAATGATGGGGAATCGCTCCACCCACTTCAAAATCAAAGTGCTTCCCCATACGACAATCGGCACGCTAATCAGCAGTCCCATCACGACAAGAATGAAATCGCCATGAGCCGCGCCGGCTACGGCGAGCACATTATCGAGACCCATGACCGTGTCCGCGATAATGATTGTCTTAATGGCCGCCCAGATGCTGGCTGCCGAAGCCACGTCATGCTTCTTCTCTTCAACGAGCAGCTTATACGCTATCCAGATAAGCATCGCCCCGCCGAGCAGCAGCAGACCCGGAATTTTCAACAACCATACGACGGCAAGCGTAAGCAGCGAACGAATGGCAATCGCCCCGAACGTCCCCCAAAAAATAACTTTTTTCTGATGCTCCTTCGGCAAGTTCCTCGCCGACAGCCCAATGACAATCGCATTGTCTCCCGCCAGCACCAGATCGATAATGACAATGGCCATAAGCGCAGACCAGAAGTCTGCTGTTAAGAAATCCATAGTACCCTCTCCTATCTCGAATGTCATATATATCCTTTCTTTAATGGCTCACAATTATGAACAATCCCGGGCAACACCCCTTAAAAAACAAAAATGGCCTTTACCGATCACGGTAAAGGCCATAAATAAAGACCTTTACCGTCATGGTAAAGGTCTCGCTAGCAATCATCGTTGCCAACAAAGCCGGAGGTGTTATCCTCGTAATGACGACTTTATTGAACAGCTACTCCCCTTTATATTTTCTATGTTAATGGAAAAGGATACATAGGGTCAAGATAAAAATATCCTGCTTGATCAATTTGGTTATCGGCATGCCCATTGATCCTCGTAGGCAAGGATCATTCCGTTATCATCCACTTCAAGCCGTGCCGTGTAGCCGCTTGCGATCGATCGGTATAAGTACGCATTGTCTTCCAAGCGTTCATAGGATTGCTTCAAGGGCTGGACCGTTAGTTGGGGACAGCAGATCCATACCGCCGTAACCGCAGCGGACTCCCCTACGGCCAGCTTCATTCTCCGAATGGGAAGCACGTTCGTGGACGGGGTAACGCCGATATCGATGTCCTTCAGCCCGGACAGATCGTCTCTAGGCTCCCCATTCACGGTCCAATGATCCTGATCATCGCGCTGCAGCCGCAACGTTCTAGTCTGGTGCGGTTCCTCATAACGAACAGTTACTTCCCTGGTGCATCCATCCGAATCACAACTCACTGTATATTCCACGAATGAACGATCGCCCGGTTCGGCAGAGATGACTTTCCCTTCTATTCTAGTTGCGGTTCCAAAGGAATGAGTGCAATATTCCATTCCATCTCCTTGAATCCTTTTCCAAATCATAGTCTTCTTCACGATTATTCCTCCTATGCAGGCCGGTACAGCCACTCATCTCCTCGCTCGAATCCATATTATACCATACCTTTCATAAGCAACTCCTTTGTAACCGCCTTCCTGTATCGTGACCGTGATGTGCCGCGAGGCGCTCATTACCAATACACGCTGCGTGATTGCAGCTAATGAAAGGGAGGATGTCATGACGAAGCGATGGATGTCTGCCATTAGCATCATGGCGCTGTTAGTCTGTACCATTCTGGCAACCGTCGAATCCGCACAAGCTGGCGAAGCCTCAGGAACCACTCTCATGCTGGAACACACGTATACCGAGATCGCCAATGGATGGAGCAAAGTGGAGCGCTGGCAAGACAACAACCCGATGTTCGTACCAGAACATTATCCTGAGGATGGACGGGGGGATCAGATTGGCCAGCGTCTTCTCTTCTTCGACGGCGTGAAGCAGCCGCGCTCCAGCCGGTTTCTCCTCTACTATGCGCCGCAGTATCAGACCAATCCGATCCCAACCCCGGTCCTTCTTGTTCATGGAGCCAATGATAATGCGGATCGGGCCTGGGCCAATCCGAACGAGTTCGGTCCGAATACATGCGGGGCTTCCTCCTGCCCGAACACGGGACTTATGCAGTTCCTCGTTAGCCAAGGATATAAAGTATTCGCCATTAATTTCGGACATAAGCACGGGGACAACTATTATGCTGCAGAGCTTATTCACGATGCCATTCAGATCATGAAAAATGTGACCGGCGAGAGCAAGGTCGATGTCATCGGCTGGAGCAAAGGCGCGTTCGCCTCCCGCATGTACGCGTCATCCATTCGCAAGCCGGGCGGCACTGCCTATGCGGGAGATATCCGCAAGCTGATTCTGATCGCCAATCCGAATAAGGGCACGGATCTTATATTCCGGCACGGCTGGACGTTCAATTACGGCATTATCCCCGAATGCGGCGGCAGCGCGAACGCCCCTTCGCCTCATACGCGCATGATGTGCTACGGCGTATGGCGCAATCACCCCGAGCTCTCCATTTACCGAACGACGACGGGCGATTTCTTCCCCGGACAGAAGCAAATGCTGGCCAAATGGGCCAATGTCCACCCGCTTCCTGCCAACGAACAGGACTGGTATACGACCTACTATGGCGGGCAAGGCTTCTTCACCGCAGGAGACGGGATCGATGCCGCCATGCAGCAAGGATCGTTGGTCGATGCCATCTTGGGGGCCGGCATTCCAGCCAGCATCTCAACGTATCTGTTATCCGGCAATCAGAACGATATCCCGAACATGCATAACGAGCATACGGGACCAAGCGATGGCGTCGTATTCGTGCAAAGCGCGGCATCCGTACAAGGGATTGGCCGCGTCACGGGCAATGTCACGCTGCCGCTCAATCACTTGGAACTAGCTTGGGCAAGTCAAGCTCGCAGCCAGATCGATCAGTGGCTGAAGCAGTAAAGCCGGCGTATGCCATATAAATAAGTAAATTTTTTGAATATTTTTCCACATCGCCTATATACTATCCTTGAAAGTATACTTTACATGCTAGGAGGGATTGTAATGAAAAAGGTTGTGCTTGCCATTCTCGTGCTCGTGCTGATCGTACCTGCAACGGTTGGCGCCCGCGGGAAGGACGGCGATGTCCTGGAGCGTATTCTGGACGTGTATCCGCATGTCACCAAGGAGCAGCTCGTATCCGAAATTGAATACGCTTCCCAAGTCACCAAGCTTCCGCCTGATGTCATCGCCAGCCAAATGTACGACGAGTTGCACACGAAGATGCCCGAACCGCAAAACAAAATAGCGGTGCTTGGCGGCAAAGGCGACGGCGCCTATCAGCTTGCGTCCAGCAGCAAAGGCAATGTCTTCTTCGAAACGGCCTCGACAGCCGGCATCCCGCACGGACATGTCGGCATCTACTACACCCCCGATTACATCGTGGAATCCGTACCCGGCTCAGGCGTGCGCAAGGTGAAGCTCATCGACAAGCGCGTCGATGCAGGCTCTAAAATCTTGACTCCGAAGTCGCAATATGCAAGCGCTTCCGCAAGGGAGCAAGCCGCCGACTGGTCGCACGGACGCATCGGCGAGAGCTACTCCTACAATTTCGCCACGAATCGCGCGACTTCGTGCATCGGGGATAAGAACTGTTCCAAGCTCGTATGGTGCGCCTTCAAAGAAAAAGCGAAGATCGATATCGATAAGGATGGCGGCCTGGGCGTCTATCCGGTCGATATTCGAGATTCCCCTATGTTCCTCACCTTGAAAAGTTATTGAATAAGCCCGCTCCACTATGATATCCAACCATACGAAGCCGCCAGGAATCGTTAAGCGGATGTCTCTGCTGCTCTGCCTGCTCATCCTCTCCAGTACGTTGCTCTCATGCAGCCACCCAGCTTCTCTGCCCTCATCTCCGATCGATATACGGCTCGACGATACCATCGCCCTTATCTATTATTCCACCTCACTGCCGAAGGAGTACTACAATAAGGGGACATCCTATCTTGTTCGTATTAACCGAGAAGGATCCATCCAGACCATCCTTGGAGAAGGCTTGGAATGGGGTTCTCCGGTCAAGCTTCCCGCTCAGGGCAGTCTGGTCATCCAGCGCAAACACGGGATCGAGGTGCAAACGAACGAGGCGAAGTCCGCTTCCTACGCCTCCCCCTGTGCGGTAAGCGCCGGATATCGGCAAATGTCAGGCTATCTGACTGGCAGCAAGCAATATTATTCCTTGTTCAATCAAGGCGTCGCTCCGAATGACGATTACGTATCCATCCTGCGGTGGGGAGACAGCAACCATCACTATTGCCGGGAAATCCGCGACTTCGTCGAAGCCCAGGGCAGCGACGGGCACGCGGTATACGCCTTAACCTCCGATCACGCGTCGCTTCAAGGGCTGAGCCTGGTCGCCATAGTGCTTCGGCATGACCAGCTGATTTCTGCCAAATACCCGCTGCTGGACATCGATACCGGGTCTCTGATCGTACAGACTGACATCGTATCTGTTCAAGAGAAGCTGTATGCTGTCTTTTCCACGCGCAACCCGGACAATCGCGTCAAGCTGCAGCTGATGGAGATCGATACCGCTTCGCATACGGCCAACGTCTATCCGCTGCATACGTATGGAGAAGAGTTGGATAATCGCTATTTCTCGCTCAGCGCGAATAGCCTCGGCATGGCAGAGGGAAAGTTGTACTACGTGGATGGCTATGGAACCGTCTTCCCCTTCGCGCTGGACACGCGCACGGCCGGACAGACGTATTCCCTCGCCGGCTTCAAGCCGACTTTCGATCGGAACCAGGAGATGGGGTATGCGCGGGGGAATCATTACTACCTGTTCCGCTATGATGCCGCTCTTCAAGCACATAAGGTGGAGCAGTACCGCTTGGCGGACGGTTCCTTGCAGCAGGAGCTGCGCATTCCGAAGGTGAAGGATGCCATCTCGCCGGAAGTGTATTTATATGATTTTCAGATGCTCATTGATCTGTAGCCGCAGCAACTGCCTTCTTGGTCCCAATGGGGCCAGAAGGCAGTTTTTTACACTTAACATCGTCTCTTTTATTTCTTGACTTTGCGCTCGATGCGAATGAGTTCGCCGGCTTGATTGATTTTGGCAACGATCGTCTCTTTGCCTTTGCTGCTGAACTTATAATCTCCCCAGTCTTTATCGATCTTCAAGGTATAAGAGGATAAGTCTACGTCGAACAACTTTTTCGCCACTGGCTTCATCAGCTTGATGCTTTCCTCCTTGGTCAGCGTCTTCGTCTTCTTGCCAGCTTCGTTCGACGGGATCGTTACAGACACTGGCTTGCCTGTCTTTGCTTCAATAATGACCGACTCTTTCACGACGAACGCTCTGCCTTGCCCATCGGTCATGAATGATTTCATTTTACTCTTATCGCCGTTCACGTCGACGGTCCGCTTCAGCTCCCAGACTTCACCGGCCGCAGCGCCGTCTACTCGGCGGTGCTCAATCTCGGTAAATGGCTGCGCCTTGGCCACGCCCATGCTCTTGACCGCCTGTTCGGCCGCTGCGATGATGTTGGAATCGACATCCGCCGCTTTATGTTTCAAAATATAATTCCCCGGCTTGCCTGTCTTCATATCGATGGCGATGAACTGTCCGTCTTCGCTCTGGAAGGACAGCGTCTCACTTTCTTTCCCTTTTTCATTGTCCTTAAAAAAGTGTGCGCGCACAAAGGAAAGCTCTCCCTTGCCGTTCAATTGCTTGACAGCCGCCTGCGCAGACTTCAGCTTCGCCTCGTAATCTCCCGTTAATTCGTCCATATCATAAGTAAGCGACACCGTCAGCACTTCGCCGGACACCGCATCAAGCGATACCACGGCGCTCCGATCCTTGGCCGAGATATACCATATCCCTCTTTTTGTTTTCTCGTCTACAAATTGTTCGCCCTTTAGCGCTTCTTCCAGTTCAAATGCTTTTCCGTTGCCGTATTGCTCAATGGCTTTTTCCGCCGCTTCGGCAAGTTTGCGATCCATATCCGCGAACTGAACCGTCTGCGGTCCTTCGTTGTTCACAGCGGCTTGCGCAGCGAAGACAGGGGTTGCTGCGAATAGACTGCATGCCAGTGTTACCGCGAGTAATTTATTCATTTTCATGGAAAAAGTCCTCCTTTATCTTATAACCATCATGATTGTTGATTTCCCTCTTCCGGGATCCGCTCCAGCTTCCAGAACTCGCCCTTGGCATTCACGGTCCCTCTCACTGTCGTGCCGCCTTGGCGCGTGAACGTATATTCGTTCAACCGGACGCTCACTTCATATCCTTCCAGATCGATGCCGAACACTTCCTTCGCGGCCGAACTTGCCTTCGCTATGGCTTGCTCTGCAGTATAGTGCGGTTCGGCATACTTTTTGCCGGCCGCTTTGTCATCGCCAGGATGGTCATTTTTGAAGCTCTGTTCGACCGATCGCACCTGGTTCGTCTTCACGTCGACGGTCGCCAATAGGCTCATATCCCGGTAGAACTCCCATACATGACGCGTCGGCGTCATTCTCTGAACCATATGAGTCATTTCCAATGCTCTTCCTTGCGCAAAAGAAGAGTACGCTTTGTCCGCAACGGCCTTCGCCTCGGCATCGAATCGCCCTGGCTCATAGCTTAGCGAAGCTTCCATCAGCTTGCCCGTTAGCGCATCGATAATGATGTCGGCGTGCTCGTTGTGAAGCACCCAACGGTTATTCACCTCGGACTTCTCTCGCGCCGCTTCCTCAAACACGATCGGCTGATCCGGGCTGAGCTGGCGCAAGGTGTCTTCCACGGTCTTCCTCAGCTTCTCGTCCAGTTCGCCATAGGCAATGGCGCGTTGTACAGCGATCGGCTCCATCGTCGCCTTCTCCACAATCACGACGCTTCTGCTGTTATCCTTCGCGTAGAGGAACCAACGATCCGAATATTCCGTGACGCCGTACAGCTCCGCCGTCCTGCCCGGAGCGAGCTCCCGGAGCGCCTGCTCCGCTTTTTGCACCATGTCAGGCTTCAATTCGTCAACGGTCATCTCGTATATCGGAACTTCGTCCAGCGGCAGAAGCTTCTCAGACGACGGAACAAGCGGAATGCTCCAGCTCACAGGTATCTTCTTCGTCCATCTGTCCACATGCAGGGTGATGCGGTCAGGCACCGGCGTCTGGCCCTCGAAGAAGAACATCGTGCGGTTGCGGTAATTCCCCGACTCATCCTGCTCTAGCTCGGTCACGCTTTGTGCCTGTACCGGCTTCCCTTGCCCGTCCTCCATGCGCCATTGCAGATCAAGCGTATCTGAGCCGAGCTCTTGATCGACCTCAAGCACCCATCCCTTGCCTGCAAAGACGCTGCGTCCATCCTTCATCTGTTCCGGAGCTTCGTCTTCCTTGGCCCGCATTTTGAACGTAACTTTCTTCCCTTTCACCTCCTTCACAAGCGGCTCCTTCCGAAGCGCCTCCGGTTCAAGCCCGATAATCAGCTCCTTGTCCGCCCGTTCCTCCATATAGATCGCGGTCAATTCCAGCGTCATATCCTTCGCATCATGGAAAGGAAGGAAGGCATGCCGATAGTTCATATGCCCGGTGCTCCCCTGGGCATTCAGGAAGCGCTTGAGCACATTCCTGCTCCCCAAGTCCAGCTCTCCGCGCCGCAGCCCGTCCATGGCCGCGACGATATTCCCGTCGCCATCCTTAATCTCATACCGGAACATCGGATCGCTCTTCTTCGCGCTTCTCCAGGCCTGCGTCTCGTCGACCTGCAGCAGCAATTCCGACTTGCTCGGACTATGCCGCAGCTGCTTGAAGTCGATGCTGAAGCCAAGCGGCGAGATGTAGCGCTGGTTAAGCGGAACGAGAGCGGACGACGCCTTCGCCGCGGACAGATCGATCGGCACCTCGAGATGCCATTTCCCGCGGGTTTTGCCGATCTGATTGATATCGAAGCGGACCGTAATCCGATCGGGCAGATCAGACAGGGACTGAACTTCATGTCCGGGAACGAGGTCGTCCAGCCCCAGCGTCAATATCCGGTCATTCCCGGATGTAAGCAGCTGCAGAGACAGCGGCAGCACCTTCCCCTCGTCATCGACAATCTCATATCGGTTCACGTACGGGTCGTCATCGGTGCCGTCCGGAATGAACGTCTCGAACAGCAGATCGGAGTTCAGCGGCCTGCCGTCCTGTTCCAGCCCGAACAGAATCGAGATGCGAAAGACATCGTGAATCGCTTCCTTCACCCGAAGCGTAATCCCTTGATCGGTGACTTGCTTATTCACCGTTTCGGCATAGCCGTCGTCGGCCGCTTGCTTCAAGCCGCCGTCCGCCTTCTGCAGCGAGAACCAGGACTTCAACACCTCCGCAAATGTAGGCGACGTCGCCGCGCCGACCGCTGCGGCTAACAGCAGGGCTGCAACGGTGGCAGCAGCCGCCTTTACCCCTTTACGGGTGCGGCTCCAACGGCCAAGCTCCCCCTTGGCGCGGGCGGTTCCCAGCTTGCTGTATTGATGCAGCTCTTCTGGCAGTTCGATCTTCTCCATTTCATCTACAATGCGTTGATGACGACTCACGAGATTTCACCTCTCTTTACGCTTTTTCGCAGCTTGCTTAAGCCCCGGTACAATATCGTCTTGGCCGAGCCTAACGGCATCTCCAATATTTCAGCGATCGCATTGAACGTATACCCCTGGTAGTATTTCAGCATGATGACGCTTTTCTCATGAGTATCCAGTTCATCGAGCAGATTCTGCAGCGTTAAAGAGAGGGGAATGTCATCCTCGCTGGAGCTGCCGATTTGTTCCGCGAACTCCGGGGGGAACGGAATCACTTTATTGCGCTGCTTGAGCATGTAAATGGCGCGGTGGATCGCAATTTTGAGGATCCATGTTTTGAAATATTGCGGCTCTCGCAAGCTCCCGATCGATTTGAAGGACTGATAGGCCGTCTCCTGAACGACATCGAGCGCGTCCTGCTTGTTCTTCAAGTACATATAGGCGGTCCGGTAAATCTCTGCCTCATGCTGCTGATACAGCATCAGGAATGCTTTATCGTTGCCCTTTTGGGCTTTCCTCACCAGTTTCTCTATATCCATGCGGCATCCTTATCTCCCTTCCCTCTCACCTATATAGAGCATATAGAAGGGCGTTTGGCTTTCCTTTTTGGAAAATTGCAAAAAAATTGCGAAGAAAACACGGAAAACACGGAGATTTCAGGCTGTTGAGAAAGTCCAAGGGTTTTTTTGGCACTTCATTTTTTATGTGGCGGATCTCGTCTCTCAGTAAAAAAATCGATTTAAAACGCTATGGTGCGAAATCCGCAAAACTGCACGATTTCTCCAGACACGCCTATTCGGTAAGCGAAATCTGCTAACTGGACGATTTCTACACCTATTCGGTAAACGAAATCCTGCGGAAATACAGCAAATCGATACGGACGATTTTACCAGAAAGGGAATCTTGCAAAACTGCAGGAATTTCACCCGTTTCGCTTCGGCTTGAAGCAAAAGGGCCTAAAATGATGTAGATTTGCAGCAATTCCTAGGGATGTGGATTCATTGAGCCGAAATTCCTGTAAAATAGCAGCAATTCCCTCCACATGTTCAAGCCCCGAAACCAGCAGATTATCGATATAATCGCCGATATATCCTTCATCAGACAAATCGGCGCACGCAAGGACAGGAAGAACAGTTTCCTCTCCGCTACACTGAATGGGAAAGGAGAGGATGTTCAATGGAGGCGCTTCACCTGCTTCGCCAGGCCATCGATTATATCGAGGAGCATCTGACCGACACGCTTGAGATCGAGGATATCGCGCAGGCGGCGTTGTCCTCCCGCTATCATTTTCAGCGCATGTTCCATGTCCTGACCGGCTTCACAGTCACCGAGTATATCCGGAACCGGCGGCTGACGCTTGCCGCGGAAGAGCTGGCGGGAACGGACTGCAGGGTCATCGATGCCGCGCTCAAGTACGGCTACGAGAGCCCGGAGGCGTTCGCGAAGGCGTTCCAACGTCTGCATGGCGTGACACCGTCCGGTGCCAAAAAGCGGGATGTGAAGCTCAAGGCGTTCTCACGAATCTCCTTTCATATCGAGATCAAAGGAGAATGCGAATTGAACTATCGTCTAGTAGAAGAGCTGGAGTCTACCGTTATCGGCAAAAGCATCGTCATACATGCGGATCCCTTCAAGGAAATTCCCCCGTTCGGCGATCAAATCTGGAATGACGGAACTCACGACAGGATTAATGAGATTGTCGGCAGGCCGTTTCGCAATCTGCTCTACGGCTACCTTTATGATTTTCAAGAGGATGGAACCAAGCGTTATATGATGGGATTCGATCTTCCCGCAGGAGTAGAGGCTCCCACCGAATTCGACCTTCTTCACGTGCCTGCCCGTACGTACGCGGTATTCGAGAGCCGGGAGACACTGACTGAGAAGCCCGACAGCGGCCTGGAAATTCAGAATGTATGGCGGCGCATCTATTCCGAATGGTTCCCTTCGACGAACTTCGAACAAGTGGAAGGACCGTGCATCGAGAAATACTACTGGGTGAACGAACAGATGACCGAATCGATCTGCGAAGTATGGATTCCGGTAAGAAGAAAAGCGGAGCATGCTGCCAAATAGCATGAAGCCGCACGGAATATAGACGGGAGACGGGGCTGGACAATCCAGCCCCTGTTCGTCGTCGAACGAGTGACACGCTTGAGAACGGCTTGATGTAGAGTGGGTCCCAGCCGCCTTTTGATCGCTCTCCCGTTCGCTCAGGGTATTCACATTTCCGCGCGCAACAAATAATGCAGCCCCGTTAACCGGAAGCTGCGTTTATCGACATGGAAGTTCTCAGGAAAAATATAGTATAATAAATAGGCAATAGAATGGCTTTATGGGCGGTCGGCTAATCTCCCGGAAGGGAGGTGATGCCTGTGAGCGTATATGAAGCACTATCCATCATGTTCCAATTTGGGCTGTGGATATTCGCGTTATTGACGTTTGTGGTGACGCTGCTAATATACCTGCACACAAAGAAATAGACCGCCCCCGGCAAAGGTAGCGATCTATTTCTGGACCTTTGAACTAGCCACCGCCTTTGAAGCGGCCATTGCACTGGAGTCGTGTTCCCGCACGGCTCCTCTTCTATTTATATCTTAGCATGCGTGAATTTATACGTCCAGCAGGTTCCACGCCCAGAGGAAGGCAGAGCACGGAATGCTTTTTTTTCTCTAAGCGCTTCTGTACTCATCTTGCTCTCGCAGGGATGATATGATAGATATATCTTAATCCTTCGATGAGAAAAGGATCGGAAAGAGGAGGCACCATGAGAAAAGCATACGTATCGATAGCGCTGATGTTTTCACTGCTGTGCGCACTATTTTCCCCTGCCCTGCTGGCGCATCCCGGCAAGACCGATGCGAACGGCGGCCATACCTGCCGCACGAACTGCGCGCAATGGGGCTTGAAAGACGGGGAATACCATTATCATAACAAGGATGGAAGCATAAGAAAGGCCGATAAGCAGAAATCGAATCAAAAAGAAGCCGGCACGTCACTGATTCTCCCTCAAAAGCAAAAGGCCGGCACGCTGCAAGTCTACTATTTGGATGTCGGACAGGGAGATTCCACATACATAAGAACGCCGCAAGGGCAGCATATCCTGATTGACGGCGGAGACAATGATAAGGGACAAGATGTCGTGGCATACCTCAAGCATCTTGGCGTCAAGCAGCTTGATGTGGTCATTGCGACACATCCGGATGCCGATCATATCGGCGGTCTGGACGATGTGATCAACGCCTTCAAGGTCACAGCCGTCTACGCCCCCAAAGTATCCCATACAACGCAAACCTTCGAGGACTTCTTGAAAGCCGTCAAAAAGCAAAAACTGGGAATCAAGACGGCCAAGAGTGGAGTCACCATCCCGCTTAAAGGCATTACGGCTGAATTTATCGCCCCCGTTAAGGAATACGGCAAGGATTTAAACGAATGGAGCGCCGTGTTACACTTGAAGTATAAAGACACTTCTTTCCTTTTTTCCGGTGATGCTGAAGCCAAAAGCGAGGCGGATATGCTGGAGCATCCGAAAAAGCTGCGCGCCGACGTGCTGAAGGTAGGCCATCACGGTTCGGACACATCGACGTCACAGAAGTTTCTGTCCTCCGTACAACCAACCTACGCAGTGATTAGCGCGGGAACGGACAATAAGTACGGCCATCCCAAGAAAGCAACGGTGGACAGGCTCAAGAATGCAAAGGTGAAAACATTCCGGACAGACACGCAAGGAACCATAACCGCTATCAGCGATGGCAAAAAAATAAAGTTCGAGACAGTGAGGTAATCCATATGATTAAAGGGATAATCGACCGATTCGAATGCGATCTGGCCGTGATTGAAGTGGATGGCCATACCGTTGAGTATCCAAAATATTTGCTGCCGGCAGAAGCCGAGGCAGGAGACGTCGTGATCATTAACGGCAATCAGTTCACCCTCGATAAAGAAGAGACCAAGAAACGAAAACAAGAAATCGATGAGCTGATGAATGACCTGTTCGAGGATTAACACGCAAGCTGCGGATGCGACAGATGTTTTAAGACGAAATTGATTTTACTTTTTCGAGTCAAGAGGCAGAGAGCAGAGTTTCCCTGCTCTCTCTTTTTCATTTTGCCCTGCACTCTCTTTCTTACAAGAAAAAGAGACGTGAAATATTCTCCTCAACGGCTCTTGTGGATTGAATGAGAAATTGTCACTCAATAAGCTCTAACGGCCGATTTAAAACCATAATCCCAACCGCCTGAGCATCGTCGTCAAACATAAAATCAACGGCCTTTTGATCGTAAAATTCTTCGGCCTATTAATTTTTTTGTGTTTCTATACGATAATATAAAAGACTCATAGTAATTGACTAGCTATTGAAGTGCTTCTTTCCAATCTTGATTTTTTCAAACAGATGAGGAGGTTTTAAAATTTTGGGGGAAGTATAGCGCAAGCTGGTGTCACAAACCAAGGACTATCTCGAAGTCCATCATCGCTTATTAAATCCAGATAAGAGCAGAAATCGAAAGAAGCACATGGTATGGCTGCTCTCCATCCTTTGCTGTTGCAAACCTGAGGTTGAGTGTGATTAGAGCAAGGAGAACCGGAATTTCCTCTGAAATGTAACCGCTTACCTTATTGTCTCAAATATTATCATTAAGGAAGGGAGTTATCTTTTATGAAGAAAACCTCAATGTTGTTAATCTTGTCGACAGTTTTAATTTTATCTTTAATGGGCGGCTCAATTATTACAGCTAGTCCTTCAACTTCTTTAGTAAACGAGTTAACTGAAGCTCAAAAAGCTCCTGTAATGATGGCATACTATAGAACATGGCGTGACGTAACCATGCCTCATGATGCAAATTCAACTCTCCCAGATCCTAATGTGACAGCTATGACAGATATTCCTGAAGGAGTCGATATCGTTTCCGTCTTCCACTATGTTAAGCCAGGTACAGATGAACAATTATTTTGGGACACGCTTCGTGATACATATGTGCCTGCCTTGCACGAACGTCAAACCAAAGTGATACGCACGATAGATATAAGGGAGCTATATAACGTACCTAGTATGGGCACAACGCCCACATCCAAAGAATATGATGATTACGCGCAATCCTTAATTGATAAATACTTAACTCCCTACAATTTAGATGGCTTAGATATTGATATGGAGGAAACGTTAACCCAAGAAAAAGAAACAAAAGCATTTGGTACTTTTGAAGCTCTGTCTAAACGTTTAGGGCCAGTGTCGAATAGCGGCAAACTGCTTATCTATGATACAAACAAAGACAATCACAGCCTATTCAAAAAAGTAGCCCCATTTTGTGATTATTTGTTTCTACAAGCTTATGGCAGAACCCCTAGTAGATTAGATACTACATGGGCAACTTATAAAAATACAATCTCCCCTGATCAGTTTCTTCCGGGAATATCTTTTCAGGAAGAATTAGGCGCAAACTGGGGTGATGCTCTGGAACCATTTGAAACAAGCAGAGCTTACAAATATGCGGCTTGGCAACCGGAAGATGGCCCTAAGGGAGGAATGTTTATCTATGCCATCGATAGAGATGGCAAAGTATACGGAGATAATACAATTACGAAAACAGACTTTAGTTGGACAAAAAGATTAATTGATGTCTTGAAAAGCAACTAAATTTTTCCGATACACAGTAATATAAGCCGAATCAGAGCCACGGGAATTATTTCCCTGGCTCTTTTATTTGCTTACAATACTTACTACATTCGGCACTTCAATTCTCCAACATTTCCACAATACAATTCTACAGGTAATTATTACAAAACTTTAAATACATTAAACACCATTTTTGTTATACTCAAAAACGTCATTTTTTGACAAATGCAGATTCCATCCGTCATCCAGCACCATATACAGACAATTTCGCTGTTTGACGAGATAAGGGGGGAAAGAAATGATTATTGTCCGTTTGCTTGATCTCAACCGGAGAATGGACATGAAGTGTATGGACGACAGCATTCCGTGACCAATCAGGAACGCAGTATCCGATTAAATTTTTGAAAAAAAGGAGAAAAACATGAAAAAGAGTATTTCTTTGATGCTATTTTTTATCCTTTCATTAACGAGTCTTCCTCTTGCTTCTGCTCAATCCATCGCTAATTGCAATTTACATTGCTTCTCTGCCGGCACCCCGGTACAAACGAAGGCTGGGTTCAAGCCTATTGAAGAAATCCGCATCGGTGATTTTGTCCTGACGAAGGATGAACGAACAGGGAAAACAGGATATAATACGGTTGTTGAATTGTTCAAAAGACAAGCATACGAGACGTACCGAATTACGGTCAAAGGAATAACGATAACGACAACGGAAGAGCATCCGTTCTGGGTGCCCGGCCAAGGCTGGGTTGAGGCAAGACACCTTAAGGTAGGTGACCTGCTTCAAAATCCAGAAGGCAACCTCTATCCGATCGACCGTATCGCGATTAAGAACGGTATTACCACCGTGTATAACTTCCGTGTCCAGGGAGTACATAATTATTTTGTAACAGAGCTGGAAATATGGACGCATAATTGCGGAGCCGGGGGAATAAGAAATATTCCGATGAGGGCGCCTACAGGGGGAGGCGGCGGCTCTAACCAGGCGTCTAATGTTGGAAGAGCAAAAAACAATCTAAAACCTGATAACTCTGCAACTGGAGCACACACTACATTTAAACGAGACTCTAATGGAAATGTAACAAACTACTCAACGTATAAACCACAAACTAATACGAATAGCCCAAATAAGTGGGAACAAGTAAAACGGTATGACGGTGTTGGCAAAGGCGATGGTCATTTTAACAAAGTAACTGGGCAAAAGATTAAAGAACCACACGTCCATGATCCTAAGACTCCGGGAGGAGTTAGAGAACCTAGAAAATCAGGGAAAGAAACCCCTATGAAGTGGTGATTAAAAATGGATATATTAATTTGGTTGGAGAATTGGTTTTTACAGAACTGCGATAACGACTGGGAGCATAGTTATGGTCTAAGAATTGCCACATTGGATAACCCCGGTTGGTCTGTAGAAATTAGTTTAAATGAAACTAATCTAGAGGAAAAGGAATATCCAAAAACAATTATAGAACGTAGCAACAACGATTGGATTCATTGTTTTGTAGAAGAAAACACTTTTAAGGGGTACGGTGGACCAAACAATCTTAGAGAGATACTGGAAATATTTAAAAATTGGGCATCAATTCATGCTTAGTCTAAATGACCTTGAGTGGCTTCGTGCCTTTCAAGGTCTTTTTTTGCGATCATTTGCATACACGCTCTATTTGCTGTCCTTCGCAATGTCGGAGATTCAATCACTGGACAGCAAATTGAGGAGAAAAAGCCGCTTTATCTGGATAAAGGGTAGATGTTCGGTAGATGAGCATACAAATAGCGCGGCCCCCGGAACCCGGAAGCCGCGCCGTTATCGACATGTAAGTGGTGCTGGTGAAGGGAATTGAACCCCCGACCTACGCATTACGAGTGCGTTGCTCTACCCCTGAGCTACACCAGCAGTTTAACAACGAATATTATTATAAATAAATCGACGAAAAGTTGCAATACTTTTTATTCATTCCCATAAATTACATGTCTATTGGTAGCGCAGGGCAAGCATACCAACGGGGCAAATGGCGCCGTTCCGCCGCAGCCGCCGCCTCGCCAAAGAGGACGATCACGGCGCTCGGGGCGGAACGATCCGCTTCTCCCGTCTCCACCAAGCGGACCGCATCACATGGCCACAGGTCAACCATGGCATGCTTGTGCAGCGCCTGCTCGGTCAGCTCCAGGCTGCCGAAGCCGGCATGAAGCTGCTCAGGCGCATCCGCCAATCGCTTCAGCCAGGCCCCGACCTCCGCCTTCGACGGGGATGTCCACCAGAGGGTGCGCGGCTTGTGGCGATGCTGCAGCATATAATCCAACCGCATCAGACTGCGAATGACTTCCAGATCCGGCACCTGCGCCCGCTCCAGAAATTGCTCCAGACGCAGGAACAGATCATGCAGCTGATGGCCGATGCGCTCCCAGCCCTGCTCCGCCCAATCATCTCCGAATTGTTGAAAAAAATCATACGGCGTCGCAAATGAGTGCTGCGTCAAATAATTGACGGTATAATCGGCTCGATGCGAATTCCAGTACTTTTCTAAAATATCCTCTACCCGCTTGATGCGCAGGACATCCGAGAACGGGAGGACATCATTCTCCAGCATTTCATAGGGGGCGTGGTCCATATATTGATAGCCGTACCGGCCGGCATCCGCCCGCAAGCCCGTGCCGCGCAGCAGCTTCAGGAAGCCGAGCTGCAGCTCCTCGGGCCGGAGCGCGAAGACATCATTGAACGTCCTCTTGAAGGACACATAGTCCTCTCCCGGAAGTCCGGCGATTAAGTCGAGATGCTGATCGATTTTGCCGCCCTCCTTAATGAGGCGCACAGTGCGGCACAGCTTATCCCAATTTTGCCGGCGCTTGACCAGCCGGTTCGTCTCCTCATTCGTCGATTGGATGCCGATTTCGAAGCGGAAGATGCCGGGCGGCGCCTCCTTGTTCAGGAACTCCAGCACCTCCGGCCGCATAATGTCGGCGGTAATCTCGAATTGGAACACGCAGCCGTCATGATGATCGATCAGGAACCGGAAAATATCGAGCGCATAATCGCGGTTAATATTGAAGGTACGATCGAGGAACTTGATGGTGCGCGCTCCTGCCTGAATCAAATATTTCAAATCGGCCTTCACCCGCTCCTTGTCAAAAAAGCGGACTCCCGTCTCCGTGCTGGACAGGCAGAACTGGCAGTTGAACGGACACCCGCGGCTCGTCTCGAAATAAACGATGCGCTTGCCGAGCTCGGCCCGATCCGCCTCGAACCGGTATGGAGACGGCATATCCTCCAGGTCCAGCTTGGCTTGCGGCGGATTGACGCGAATGTGTGTGCCCTCCCGCCAAGCAATGGCCGCCACCGTACCGACCGGCAGGCCATTGGCGAAGCAGCCGAGCAGCGCTTTGAATGCGGCCTCGCCTTCGCCCGTCACGACAATATCGACAGCAGGCTCCCGCCCAAGAAAATAGCCCGGGTCGAAGGAAACCTCCGGTCCTCCGAGCACGATGCGGACATGAGGCAGCACCTGCTTCAAGATCCGGGCAACAGCCAGCGTCGCTTCGATATTCCATATATAACAGGAGAAGCCGACCACATCCGGCTTCCGGTTATACAAATCGGCCGCAATATGAAGCACCGGGTCCTTGATCGTGTACTCCGCCATATCTATCTCGAATTCATCCTCTGCATATGCCTTCAACAGGCGCAGCGACAGCGCGGTATGAATATATTTTGCATTGATCGCAGCGACAATCGTCTTCATCCTTGCAGCTCCTTCTGCTGATTGCATGTGCGTGCCGGGCATCGACCCGGCATGCCACTGCTTACCGTATCGGAAGGCTCCCCTGGAGTCTATAGCGGATATCACATCAGCAGTAAAAAGAAGCTGCGCCAGATGAGCCATTCAGAAGCTGTGACTAATCCCATCGAACAAAAAACGCGGCCCCGCCAGGGACCGCGCCGCAATCGATTAACTCCATAAATCATTTATCCCGTTCAACATCTAGACGAGACGGAGCATCGCCTTCATATCTTCCTGCGCATCGCCGATAAGCTTCAAGCCGAACAGATCGGTGAGCACGTTCATCACGCCTTCCGAGATGAATTCCGGCGGCTTCGGCCCGATGCGAATATCACGGATGCCCAGACTGAACAAGCCAAGCAAAATCGCCACTGCTTTCTGCTCGAACCACGAGAGCACGATCGACACCGGCAGTTCGTTGACGCTGCAGCCGAAGGCGTCCGCAAGAGCGGCCGCGATTTTGACCGTGGAGCCGGAATTGTTGCACTGCCCCAGATCGATATAACGCGGAATGCCCGTATCTGCCACCGTGCCGTAATCGACATCATTGAAGCGGAACTTCCCGCACGATGTGGTCAAAATGACGGTGTCATTCGGCAGCGATGTCGCGAGCTCGCGGTAATACTCGCCGCCCTTGCCCGGCGCGTCGCAGCCGGCGATGACGAAGAAACGCTTGATTTTGCCATCCTTGACGGCCTGAATAATTTCCGGCGCAAGCCCGAGCACTGTCTCATGATGGTACCCCGTTGTCAATGTCAGCTCGCTGTCCACGTCCGCCGCAGGCAGCGCCAGCGCACGCTCGATCAGCGGCGTGAAATCGTCATTCACGATTTTGGTCACGCCCTCGAGCCCGGCCACGTCATAGGAGAAGAAGCGATCGGCATAGGTCCCCTTAATCGGCATGACGCAGTTCGTTGTAGCCAGGATAGCGCCCGGATATTGCTCGAACAGACGGCGCTGATCATACCATGCTTTGCCGATATTGCCTTTCAAATGCGGGTATTTCTTCAATGCAGGGTACCCATGCGCCGGAAGCATCTCGGAATGGGTGTAAATGTTGATGCCCTTGCCCTCCGTCTGCTTCAGCAATTCCTCCAGCGCATACAAGTTATGCCCCGTCACGACGATAGACTTGCCCTCTATCTTGTTCTGGGGGACGGTAACCGGCACGGGAACGCCGAAATGCTCCGTATGCGCCCGATCCAGCACATCCATAATACGGATCGCCGCGCCCCCTACCTTCATCGCCATGTCCAGATGCTCCTGCAAGTTGAAATTGGAGTTGGTCAACGTCATATAAAGAGCTTCATGCGTAATCGCGTCTACTTCTTCATCGACATAGCCCAACTGCCGTGCATGCGTCGCGTACGCCGCGATGCCTTTCAACGCAAACACAATCGTATCCTGAAGACTGGCTATCGTCTCGTCCTTGCCGCACACTCCGACAACCTTGCAGCCGCCCGTCGGCGTCTGCTCGCATTGATGACAGAACATTCGCGCTTCCCCCTGTCAAAATGGATTTCTGTCTTCAACATACTAGACGGGAAAGCGGGGCCGAGTGCGTACGATCACAACAAATATTTCAAAATCATGAATATCGCGTCAAATTCACAATCTCGCCTCATGTCACAAAAAAACAGCGCGTCCATTCAGGATCGCGCTGTCCATATGCGATTACAATCTGAGATTACAGAATCGCTTCCCTCATCAAGGCCTCGACCATCTTCTCCAGTGCCTCCCGATCCGGCTCCTGGAACCGGTCCGTGACCGGACTGTCGATATCCAGCACGCCGACAAGCCGTCCTTCCTTCATCATCGGGACGACGATCTCGGAACGGGACGCCGCGTCGCAGGCAATATGGCCCGGAAAGGCATGGACATCCGGGACGACGAGAGTTCGCTGCTCCCGGGCGGCGGCTCCGCACACGCCGCGCCCCAGCGGAATGCGGATGCAGGCCGGCAAGCCCTGGAACGGGCCGAGCACCAGCTCTTCCTTGGACTCGTCCATTAAGTAGAATCCGGCCCAGTTAATCTCCTTCAAGCCTTGCCAGAGCAGGGCCGACGCATTGGCCAGGTTGGCGATAAGATTCGGCTCGCCCTCGATTAAGGCGAGAAGCTGCTTATGGAGCAGCGGATAATCCTGATCCGGCTGACCGGAATATTGGCTCGGTGTGAACATCGGCAGGCCTCCTGATTGCACAGTATGTCTTGATATGATTCTGTACCATCGTATCATATCTGGGGGCCGCCGCGAAGAGGCGGTCAACGCCGCAACGCCTGCCTCACCATCCTCTTCCATCTTCCCTCCATTCTACTCATTTACTTCTTATGGCCAATATTCCCGTCTTATGGCCAATATTCCCGTCGCTCAGGAAAGGGAGACAAACCTCTCCACTGCCTCTTATGATTGCTATCCCCGTTGTTCAGGAAGAAAACTGTTTTTCTCTCACCGGATTTGCCCTTTTACGACCATCGCTCAGGAAAGGCTGCAAGTTTTCACTCCCATACTGTCCTATCACAGTTTATCCCCAGTATTCAGGAAAACCAGCAACCATATTAGTCCTCTTAAGGCCGATATCCCCATAGCTCAGGATTAGTTCAGACTGATCGAATAGATTAGATTCTTCCTGACCGAGTGGGAGACTCATCGTAAGGTACATGTTAAGGAAATATGTTTTACCTGAACGACAGGGAGACTGAGCAAAAGAATACGGAGCACGATAAGAAATGAAGACTGAGCGAATGGGATATTGAGCAAAAGGAGTTGAAAAGAACATCTGGCAGCATCAAGAGGGCCTCGAAGAACCGGTTAAGCAGGGAAAGCAAGGAACAAAGAGAAGGATCAGAATCATGGATTTCCCTCCCTGTCCGAAGATATAATGGAAGGTAACGATGTTAGGTCCCTTGAGCGCAATGACAGGAGCGGACCTAACGAACCGGCAATAGGCTGCCGGCTGCTCCCCTTGCGCCGCAGCTTATCGCCGATCCAATACGGGAGGCGTTCTATATGTTATCCAATACGTTCACGTTCACCGACCCGGAGGGCGTTCGCGTCCATGTGTACCGCTGGGATCCGGAAGAAGGGCAGCCTGTGCGCGGGGTCGTCCAGATTGCGCATGGCATGACCGAGACGGCCCGGCGATACAGCCGCTTCGCCGAAGCCTTGACGGAGGCGGGTTATGTTGTCTATGGCAACGACCACCGCGGGCATGGCCGGACAGCAGAGCGGCCCGAAGACCTCGGCTATGTCGGCGAGGACGGCTTTGCATGGATGGTCCGCAATATGGCGCAGTTGACCGAGATCATTCATTCTGAGCAGGCCGGGCTGCCAGTATTTTTGTTTGCGCACAGCATGGGATCTTTTTTGGCCCAGAAATATTTGGCGGAGCACGGCGGCAAAATAAACGGCGTCATACTGTGCGGCAGCAACGGGCCGCGGGGGCCCGAATTGTACGCCGGAGTCGCGCTGACGAAGCTGGTTGCCTCCGCTCGCGGCTCCCGCCACCGCAGCAAAATGATTGACAACATGGCATTCGGCGGCTTCAACCGCACGTTCCGGCCGAGCCGGACCTCCTTCGACTGGTTGAGCCGGGATGAACAGGAAGTCGATAAATATGTGGCTGACCCGGAATGCGGATTTTTGAGCACAATTGGCTTTTACCGGGACTTCTTCGGACTGCTGCAGGAGATTCATCGCCCCGAGACGATGCAGGCCATTCCGAAGGATCTGCCGGTGATGCTCATTGCCGGCGACCGCGATCCGGTCGGCCAATACGGCAAAGGCGTACGGCGGCTGGCCGAGATGTATCGCGAGCTCGGGATTCGCGAGGTTGAATGCATTTTGTACCCGGAGGCGCGGCATGAGCTCTTGAATGAGAAGAACCGGGATGAGGTTACGTCAGACTGCCTCTCTTGGCTGCGGAAGCACACGCCATAACCATTGCTGCGTCAAGCAATATCCTTCGACATGGATGCCGATTTGTTTCCTGCATACTTGGAGGGGTATAATGGGATTGGAAGTACAATCTCGAACATGATTCTTTGGAGGGATAGCCATGCCCCAATTATTTGAACCGCTAACGTTACGCGGCGTGACGATACCGAATCGTATCGTGATGTCGCCGATGTGCATGTACTCTTGCCACAATGAGGACGGGATGGTCAACGATTGGCATCTGGTCCATTATACGTCCCGCGCCGTCGGACAAGTCGGCCTGATCATGATCGAGGCGACCGCTGTCACACCAGGCGGACGCATAAGCGCGAAGGATCTGGGCATTTGGAGCGATGAGCATGTAGACGGGCTCCGCCGCCTGACCGACATGGTCCATGCGCACGGCAGCAAGATCGGGATTCAGCTCGCCCACGCCGGGCGCAAAGCAACTGTTCCCGGAATCATCGCCCCTTCGGCGCTGCGCTTCAGCGAAGCCTATGAGACGCCGGAGGAGATGACGCTGGAGGACATCCGCAAGACGATCAAAGCATTCGCTGACGCCGCACGGCGGGCGGAGGAAGCCGGGTTCGACGTGATCGAAATTCACGGCGCGCACGGGTATTTGATCAACCAGTTCCTGTCCCCGCTGACGAACCAGCGGACCGACAGCTACGGCGGCAGCGCCGACGCCCGCTACCGCTTCTTGAGCGAAGTGATTGAAGCGGTGCGCATCACCTGGTCGAAGCCGCTGTTCGTGCGCATCTCGGCCAATGAATATGCCGAAGGCGGCAACGCAATCGAGGCATACATTGACTATGCGCGGCGCATGAAGGACCAGGGCGTCGACCTGATCGACTGCAGTTCGGGCGGGGTCGTCCCTCATCCGGTCGAAGCGTATCCGGGCTATCAGGTCCAATATGCGCATGCGATCCGTCAATCGGCCGGCATCGCGACCGGCGCCGTCGGGATGATTACGGAACCGTCCTTGGCCGAAGAAATTGTGCGCAATGCCCGGGCCGATCTCATCTTCCTCGGCCGCGAACTGCTGCGGGATCCGTACTGGCCGCGTCAGGCTGCGCAACAATTGCGCCAGGAGCTTGCTCCACCGAAGCAATACGATCGCGGCTGGTAATCCATTTACGATACTCACTGCATCTTGAACCCCAGTTGTTCCAGGCGGGGCCGCGTCAGCGGCCCCGCCTGCTTGCGTTATCTTCGGCCACCATTCCGCCGCTGCCGTTCAGGGCTGCGGGAGCGTACATCTCCGGTCCCGAACGGGCCGGAGATCGGAAGCATAAGCCGTGGTCAAGACAGCCGCTTGAAGTCACTGGTGCGTGCCAGATGCTCCTCAATGCGGTTCAGCCGCTTATGAATCCGGTAAAACATGGGAGCGGCCGACAGCATAACAAGCAGGTACAAGATGACGATGGCTAGAGCGTCCAAGATACATCCCCCTCCCGATTGTCTTGTAGGTGTTCATCAAGCATCTATGCAAATATCACCTTGATTGTAACGTTCATCCTTTCCTTCTTCAAATGTTCCAACTCCATACCATGTCGCCTCGCCCTCCCTTCACCGCAAGCCGGACGAGATCCTGCCTTCTCGACCGGCTTTTCCGTTCCCCCGGCCCTTGCACGCCTATGAGCATGCCGCGGCCGCAAGCACTTCGAGATGATAATAGACATCGGGCCCCGCCCATTCCGCTTCCAGATCGACCCGTCGACAATGACGACATAGCGGTCATTCAACAGATGGATCTCCCGCTCGTACCGGTTCAGTTCCGGCGATTTTACTCCCTTTCGAACCGTGGTTTTCTGGGTAATCCTGGTTGCTTTGAATATCCTCCATCTCCTCTATTCTAGGACAGAAAGACGGCCGCCACTATGGGGCGGTATTTGCTGCGCTGGTGTTTTTTAAGGCCCGGACCACGCACGGAACTGTCTCAAATCTTGTCGTTTTCCTATGCGGAATATCACCTAAAACCTATTTACTTCCCCAATATGTTGTAGTATATTATCATGAGTATAACAACATATTGAACGATACAGGTGCTGCGGTTCGACAAAGCGATGCGCGTCGGGCCCCGGCTTAATAGGGAAGACGGTGCGAATCCGTCGCGGTCCCGCCACTGTAAGAAGCGCTTCCGGAGCAATGGTCATCACCGTTCCGGCAGCAAGTACCCGGCAGAACAGGCGCTCTGTAGAGAGCGGCCTTTTCTATGTCCACTGGGACGAATGTCCCGGGAAGGCCGCCGAGGTATACGGCTTCCAGCCAGGAGACCTGCCTGTATCGCAGCACATTCATTTCCCTGCGCGGAATAGGGAACGTGTTCAGGCCGCGCGCTGCACTGCGGTACCGCTTGCGGCGGGCGAATGCAGCTGCGTGGTTGCAGGGGGAGCTGCGTCTTGTCCAAGATATGGAGAGCCGCCATGATTAGAACCCCCCGGATACATACGGCTTTGCCATGCCGTCCTGAGCTGTTCTCGCGAAGGGACGGCTATTTTTATTGCTCTTTTTCGAGGAGGAATACGGATGCTAACCACCAATCATACCGTTCAGACCGTACACAAACCGAATAATCGCTCGCTCGCGTTCGATGCGGACCGCATCATGCGTTATGGCGAGCGCATCATGGGCGCTTACCCGGAGCTGGACCGCGAACGCTGGCACCGGGGCGTCCTGGCCAAGCTGCGCCACAGCCATGTTGAGGCATCCGACATCACACAGGCTTGCATCATGACCGCCCTGGAGCTGGTCTCTGTCGAGGAGCCGCAATGGAAGTTCGTCGCTGCGCGCGCGCTGCTGACGAAGCTGTATAAGGAAGCAGCCTTGCACCGCAGCTACAAGGCGTACGCCGATCGCCCGTACGGTGACTTCTACAAGCTGATTAAGCAGTTGGCCGATATCGGCATTTACCGTCAGGAACTGCTCGAAGCCTATACGCCCGATCAGATTCGCGAGCTGGGCCAGGCGATCGATCCAGCCTGCGACGAGCTGTTCGACTATATCGGGCTGCTCACCCTCGCGGAGCGGTATTTGGCCGTCGATTTCGAAGGGCGCACGATGGAGCTGCCGCAGGAGCGCTACATGATCATCGCCATGTATCTGATGCATCAGGAGCCGGAGGAGCGCCGGGTCGAGCTGGCCAAGGAAGCATATTGGGCGATGAGCAATCTCTATATGACCGCCGCGACGCCGACGATGGCGAACGCGGGCAAGAAGGTCGCCGGCCAGTTGTCGAGCTGCTTCATTGATACGGTGGACGACTCGCTGGAAGGCATCTTCGATTCGAATACCGACGTGGCCCGGCTGAGCAAGATGGGCGGCGGCATCGGCGTCTATCTCGGCAAGGTGCGGGCGCGCGGCTCCGATATTCGCGGCCACAAAAATACCAGCTCCGGCGTCATCCCCTGGATTCGCCAGCTGAACAATACCGCCGTGAGCGTCGACCAGCTCGGCACGCGCAAGGGCGCCATTGCCGTCTATCTGGACGTGTACCACAAGGACATTCTGTCCTTCCTCGATCTCAAATTAAATAACGGCGACGAGCGCATGCGCGCGCATGATATTTTCCATGGCGTCTGCATCCCGGATCTGTTCATGGAAGCGGTCGAGAAGCGCGAAGACTGGCATCTGTTCTGCCCGCATGAAGTGAAGAAGACGATGGGCTGGACCGACGGGAACGGCCGTCCGCTCGGACTGGAAGATTTCTATGACGAGCAGGCGGGCCAGGGGCAGTTCCGCGAGAAGTATGCCGAGGCGGTGGCGAATCCCCGGCTGTCTCGCATTACGCTGCCGGCCATCGACATCATGAAGCGCATCCTGAAGTCTCAGCTGGAGACCGGAACGCCTTATATGTTCTACAAGGATACCGCCAACCGGGCCAACCCGAACAAGGCGCATGGCACGATCTTCTGCTCCAATCTGTGCACCGAGATTATGCAGAACATGTCGCCGACGACGATCGAGCAGGAAGAGCTCGTGCTGGAGGACGGGCGGGCCCGCATCATCATCAGCAAGATTCCGGGCGACTTCGTCGTCTGCAACCTGAACTCGATTCATCTGGCGCGCGCTGTGCGGGCCGACGTGCTCGAACGCCTCGTGCCGATCCAAGTGCGGATGCTTGACAACGTCATCGACATCAACAATATCGAGGTGCTGCAAGCCCAGCATACGAACCGGCGCTACCGCGCGATCGGGCTCGGCACCTTCGGGCTGCATCATCTGCTTGCGCTGGAAGGCATCGCCTGGGAGTCGGATGAGGCCGTGGAGTATAACGATCATTTGTATGAGCGGATTCATTATTTGGCGGTGCGGGCGAGCATGGAGCTGGCGAAGGAAAAAGGCGCCTACCCGCTGTTCACTCAGTCCGAATGGGAGAACGGCCGCTACTTCGAACAGCGCGAATATACGACCGGAACGCGCCCCGGCCGCTTCGTGACGACCGAGCAGTGGAACGAGCTCGCTGCCGAGGTCAAGGCGAACGGCATGCGCAACGCATGGCTGATGGCGGTCGCGCCGAACGGCTCCACCTCGATCATCGCCGGCTCGACCGCGAGCATCGATCCGGTATACGAGCTGCTCAGCTATGAAGAGAAGACCACGTACAAGATCGCCAATCCGGCGCCGGACTTGTCCGACAAGACGATGTGGTATTACAAGACGGCATTCCGCCTCGATCAGAACTGGTCCATCCGCATGGCGGGAGCCCGCCAGCGCCATATCGACCAAGGTCAGAGCTTCAACCTGTACGTCCGTCCGGATATCCGGGCCGTCGATTTCCTTAACCTGCATCTGCATGCCTGGAAGGCGGGCTTGAAATCGACCTACTATGTGCGCAGCCAGGCGCTTACCGTCGAGGAATGCGAAGCGTGCAGTTCGTAAAGCGAACGCCAGACGGCCGCTGCCTCCGGGGGCGGCTTCGCTTCTCCGGAAAGCAGTCCCGCTTCTTCGGGGACTGCTTCGCTTCTCCGGAAGGAATCCCGCTTCTTCGGGAGCGGCTCCCTCCCCCAGGCGACAGATAGAATAATGATTATGTGCGGAAAGGAAGAAAATGGATGACTTTACTCGATCGCGAGCTGAAACTGCAAAAAATATTCAATACCGAGGCGCCGAACCAATCGACCCGCATTATTTTGGGCGAATGCTCCGGCATCCTGAACTGGGACGATATCCGGATGCCGCACATGTACAAGCTGTACAAGGTGCTTCTGTTAAACCATTGGATCGCCGATGAGATTCCGATGTCCAAGGACGCCCAGCAATTTCCGAACCTGACGCCGGATGAGCAGCGTGCCTTCAAGATCAACATTTCGCTGCTGGCGGTGCTCGATTCGATGCAGACGATGTTCGTCGGCGATGTGAAGCGGTTTTTCACTGATTCCTCCCTGGAGGCCATTGCGGCCATTATTGCCCAGCAGGAAGTCGTTCACAATCAATCTTATTCTTATGTGCTGTCCTCGCTCGTGTCGGAGCAGGAGCAGAAGGAGATTTTCGAATATTGGAAGCATGATGCCGTGCTGCTGGAGCGGAACCGCTTCATCGCGGACATTTACCAGACATTCCGGGACAATCCGACGCCGCAGACGTTCTTTGAAGCGCTCGTTGCGGATCTGATTCTCGAAGGTGTATTTTTCTATAGCACGTTCGCCTTCTTCTACAATCTCGCGCGCGACCAGAAGATGATGGCGACGAGCCAGATGATCTCATACATCCAGCGCGACGAGAATCAGCACTGCTACTTCTTCGGCGAAGTGTTCAAGCAGTTGCTGCGCGATTTCCCGGAATTGAATATCGACGCGAACCGCCGGTTCGTCTACGATACGATCGACCGGGCCGTTCAGCTGGAGACGAACTGGGCGCATTATACGCTCAGCAATATCCGCGGCATCGATCTGCGCGAGTTGAGCGATTACATTAAATATATCGCGAACCGCCGCCTCGCTTTGATGGGCATGGAGAAGGCCTATGAAGGCGTCGACGTGAACTGCATGCCATGGATTAAGCCCTTCTCCGACGAGGCGCTCAATTCGACGAAGACTGATTTCTTCGAAGCCAAATCGCGCAACTACGGCAAGGTTGGCGATGACAACGGCTTCGACGAACTGTAAGCCGAAGTGATGCCGGGACCTGCCCCGTGCATGTATATCCAGCTTTATGCGGCAAGGCCGTCCTGTCACCTGTGACCGGAACGGCCTTGCTTTTCTATCCCCTGACCGCACCCGCCTTTACAAAAACGATAACTTCCGTTAACAATCCCCTCATTCGCATGCCCTACGATAAATATATATGTCATATCGAGTTCTCTCACATCTTCACGATTTCGTATGCGACGGAGGTCATTTATGAACAAAAAGAAGCTTGGCACAGCCGCGGTACTGACGACTCTGATGAGCGCCTTGTTCGCCGGTTCCTTATTTGCGGCGCCGATCCACCCTATCGATCATATCCAATGGATGCAGGACAAGAACTACATCTTCGGGACCAAAGACGGGCTCGCGCTGGAGCGCCCGATCACTCTTGTGGAAGCCATCGCGATGCTCGCACGCGTACAGGACGCGGTGCAGTCCGTGAAGGCTGCCGATCCGGCGATCAAGCACTGGGCCGCCAAGTCGCTTACGTGGGCGAAGCAAGAGGGTATCGTCGATGCGGAGCAGTGGACAGAGCTTCATCGTCCGGCCAATGCGGCAACGCTGCAGACCGTGGCGGAAAAAGCGGGGTTACGTCTGGATCTGGCCGGAGAGAAGGTGACCCGCGACCAGTTCTTCAAGGCGCTCGGCGACGCGATTACGACGCATGTCACGATCGGACATACGAACGATCTGCATGGCCACGTTCTCGAAGATGCCAAAGCGAAAGAAATGGGCTATGCGAAGCTCGCCACCCTGATGAAGGAGCTGCGGGAGGAAAATCCGAATACGATGCTGCTGGATGCCGGAGATATGATTCAAGGCACCATTTACGTGAATTTGTCCAAAGGGGAAACGGCAACGAAGCTGGCCAATGCCCTCGGCTACGACTTCATGGCGTCGGGTAACCACGAATATGACTTCGGCTATGAGCAGCTCGCGAAGCTGACGAAGATGTTCGAATTCCCTGTGCTGGCCGCGAACGTCTTCGACGGGGAAGGCAAGCCTTTGCTTCAGCCTTATGTCAAGAAGCAGGTGGGTGGCAAGACCTTCGCCATCCTCGGCCTCGTCACGAAGGACACGCCGATCGTTACCCATCCCGACAATGTGAAGGGTCTGACGTTCCGGGATCCGATCGAAGTCGCGAAGGAATGGGTGCCGAAGCTGCGCCAAGAGGCCGATCATGTCATCGTGCTCTGCCATACCGGCCTGGAGTATGATCGGGAGATGGCGAAGCAGGTTCCCGGCATCGACATCATCGTTGGCGGTCACACCCATACCCCGGTCGATGAGCCGGAGCTGGTCAATGGCACTTACATTGTACAGGATTGGGAATACGCCAAGTCGCTGGGCCGGGTAGACCTGTACTATCATGGCGAAGATCTGGTTCATTTCTCCGGCGGCTTGCTCAAATATGACGAAGCGACGAAGCCCGACCCGGCCGTATCCGCCATCGTCGAGTCGCTTAAAAAAGAGACCGATTCGCTCTTGAATGAAAAAATCGCGACCGCGAGCGTCGATCTGGACGGGGACCGGTCGAGAGTGCGGAAGCAGGAGACGATCATGGGCAACCTGGTGGCGGACGCGATGCTGGAACGCACCCGTACAATGCCTGGCTTCGAAGCGGATTTGGCCATCACGAACTCGGGCGGCATCCGTACGACCATTATGAAGGGCGATGTGACGAAGCGGAATTTGTACGACGTGCTGCCGTTCCCGAACACGCTGGCTGTCGTTGAAGTGAAGGGCAGCGACCTGAAGGCGGCTCTCGAAAACGGCGTGAGCGAAATCGAGTCCGGCTCCGGACGCTTCCCGCAAATTGCGGGCATGTCCTTCGCCTTCGACATGAAGCAGCCGAAGGGAAGCCGCGTGACCGATGTCAAGGTAGGCGGCAAGGCGCTGGAAGAAGATACAACGTATCATGTCGCGACGAACGACTTCCTGATCGCGGGCGGTGACGGATATTCCATGTTCATGAACAAAAAATCGCTCGATACCGGCGTCACGCTCTATGAAGTGGTCGAACAGTACATGAAGGCGAAGAAAGACATTACAGGGAAGATCGAGCAGCGCATTCGCCAGTAACTGTCGGCCCATTCCCTGTTCAAGCTTTTATAATCAAGCCCCTCTTCGAAGGGCCGCGCACGGCGAACGCATTTCCCCGTGCCTGCGCGGCTCTTTTTTTGATGGAAAAAAGCCCCCCATCTTCTCAGAGAAGACAGAGGGCATCTCAGCGCCATATTATTCGATTCCGTTAACCGATCGTCTCGACGACCTCGCCGTTCGGATTGCGGATTTCGGTCTTGACGATGTGGAATTGCACCTTCGGCAAGGAAGCGAGCGTGAACGAGCCTTGACGCGGCACGAGCCGGGAAGCCAGCTCCTCCAGCGCCTGCTCGTTAAGATGCAGTTCCAGAGCGTCGTCCTGCACGACGGCATGAGGCTCGTCGCCGGGAAGGCAGGCGACATGCTGGTTCGGGCCGATCAAATACAGCGGCTCCCGGTATGGAATGCGGCCGCGTAATATGTTGGCAACCGAGGGTGCCTGCTTCGCCCCGATCTCAATCGTAAAAGCCGCCCCCCGCAGGAACTTCTTCTCCTCCTGCCAGGCCAGACTATCGATGAACAGGCTGCCCGTCCCGGAGCCGTCCCTCTGAATTCCCTCTTCCGCTCTGGCGGCGATAGCCGGATTGCGGAGCACCGACGTCCGCTTCATGTCGGTGATGCCCAGCGGCAGAACCTCCTCCATCATCGGCAGGAAGCCGCTGCTTCTCCATGACTTCATCATGTCGAGCTCGTCCAGCGTAATGCCGGCCACCTGCAGGAATTCCACGCTTCCGTTCGGCGTATCCATCTCGCCCAGCTCGCTGTCCCGCATGAAGAAGAGCGCCCTCAGCTCCGTGTCCGAGTCAAGCTCGATCGGTCCGTTCGCATCCAAATAATGCCCTGCCGCGAACACATTGCCCGACCGGAATACATACCGGCCCAGATTCTGCAGCATATTCATCGGCCATGCCGGAGGCTCCTCCTCCCCCTCCCGCTTCAGCCGCATCGTCAGCTCGAAGCCATAGCCGCTGATGTCCGGGTCATCCCCTTCCTTCTCGTACAGCTCCGAGAAGCCGTATGTGACATAATGCCAATGCGGCACCGGCTCGGTCTGCGCATAGACGCTGATCCCGTCCAGCGGATCTTCGCCGCCCAGCATAAAGGGCAGGACGGTGCCATAATGGAGCGGCTCCGTGTCCCCGTACAGTTCCTTCAATTTCGCATCAATCGCGTCCCAGCCGGGAGCCTGCACTTCTTCTTCCGTCATACGCATTCACCTGATTTCATATGGTGTATAGGTTGTTGGCATTCGTGTGAGACGGGTCTACGTCCGCCAAGCGCTGCATCCGTCAGACAGGCAGCAGCGATAAAATAATGGAAGTCAGCCCGAAGCAAAGATTCAGCAGGCACAAGAAGATAACAACCTGCTTCTGATTCAATCCGACCGCAAGCAGACGGTAATGCGCCTGGGTCGCATCCGCTTTGTATATCGGCTGCCCGTTCAGCATCCGCCGGATGACGACCAAAATATTGTCGAATATCGGCACGCCCACCGCGAGAATCGGAATGAAGAGCGATAAGAGCGTCGCTTGCTTGAACGCGCCGTCGAGCGCCACCACCCCCAGCATGAAGCCGAGAAACGTCGCCCCCGCATCGCCCATAAAGACGTTGGCCGGCGGCTTGTTGTAACGCAAATATCCGAGTGCCGCACCAACCAGAATCAAGGCCATCATCGCCGGAGTCCCTTGTCCGTGCGAGATGCCGACGACGAACAGCGTGCCTGCCGAGATCGCAGTCAGCCCCCCAGCCAGACCGTCCATCCCGTCCGAAAAGTTAATGACCGTCGTCACCCCGAATATCCAGGTTACCGTCAGCAGGAACTGAAGCCATTCCGGCAAGTAAACGAACTGCCCCGTGAACGGGTTGTTGAAGCCGATGAAAGCGATTCCCGAGGCGTAGATCAGAGCGGCGGCCCCTACCTGCACGATAAGCTTCGGCAGCGCGGGGAAGTCCTTGCGCCGGGTTTTGTACCAGTCATCCACCATGCCGATGGACAGGATGAGCAGCCCGCCGCCGAGAATGCCGGCCATCTTCGTCAAGGAATGCGGGACGAATAGCACATAGGTGACGCAAAAGCCGATGAAAATCGCAGCCCCCGCCAATAAAGGAATGGGCTGCCTATGTATTTTCCGTTCGTTATCCGCCTGCGGCTGATCGACGAAGCCGATGCGGAAGGCCAGTTTCTTGAATGGAGGAATAAGCATAAGGACGATACAAGCAGAAAGAAGGAAGGCGAAAACGTAATAAAGCATATCATTACCTCCGCTGCATAACCGTTTACTTCATTATAAAACATATATGAACATGATCAACCACAAGGTGACATATTGCTCCGCCTCGAATGGGATGATTCAGGGTTGACAATCCTTAAAGAGGGATGTTACTCTTTATTCATGTTCTTTATTAAGAACAATTTTATTTTTATCGTTCTTTCACAAGAACAAAACGTGTATCTGGAGGAGAACGACGATGGGTGCAGTAGCAGGCATTTATCACCTTCAACACGATAAGTTGGAACCCGGACTTGGCAGACAAATGATCGATGCCTTGCGGCGCTTTCCCGCTGATTATGTAACTAGTTTGAGTAACGGTTCCTTATTTCTGGGCAGCCTCCAGCAGTGCATTACGCCGCAATCCATCAGCGAGGTGCTCCCCTACTATGATCCGGTTACATCGCTCGCCATTACTTCGGATGCGATTATTGATAATCAGGACGAATTAGCAGACCAGCTTCAACTATCCAAGCAGGCTCGTCAGACCATAACGGACAGCCAGCTTATTCTCCAAGCATATATGAAATGGGGCCATGATATGCCCAAACATCTCGTAGGGGATTTCGCTTTTATCATTTGGGATGGAAGGGATCGCACGATGTTTGGCGCAAGGGATTTTTCCGGAACACGGACCCTTTACTTTCATCAATCCCCGGAACTGTTCTCATTCTGTACCATCATGGAGCCTCTGCTTAAGCTGCCGCACGTTACAAGAGACTTGAACGAACACTGGATTTCCCAATTCCTTGCTATCCCGATCACGACAGACGCCGTAGATTCATTTTCTACCGTTTATCAATCCATTAAGCAGGTCCCCCCTTCGCATTCCATTTTCGTTGCCAATGGGAAAGTAATCTTTCAACAATATTGCCGTCTGCAGCATACTGACAAGCTTGTGCTTACGAGCAACGAGGAATATGAGGAAGCGTTCCGTGATGTTTTTCAGACTGCCGTTCAAGCTCGGTTAAGAACGTTCCGCCAGGTCGGAGCACATCTAAGCGGCGGACTTGATTCCGGTTCGGTTGTGAGCTTTGCCGCACCGATGTTGAAAGCCAACAACAAGCCTCTCTATACCTTCAGCTATTACCCGGTCGAAGGCTTTTCCGATTTCACTTCATGCAACCGTTTTGCGGATGAAAGAGAATACATACGGTCCACGGCGGAGCATGTAGGCAATATCGAGATGAATGTATCCAGTTATCCGTCAAGCAACCCTTATTCCGTCATTGACGAATGGCTTGATACACTGGAGATGCCGTATAAATTTTTCGAGAACTCTTTTTGGCTTAAGGGAATCTATGAACAAGCCGCTGCCCGGGACATCGGGGTTATGCTTACCGGACAGAGGGGGAACTGGACCATTTCCTGGGGGCCCGCCATGGATTACCAGGCCAGTCTGCTAAGGAAGGGGCGTCTCGTGTCGTTCTTCTGGGAGCACAGACGTTATTGCCAATCGCTTGGGGCCAATCCCTGGAAAGTGCTTCAAATCGTCGGCAAGAAGAGCTTTCCTTGGCTCGCCCCGCTGATTGCTCCGGGAGGCGACCCTGCGCTGCCGGTCTTGATTAACCCGGACTTCGCCAGAAAAACCAATGTAACTGACTGCATGAAGGCCTGCGGCATGGACGTCTGGGGATCATCGACTCAGAATGCGTATGACATCCGCAAGGATCACTTTAATCAACTGTATTTTTGGAATATTAACGGAACGATCGGCACGAAGCTTTCCCTTAAGCATAAAATCTGGGACAGGGATCCCACCAATGATTTGCGGGTCGTCCGCTTCTGTCTGTCGGTACCCGATGAACAATTCGTTCAGCAAGGCGTCGACCGTTCGCTGATACGCAGGGCAACCGCCCGCTACCTGCCCGACAAGGTGAGATTAAATCGCAAAAGACGCGGCGTGCAGGGCGCTGACGGCGTGTTCAGGCTCATGCCTGACTGGAGTGAATTCATCCAGGATCTTGAACAGATGATTGGCGATCCGCAAGCTTCTTATTATCTGAATGCCCCCCTGCTTCAGGAGCTGCTGGACGATATCCGGCATCGCCCGCGGCCGGAGCTTGCGTTCGATCTGAAGTTCCGCGTGCTGATGCGCGGGTTCATCTTTCATAAATTCCTGTCAAGAATCTCAGGAAAGGAGGTGTAACCATGAAAAAGCAGTACAGCAAGCCGTCCCTTGAAGTGTTGGATGTTCATCAGACCATGGCTGGCCCGGGTACCTCTACCCCGGATGCTTTCCAGCCGGACCCGGATGAAGACGTGCATTACGATAGCTAGACAATTGGCTTAATGAATGCGGTTACTGGTGCGGTACCCTTATACATCTCAACGGGTATAAGGGTTCCCCTGTTCTCATTTTACAAACTCTTGGAGAGATGAGCATGACCGAACGAGCAGCGGTAAGGACTGACCATTATAAAGCTTTTGGCTTCCGTATTGAGAGCGACTTTGTATTACCGGAACTGCCTCCGGCTGGCGAGCGCGAGCCTCTGGACAACATTACGGTACGGCGGACAGACTTGCAGCCTCTCTGGAACAGCTCCATTCATTTCTATGGAAACTTCGCTATTCTGGATCACGGCCGTACGGTTATGTTTCGGGTACCTGGGGCTGCCATATATGCGGTACAGGATGCCTCCTCCATCCTGGTCTCTCCGTTCGATCAGGCGGAAGAGAACTGGGTTCGGCTTTTTATTCTGGGGACTTGTATGGGCATTATCTTGCTGCAGCGCAAAATTATGCCTTTGCACGGCAGCGCCGTAGCTATTGACGGGAAGGCCTATGCCATTATCGGCGAATCCGGGGCGGGCAAATCGACCTTGGCCTTGCACCTGGTGTCCGAGGGATATCCGCTGCTTAGCGATGATGTTATTCCCGTCGTGATGACTCAAGGCTCTCCTTGGGTTGTTCCTTCTTACCCACAGCAAAAATTATGGCTGGACACACTGAAGCACATGGGAATGGACAATGCCAATTACACCCCGCTTTATGAGCGGAATACGAAATTTGCCGTGCCCGTGGGGTCCAACTTTCATGATGAACCTCTTCCGTTGGCAAGTATCTTTGAGTTGGTTCCATGGGATGCCGCAACTCATATTGCGCCGATCCAGGGGATGGAGCGCTTTCGCGTCCTCTTTCACCATACGTACCGTAATTTTTTGGTGCAGCCGCTGGGATTGATGGAATGGCACTTCAAGACCCTGTCATCCTTCGTTCACCAGATCGGGATGTACCGTTTACACCGTCCCATGGTTGGATTCAGCACGCTTGATCTGACATCGCACATTTTAAACATTACCCGGCAAGGAGAGAATGACCAATGAGCAAACTTCATTCGATCACCCCTGTCGATACGCTTGTTCAATGCGAGGGCCATATCGTTAGCGATATGGCCGGCGAAAAAGTGATGTTAAGCGTCCAGAAGGGAAAATACTATAATCTCGGTACGCTTGGCGGCGAGATCTGGGACATGCTTATCACGCCCGTGAAGGCGGAACACATTATTCAATCCATTTTATCCGAATATGAGGTGGAGTCGTCGGAATGCGAGGAAGACATTCTCTTGTTCCTCTCGGATTTGGAACATGAGGGTTTGATACGGCATGTGAAGCAACGATGAACCGGTTGAGAAGATGGATATGGTTATGCTTGTTTGACCGGAAGACATTCCTTTTATTTGCGGAAGCTTTTCTTTATTTGGGCTGGGCGCGCATTCTTTTGTATTTTCCGTTCGCGAAGATCTCGCCGTTGCTGGGGAGACGATCCATGGAAACGCCAGAAGTCCATGATCCGTCGGATACGAAAACCATGAAGCATATTCGGAGCGCGATCCATATCGCGAGCCGGCACACTTTCTGGGAGAGCAAATGCTTGGTAAGAGCGATAGCAGGCATGAAGATGCTTGAGAAAAGAAACCTGCACAGCACGTTATATTTGGGAACCGGGAAAAATAAAAACGGTGAACTGATCGCACACGCCTGGCTTCGCAGCGGCTCGATATACATTACCGGCGCCGAGATGATGAAGCAGTTCGTCGTGGTGGAGAAATTCGCGAAGAGCGCAGGGACAGACTCATGAATTCGATTATTCTTTACATGAAGCGGCTTCATAAAACGGCAGGGTTACGATTAAGCATCAACATTATCGGCATGGTGATCAGCAGTCTCCTGGAGGGCATGACATTTCTTCTGCTCATCCCCATGCTTACGGTTGGCGGCGTTCTGTTGTCAGAGCCGGCTTGGGAGAACAGGCTGCGGTTTTTGAACATCCTGCACAGCTTGCCACAGGCTGCTTCCCTAGCCATCATTCTAACGGTATACCTGCTGATTGTCGTCACACAAAACCTCATTCATCGGGCCGTTACGATCCGCAATGCCGAGATAGAGCAACATTTCAGCCGACAACTGCGCTACGAGAACTACAGCGCTCTTCTAAGAGCGCAATGGTCTTTTTTCCTACACCGCAGAACTTCCGATCTGGTGAATGCCCTAACGACCGAAACCGCCAGAGTCTTGGGGGGAATCAGTCTGCTCCTCCAATTCATTACATCTGCCTTGTTTACCCTCGTTCAGATTATTTTCGCCTTCTGGATCTCACCGAAGATGACGCTGTTCGTTATTGCCTGCGGAGCCATGCTTGCCTTTCTTTCCCGCGGATTTATTCGCAAATCCAAGCAGCTCGGCAGCCAGACGTCCAAGCTCGCCCAAGCCTATCTGGCAGGAATCACTGACCAGCTTCAAGGAATGAAAGATATAAAGAGCAACAACCTGGAACCCTCCCGCTTGGAGTGGCACCAGCAGCTTACCGAAGGAACCATGCAAGAGCAGCTGGATTATGTGCGGCTACGGCTGAATTCCCAGCTGTTGTATAAAATATCGTCCTCACTGCTTATCGCCGGATTTATCTTTACGTCATTTCGCTTTTTTCCGAGTGAAGGGCCGTCTTTGTTGATCGTTATTCTGGTCTTTGCCAGGTTATGGCCGAGATTTACCAGCCTTCAATCCAAACTGGAACAATTGGCCTCGACCATCCCGGCCTTCCAGGCTCTTCAGCAATTGCAGCATGACTGCAAATTAGCCGCAGATCAGGCGATTACGCTTATAGAATCGCCCGCTCCGGGACCTGGCCATTGGTTCGTTATGCAAGGAATCGAAGTCAGAAATCTTTCGTTTCGCTATCAGCCGCAACTGCCTGTGTATGCTTTGCAAAATATCAGCGCTCATATTCCTGCCCAAGGGATGACCGCTATCGTTGGCAAATCAGGGGCCGGCAAGAGCACGTTGATCGACCTCCTAATGGGCCTGATGCAGCCTGAATCCGGTCAAATCCTCGTGGATGGCATGGCGATCACGAATGACAATCTGCTCGCGTACAGACGCTCCATCGGGTATGTGGCGCAGGATCCGTTTCTCTATAATGCGAGCATAAGAGAAAACCTGTTGATGGTTAAACCGAGTGCCACGGAGATCGAGCTGTGGGAAGCACTCGATTTCTCCTCGGCGGCTGAATTTGTACGCAAGCTTCCTCGCCAATTGGAGACGCTCATTGGAGATCGAGGCATTCGTTTGTCAGGAGGAGAACGGCAGCGCCTGGTCCTGGCAAGAGCCATCATCCGGCAGCCTTCGATCCTTGTTCTGGATGAGGCGACAAGCGCACTGGATACGGAGAATGAACAAAAGATTCTGACCGCTTTACATCGGTTGAAGGATCGCATTACGGTCATTGTGGTTGCCCATAGGCTGTCCACCATCCAAAACGCGGAACAAATTTTAGTCATACATGACGGGAAATTGGTTGAACAGGGAACCTTTTTGTCATTATCCTCAGAAAAAAAGAGCATATTTGTAAATCTTTTACAAAATCAAGAGGCGCAGCCTGTTAACGTCTATACGCTGTAGCCGCTTTCGGAGGTGGGGGAAATCGGATATAATAGGGACAAGCAGATGTATACACGGAGGTTAAATCATGATCGGAGAACGGATTCAAATCCTTCGAAGGAAGAAAAATTACTCACTGTCAGAACTCTCCGAAAGAGCAGGTGTCGCAAAATCCTATTTAAGCTCAATTGAAAGAGGAATTCAGCAGAATCCTTCCATTCAATTTCTGGAGAAGATTAGTGTTATTCTCGGGGTCTCAGTTGAGGAGCTGCTGCAAGACAAGGAAGCTTCGAATGAAGCTGAGGCGTTGGATGAAGAATGGACTAATCTCGTAAAAGAAGCGATGGCTTCTGGCGTAAGTAAAGAGCAATTCAAAGAATTTCTGGAATATAATAAGTGGAAGCTAACACGCGAAGAGTCATGATGCTCCCTAGCGTTGACGCAGCCAAAAATAAAGAAATCTCCGATTGTTGAGTTCACCACGCGTTATCTGTAAACATGCCTCAACGAAGGAGATTTCTTTTCGATAATGTCAACAATCGTGAGTTATGCTTCTGAATTGACATGGAGCGGCCATTCGGGATCAGATTGTGCCTGAAAATCGCGAAGAAGTTTACGAATGTCCGCAATGGAAAGGCCCATTTGTCGCGCAGTTAAAATAATAGCTACCCAATCCTTGTCCAATTGTTCATTGTTACCTGGAACCGCTTCAACCATGACTGCATTGCCTCCCGAATGTACTCGGCCGGTTGCACCACTAACTCCACGCGCCTAAAGTGCCCAGACAACAAGCGCATTTCATCGTTTCCTAATATATACTTATTAAGTAGTATTATACACGATATTTGACGTTCCATGGTGTCATAGTATGTCGTCTCTGGAGCACTAGTTTTGTCGAATTCGATGATTACCCGGCCGTGATCCTCTCGCAATACCCTTGCGGATTGTGAACTTGCCAATTCCAGCTATCCTCACACATGTCGATAATGCCGTATTTCGGGAACCACCCCAGGCTCATATGGGACTTGGTCGGATCAGCATAGCATATCCCGATATCCCCTGGTCTTCGCCCCACAATTTCATAGGGAATCTGAATCCCCGACACCTTCTCGAAGGAATGGATCATCTCCAGCACCGTAAACCCCCGACCTGTACCCAGATTGTAAAATTCGACCCCATTGGTATGATCCAAATGCTCCAATGCTTTCAGATGGCCTTGCGCCAAATCCACGACATGAATATAATCTCGGATTCCCGTTCCGTCTTTTGTAGGGTAATCGGAGCCGTATACTTTAAGCGACGGCAATCTCCCCACAGCGACTTGCGTAATAAACGGCATTAAATTGTTGGGCGTCCCATTAGGGCTCTCTCCGATCTTTCCGCTTTTATGTGCACCGACGGGATTGAAATACCTGAGAATGGAAATTCTCCATCTCGGGTCAGAAGAAGCCAGATCCTGCAGTACTTGCTCAATCATTTGTTTGGTTCTTCCATAGGGACTCACCGCCCCAAGGCTGGCTTCCTCCGAAATGGGAACACATTCCGGTACCCCATACACCGAGGCGGATGAGCTGAATACCAGGTTGTACACGCCATGCTTGGCCATCGCCCTGCACAGAACCAGCGTGCTGGTAAGATTCGTATGGTAGTATTCAAGCGGCACCTGAACCGAGTCCCCAACCGCTTTCAGGCCGGCAAAATGGATCACGGCATCGATGCGATGTCCCTCGAATATCCGATTCAAGCGTTGCTCGTCGAGAAGATCCGCTTCATAAAAAGCAAATCCTTTGCCTGTAATATCCGAGATCCGACGAATCGCTTCCGGATGGCTGTTGGAGAAATTATCAAGAACGACGATTTCATATCCCGCCTCCAGCATTTCTACGCAAGTATGGCTTCCGATATAACCGGCGCCACCCGTGATCATAATGGCCATTACCTTGTCTCCTCTCTCCGTATGACCGGATTGAATTTAGTAAGGATCGACAGCTTTCCCAGATTCGCCTTGGCGATGTTCGTTAAGTAGATAAACTCGCTCGATTTGCGAAAGCACACATAGAAGATCAGGTTCGTTACGGACAAGCACAGCAGGACCCTGACGGCGATATCCCATAACAGCGGCAGCGTGAGTAATTCTGCAAGCCAGCCGCATAAGGATGCCGCCAGAAGAACTAACACGGCATGCAGTCCGTAACGGGTAAAGTAAGGGCGCAGCGGTTGAAAGAATACGTGCTTATGAAGCAAATAAGGATCAACCCAAAAATAGGTTAACAATCGGCTAATGACAGTTCCGAGGAACACTCCCGGCATCCCGATGAAGCGTGCAAGCGTAATCGATAATGCGATGTTCATTGCCGCTGCGATCAACGGGCTGTACCTTCCCCTTCGGAACATGCCCGTCGTATCCCGGAACATGGTCGAAGCATTTTGCATCCCCGTCGTATAAAAATTGAGCAGGATCGCAAGCAAGGTCTCCTTGCCGAGGACAAAAGAACCTCCGAGCCATAAAACAATCACCGGATCAAGCAAATTCCACAAACATACGGCACAAAGCCCGAACACCCAAAAGTTGGCCAAGCGTAACACACGATAGAAGAAAAACTTCTTCTCCTTATCCTCCGTAGCGTTCAAATTCCCCACGCTGGCCGTGAGAGAATAGAAGAAATAGCTCAGAAATGTAGTTAAGGTTGTCAGAATCAAATAATAATTGGAATAGAGTCCGACCCATATGACGCCAAATAGGTTGGCAATAATCAGATTATCCGTCCCATTGATGACAACGCCGCTCACTTTGTACATAAGCAGGGAGCGCAGGTTTTGAAAAAAGGTCTTCTTCTCTTCTTTGTCCAAAGGAGTGCTGACCGGCTCATTCAGGAATTCGTATTTTCGGTCGGCCACACGGGAAATATACTTGTTTCTAAGAACGCTCATTCCGATTTGGATGACAAGGAACAGAATGTAGTTTTTCGTAAAGAGAAGCACGATGATTTGGATCGTGTTCATGGCAATCACATACACACTATGGATTCGCGATATCACATGCTGCTGCTGGTCGGCCACAATTAGGGCCTGTTTATAAGCGAAGAAGTAGGTGGACACGGAATGGAGCAGAAATAAGACATAGATGACTTCGAGATAAGCAACCGTCGTTTCCCCCCGAATGAAAACATCAAGAAAAGGAATCAGGGAGAGCCCCAGCACGAGCACAAGCATACCTATGAACAGATAGGCTTTTCGAAATAAATGCATAAAAGCTTTTATCCTGGCCTCGTCCCGATCGGCAAGAGGTTGATACAAGCTGTAAATGATGGCGGTCTCAAAACCGAGATTCGCTAGAGACAGGAGCATGAGCACATCGGAAAACAGACCGCTCACTCCCAGATACTCAATACCAAGCGTCCATATAAAAACCGTTCTAACGATAAAACCCATTATGGTGCTAATGGCTTGCCCCAGCAGACCAAAAAAAATGTTATAAAGCGAATTTCGAATTCTCATCCCTGTACCTGCTCTTTTACCTGGTTTCACGGATTTGCTGCAAACCCGTTCTCACTTTCCTTCTGATGATCGGGAAAAATTGCGTGACACGGTAGCGGAACCGTTCTTTTCTTCGCTGGGCCACAAAATCGTAATCCGGAAACCAAGACAGCAGATCCTGATCCTTCACGTTGTCAGGGTTCTCCCGCATGCGCTCCTGAATCGGCTTCCATAACCGTTCGATTTGGATATTCGTGAAAAACTTGACCTCCCGCTTCAAAAACCGCTTCAGAAAACCGGAGAGCTCATAAGGCACCGGAAAACCGTAGTCATTCGGGTCATGGCCCTCTGCCGCAATCCCCATGATCGTTCTTACGCACTTCTCGCATTGGCAGCAGTTTTCTGTGTTGCGATAGCATACCCGGACCGCGGTCTTGTCATTGGTATTGGCATAATGATCGACAACCACTTTGACTTTATCCTGCCGGGACAGCTCGTATCCGTCATGGAACACATCTCCCGCTCCGTAACGAATCAGATTGTCCGTCGATGGGTCGGAAGCACATGAATACGTGTTGCCGATCGTATGCGAGCTCGCAATGTAAATCGTTTTCACCTGTAACAAGCAGGCTGCAGGAACCGCAGCCGATATAATCGCCAGACCGTGATGCAGTCCATGCCACCAGGTGTCCCCCAGCGAGCGCCGGAAATCCCGGTCGATTCGCTGAGGATAGACGAAGGTGCCGTAGTTGGACTCCACCAGGATATTGGAGAGCCCTTCCTTGCGGGCAAAAGCCTCCGCATGCTCACGGTCTGCCGTCCATACCTCGCTGTCTGCACATTCCCCTTCATGCCATCCGTACTCCGTAATGAGAAAAGGCTTCTTATCCCGGTGGCGGATATAGGTCGTCAAGGCGTCCAATCCCCCGCTAAATAGCACGGCAGCTTCATGCTCCGGTTGATAATCAAAGGTAGAAACCTGCCCCACCTTGATTTGCCCCTTGAGCGGAAAGTGGGGGAACATCTTCTGATATGCCTGCTTCAGTTCCGCAAGACAGTCATAGAAGGAACGATCCAGTTCGTCGACGTATAGCGTCGCATCCGTAAGCCACGCGAGCGGCATCATGTTCGCTGCAAACGGAATCGACAATATGCTTGCTGGAAGACCCGAGATATCATAGTTATATTTCATAAATAAATGATTGCTTGCTCTGAAGTATTTTTGAAGCCTGGGGTCCACCTGAAAAAAATAGTCCACACGGTTATGATTTACTTTGATTTGTTCCCGTGTCAGTTGTATCATGGGTTTCCTCCTTCAAGACCGGTCTTACCGCTGCTTGAACTGATCCAGCCACGCTTGGATGGCCTCCAGGTTCATCCGGACATTCGTCGCAAATTCCGAATGGATCATGGCTTCAAGGCCGGCGAGATCCGTACGGTCAACGGTATTCAGGGCGTATGTCTCACTCATTCCTCTGGCCCGTTCATCAACCGCAATAATGATGGAACGTTTCTTATGGCGCATCGCATAAATTCCGGCATGCAGGCGCGTGCCTACAAAGTCGACATCCGTGCTGAGCACAGCTTCATATTCTTCCAGCGAAGGAGGAATGACGTGAATGCTGTCGGTATTCGATAACGTATGAAAGTACGCATAATCATCGGCTCCCTGCACCCAGAAATATACTTTTTTATAACTTCTAATCAGAAGATCGATCAGGAGCTGATCTTGACGGGGCGCTCTTGCGTAATCTGTCAACGTAAACACGACGGCATCCGATTTCCCCTTAGGAATATCCTGGCAATGCTCGGGCGTTAATGCCCACATCGTCGGACATCCCGTATTTAACGCTTTGAGCCCTAAATCTGTGACGAATCTCCAGGTTCGTTCATCTCGAACGCTATGCACATATTCATGGGACAACACCTTGCGGTACAGCATTTTCGTGTACCGTTTTATTTTTTCTCCTTTGCCCGCCCCCACCCCCAGGAGAATGCTGCCTTGTAACGGACGATAATTAAACACATTAATATTCCATTGCGGGAAATGGGTGAACATGTCCATGGTCAATAGATTCGTTCCGCCGACGAACTTGTATTTGGCTCTTGTATAGAATTGAACACGTAATGAATCTCGCATCACCTGGAACCAGCCGAAGGGGGAAAGATGTGTAGGCACGGTAAACACATTGGCCTGGCGCGTAATACCAGACAATTGGCGCCTCACGCATTTCATGATGATCTCATCCCCTTTATTCAAGGAACCGACTGAGGTGTCGAGCAGCAGGATGTTATCCATAGCCTCGCCTCCTATCCATTGTCATCCAACAATGCGTATAGTTTATTGAGTTCGCCCGCATTGCCATACTGAGTCCTGCTGCACATGTCCGCGAGCCGGCATCTTAGCTGCCGATCTCGATATAAATGCTCAATCCCTTCCGCTAAGCCCTCGACCGATAAGTCCGTAATATATCCGTCCTTGCCGTCGGCAACCTGACTCTGTGCCGTAGGATAGCGGGTAATCAGAACAGGCTTGCCCAAAATCTGGGCTTCGGTTACGGTTACGGCTTTCCCCTCGTAACGGGAAGGCTGTACATAGAGATCGGCTCGCTTGATGAAAGGATAGGGATTGTACTGCTTGCCCAGCAAAATGAAATGATCCTGCAGCCGATTTTTCGCAATGAGACCGCGAATCATCTCCTCGTCCCCTCCGTAACCCACAACGTACCAGGCAATGTCCTCAAGCCCCTTCTCTCTCAGCTTCTTCAAGGCCATGACAGCCTGGTCGATTCCCTTGGCGTGCGACAAACGGGCGACGGTGACCAATTTGAAGCGCGGATCCGCTGCCATCGGTGAATCAACAGACACCTCGGACATCATCTTGATGTAGTCCGGAGAGATAATGTTTTCGATTACCGTCACCTTGTCTCTCAGGGTTTCGTACTTTGCCAAGAAGGCTTCCCTGCATGAAGGAGATACGGCGATGATATGATCGAACTTGCTCCACAGCTTCAAATCAGAGCGCACATTCGTAGCTACGGTCGAATAATCCGTATGAATCCAGGCTATTTTCGTGCGGGCATCGACTTTCTCGGCAACATAGTAATGGGGCCATAAGAAGCTTACAGCCGCATCGTAGAGCTGTTTGTTCCGGGGCAGGAAGGGAAGGGTATATCTCCACATCAGCTGCATCTGATGATATCCCGTTTCTGCAAACCCTCTCACTTTCCCGGCCATATCGGCATGCACTTTTGCGGTCAGCCTTCCGAGCCCGATCAGCAGCTGCCGGCTCTTCATAATGTCGCCGATGGACTTGCGGAATGTGGCATAGGCTCGCTGCTCCTCCAGCAACCGGACTTGTTCGGGGAGCAAAGGCATAAAATCGCCTTGATGGCGATACAGCATCAGCTCCGCCTGATAGCGTTCATAATCAAAATGCTCCAGCAAACCAGCCAGGCTTCTCTCGACTCCTCCAACCTCCATATCGAAGGATGCGAACAATACTCTTTTCATTTCTGTACACCCACGCTTTTTCTCCATGCCCACAAGAAGGGCCTTAAGGGAATATAGATATAATGAAGCATTCTCGGCAATCGAATGACCTTGACATCCTCGGGATAAGGCAGCATGAAGCTTAGAATGAACAAGCATTTATGCCGCAGCGGCATTAACGCAAACAGATGGCGCTTATGGTAGGCTCCGACTTCTTCAGGTACCGGCTCCTTATGGAGATGAACCATCTGCGACAGATAGAACATGGCGTCCTGGGCCAGCCGCACCGATCTCCGCCTGCTTGCAAGCCGATGCAGTTCCGGGGCTAACCGCGCTTGAAGCAGCGACGAGGCCAGGACGACAGATTGTCCTCCGGCGCGTATACATCGGCGCCGCCTCAATCTATTCATGATCTGGCCGTGATCCGGCTGTTGGTTAAGAAGCTGCTTGATATCGAGCAGCCAGCGCAGTCGCGACCAGCCGTGGCGGGCGCCGTGGGTCACGAGAAAGACGAACAAATCCTCTCTGCCCAAATAATAGATCGGGCTGCCGAACAGCGTGCTTCTTCGCTTCCTGAGCCACAAGTCGTTAAATTTTGGTTCCTTGGACGGGAACGGGTTCAGCCGCCAATGAAGCTCAACCTTGATGCCCTTGACCGGGTGAAAAAAGGTCAGATGGTGGTGCCGCCATTTCCAGTCCCCCAGTACGGACTCAATGTAGTCATCTTTCTCGTACCCTAGCGTGATAAGTATCGTTTCCGCCCTAACTAATTCGGCCAAGGGAACGAGGAGATCCAGATCCGAGCAGGTGCGAAGCGAGATACTTCCATATAAATCCTGGCCAAGGACAGGTCCCTTCAAAAATAAACAACGCAGGCCTCTTCCGGTCAATTCCTTGCCGATATGTTCGATCTCGCTGCTCAGATGAAGCATTCGGAGCGTATTGGCGCAATATTGGCGGTACAGACGTTGAATGACCGCCGGAGGCACCATATCATCGCCCATATCCTTCATCTGCATATACAGCACGGAATAGACTCGGTGATGCATCGCAAGCCGAAAAAATGCATCCCACTTGCAGTCCTGAAAGAGCCCGGCTTTGTCCTTGCGCAAATCCTCGGGACGATCAATTGAAATAATCTCCAGAATCAACTTCATTTCGTTCGTCAGCATGTCTGTGTCCAAGATAAGGGACTTCTCCATGAACTTACTCCTTCAGTCAGATATCGCTCGCTTTAAAGAACAAAACAATCTATAATTGTTCTTATTAAAGAACAACACCCTACTGCCATTCTTCCCCGATTCACCTTAACTAGAGGAGGGATCTAAGTTAATGCTCGATATTATTGTTTTTGGTGCCGGCGGGCATGCCAAAGCCGTCATTGACGTGATTGAGAAGACTGGGGAATACCGAATCCTTGGTATCCTCGACAGCCATAAACCGCCTGGTACCGAGTGCTATGGATACGAAATTGTTGGAGATCTGGATTACTTGTCCGCGCATCGGCAACAAATTCAGGGAGGAATCGTGGCCATTGGAGACAACTGGACCCGCTATCGCATCACACAAAGCATAAGACAGGTCATGCCTGACTTTCGCTTCATTCGGGCCGTCCACCCGCAGGCTTCTATCGCGAGAGGAGCCCGAATCGGCGAAGGCTCCGTTATCATGGCCGGCGCCGTAATCGGCAGCGATGCCATCGTCGGAGACCATTGTGTGATGTACACCCGATCCTCGCTCGATCATGACTCGCGGCTCGGACATTATGCGGCGCTCGCCCCGAATGCCGCGACCGGCGGACAAGTCCGGATTGGCGACTACAGCATGATCTCTATCGGCGCAAGCGTGATCCACGGCGTGATCATTGGCGAGCATTGCGTCATCGGTGCCGGTGCCGCCGTTCTTCATGATATTCCCGGTTGCTCCATCGCTTACGGCATACCCGCCACAATCGCGAGAAACCGGCACCCCGGGGAGCGTTATCTGTAGACTTGGGCATTCGCGGACCGAAGGGACAAGAATTCTTGGATGCAGTCAATGACTCTTTGCTGGTCCGCCTCGCTCATTCCCGAACCGGAAGGCAGACAAATCCCGGTCTCGAACAGCTGCTCTGACACCGGCTTCCCTTCACCATGAGCATAGAACAGACAATCGTGGAACAGCGGCTGCAGATGCAGCGGCTTCCATACCGGGCGACTCTCGATGTTGACGGCTTCAAGCGCATGGATCAACTCGCCAGGAGCCACGCCGGTTATCCGGCCATCCATAGTTAAGGCGGTTAACCATCGGTTCGATCGGGTGTTGTCCAGTTCAGGCATGAAATGAATTCCGTCTATTCCCCCCAGCGCCTTCCGGTACCTTTCAAAAATGCTCCGCCTCGCCTCAATCCGTTCATTCAGCACCTGAAGCTGCGCACGCCCTATTCCCGCTAACACATTGCTCATTCGATAGTTGAAGCCCGTCACTTGATGCTGGTAATGCAACGCCGGTTCCCTTGCCTGCGTGGCAAGAAAGCGCGCCCGGCGCAATTCGTCCGGATGATTGGATATAAGCATTCCGCCGCCTGAGGTAGTAATGATTTTATTTCCGTTGAATGAATAAATGCCAAAGCGTCCCATAGACCCGCTGGCTTTGCCGTAATAGAGAGAACCAAGCGATTCTGCCGCGTCCTCAATGACCGGAACCTCATAACGTCCGCACGCCTCCATAATTTCATTCATCTTGGCGCTCTGGCCATATAAATGAACGACGATCACCGCTTTGGGGAGGTTTCCGGCCCGTGCCGCTTCATTCAGCGCCCTCTCCAGGGCCGAAGGAGACATGTTCCAGGTCTCCGGTTCGGAATCAATAAACACCGGCTTCGCGCCTGTATATGATATTGGATTCGCACTGGCTACAAACGTCAGACTGGAACAAAATACAAGGTCGCCCTTCCCTGCGCCAAGCAAGGTCAAAGCCAAATGAATCGCTGCGGTGCCCGAACTGACGGCAGCCGCGCCCTTCACTTGGGCATAAGCCGCGATTTCCGCCTCGAACGCATCGACATGAGGCCCGAGTGGAGCAATCCAATTCGTAGTGAAGGCTTCGTTAATCAAGTCTTGTTCCCTTCCACTCGTATGTGGGGGCGATAGCCATATTCTCCGGTTCGCTGTCATCTGCCGACTCCTCTACCTTTCCTGTTCATAGTTCACGGTGCCCTTAAATACCGGCATCGTAACATGGTTGCCATGTTGAATGTTTCCGGGCTTCAATACGTGGAAGAACGTCATCCACAAAATTTTCAAATCCAGCCAGAAACTTTGGTTTTCCACATACCAGACATCGTACTTGAACTTCTCCTCCCAGGAGATCGCATTGCGTCCGTTGACTTGGGCCCAGCCCGTGATGCCCGGCTTCACGCAATGTCTCTTGGCCTGCTCTTCGGTATACAGCGGCAGATATTCCATAAGAAGGGGTCTTGGCCCCACCAGGCTAATATCCCCTTTGGCCACATTCCATATCTGGGGAAGCTCGTCAAGACTGTATTTCCGGAGGAACTGGCCGAACGGAACCAACCTGTCATGATCCGGAAGCGGCTGGCCCGAGCTGTCTGTCTTTTCCGTCATCGTTCTGAACTTCAACAAATAAAACGGGACCCCATGTTTCCCCGGTCGAATCTGACGGAACATAACGGGCGAACCGATTCGCATTCGTACCAAGAACGCAATGACGGCCAGCAGCGGCAGCAATAACACCAGCAGCACAATCGCAATAACAAAATCAAATATGCGTTTCATGACTGCGCACCTTTTTGCGATAATATCCTTCTAAGCCTTGCAATGTTCTCCGCACCGATCAAGCGGCTTGCTTTGCGCTTGATGTAGCTCTTTACGCGGACATGGGCAGGAAGCCACGATTGGGCAAAATGGTGGATCGTGTAACTATCGTCGTTGATGTAATTGCCTCCATTGATATAATCGTAAGGACTGAAGAACCATCGGGGATAAAAAACAACCCCGCCCGGAAGCGTCTGGTGCTGTCCGTTAAGCTTCAATCCATGCTTCTGGCTGATCCGGCTCATGATGGCCGTATTCGTCGTCAGATCGAACACATCCCCGCCCTGAAGCAGAAAAGGCCTGTCGGCATAATATTGAAGCAGCTCTCCGATCCAGGGATGATGCTTAACGGCCCCCATCGTTCCTGATTGCAAAAATTGATGGTCCTCAAATCCCGAGAAGGCTTCATGCACCAGGAAGCGATGCAGCGGCTTGATCACTTCCACATCCGTATCCATGTACACCCCGCCTTCATGATACAAGGCATGGAGTCTGACATAATCGCTAACGAACGCGAATTTGCGCGCCTCATAGGCTTCCCTTGCATAAAGATTGGCTTTGACGTCAAAAGTATCTTCATTCCATTCGACCAGCTCGTAATCCGGGAGATGCTTCTGCCAGCTTTGAATACACTTTTTGATCAGCTTCGGTTTTTCGCCGCGCCCGAACCAGCAGTAATGCACAACCCGGGGAATTTTCTCCGCTCCGTCCAAGCCCTTTGCCCCCTTAATGAAACCAGATTAAGAAATCACTGCGATATTTAATGCCGAGAACAAACATATTTTCATAAGTAAAGTAGATGCCGTAAATAACCAGAATGCACAAATAAATAAGCTTCTGATCCTTCTTGCGGAAAGCCATGACGATCCATGATGTCAGAACAATCTGATACAAGTTAAAATAAATGGCCAGTCTGGCAAAAATCCAGTTTTGCGTAGAAATCAGCATAAAAAATGACCCGATCAACGACAAATTGACGATAATATCAATGTCAGCAAACAACATTCGCAGCTTATCTCTTCCCCAATAGGCAACCAGCAGCGGCATCATATAGAAGCCGACCCGAATGATGTTAGCCCCCCCTTCCTTAAACTCCTTATATTCCCCATACTGCGTCTCGCTGAGTGCCGAGAACAGCACATCGGAAAATTGGTTGAACAGACCGACGATGAGAACACCGGCAGCCAGCAAGCCAAAAGTCATGCCGGTCCAAGCTTCCCTGCGGACGATAAAATATAAAGGAATAAGGATAAGCGCACTCATATGGAAAACGGAGGCCAGCGCCACCACAACCATGTATTTCTTCCAACTGCCGTTCAGCAAGTAAGCTGTCGCGGCAAAGAGTAATGCGGCCGCCATGTATTGCCGGATGCCGTTCATGGAGACAATGAATGCGCCGGACGTGATGTATACGTACATCGCCAGTTCAAACAATCTCGCATAGCGGTGCATCATAACCACAATCAATACATTCGTTATCAGTGCCGTCACAAAAATGAGGATTTGCGGGTCTTCTGAAATTTGTTTCAGAAGCATTTGGAACAGATTGAAGCCAACATCCTTCTCTGTTGCGATGGTCGCCCATGTGAAATTTTTGAGCGCATAAGCATGCATGTAGAAAAACGTATCCCCGATATTCTTCCTCAGCCCCGCAACCATGACGATGACGAAGCATACCGCGGCAACGAGCAGCCGGTTCGGCCGGATAGGTATTGGGCTATGGGGAAGGGATACCGCAAAATACCTGGCTGTATATGAAAAAATGAAAACCATCAGAAGCGTGAGCCATATGATCGTCATCGCAGGGTTCCTCTCCCATCCAATCACACGCTACGTCTTTGCTACGATAAATACATAAAGCGCAAATCCGGGCAGCAGCGCCAACAAGGTAAGCAGCTTTGCGGGCGACTCGAGGAGCATGGCCGGACTGCGGGCCAGGCAGCAGCTTGAGACATGATGCACCGCTTGTCTAAATTTAAAGGAAAGTCCCGCGAAAGGGAGCTTCATAAGCTGAACGCGATAGAAGGCGAATCCCCTCGGGTTATTGCGATAATGGCGCAGCATATTCCGGGAAGCCCCATCCGGCATGTACTCTACATAGCACAGGACTTCATTCATCAGCAGCAGCTCATAATCGCGGTCAATCATGTAATACTTGTAGGCCAATCCAACGTACTTTTCTCCTTCGAACAGGGGATAGCGGTACATTTTCGTAAGTTTCGTACGGTACACCAGCTTTTTATCGCCCGTAACGCCATGCTTGTAGTACAGATCGAACAGCGTGGACCTTGCCTTGTCTTCCGGAAGCCGCGTCCCAATCACGGTTCCGTCCAGTGCGCAATCCAGGCCAACGATGCCGGCTACCTGATCACTGCCGTATGTGCGCCAGAAATCTATAATTTTCTCCACCGCGCCGTCAGGCATATAATCATCGGAGTCGATACAGACATTCAGCTCGGTCTCAATCTGGTCATAAGCCGTGTTATGCGCTCCATGCATGCCTTGATTCTCCTGACGGACATAACGTATAGGAATCCGGTTGTCCGCAATCCAGGCCCGAACCAGTTCCGGTGTCTCATCGGTAGATCCGTCATCAATCACAAGCCACTCAAATTCGCCGCTGTTCTGTCTAACGAGGCTGTCATACAAACGCGTCAAGCAGTAAGCACGGTTATATGCAGGGGTAAATACCGTTAATGTTCGCATCCTACCTCACCATCGATAAATAATAATTCTCGAGCCAGCGTGCGGTGTCGCGGATATCATAGCCTTGCATCCGCAGGGCATCCCCTGGAATCTCCCTGCTGGCGCCGTCGCGGGCAGCTTCAAGCACCCGTTCCACCCACGCCTGCTGATCTTTTAAGGATAGAGACTGAATTAGCCCCAGCCCCAGATCAACTTCCCGCGTGACGTTATCCGAAATGATGCAGGGAAGTCCCGCTCCTTGAGCCTCGACTAACGTCAACGGCAGGCCCTCATGGCGCGAGGGAAAAACAAACAGATCCAATGCCTGAAGCAATCTGTCGATGTCGCTTCGCACACCCAGAAAACGCACGCTATTCTCCAGCTTCAAACGTTCCGTCTGGCGCTGCAATTCATCGCGCAGCGGACCATCACCCGCTAGAAGAAGCACGGAGTCGTTCAGCATGGGCCTTGCCTTGGCATACACCTCAATCAGATACGCATGATTCTTCTGATGCTGGAAGCGCCCGACATGCCCCAGAACAAAGGCGCTCTCGCCAATCCCCAACTCCTTTCTCACGGCATCCCTTACTTCGGAACGGAAGAAAAAACGCTCTTGTTCGATTCCATTCTTCACGATGCCTGCCGTGTCTGAACTTTGCTTGAAGAGCCAACGGGCAGCGGCTTGCGAACAGGCCAAGAGATGAGTTGCCGATGAAGATATGCTTTGGCCCGCGTACCATTTGAATGCCTTGGCGGCAAAGCCCCCTTCGCTCCTCGTATTATGGCTGTGCGCAATGCGGCAGGGAATGCCTGCCTGACGCGCCGCCTTCAGAACCCAACCGCTCATCTTGTCCATATGAGCGTGAATGAGTCTGTAGCCGGCATGATCCTTGAAGAAGCTGCTCAATGCCTGCCAATACCCTATGACGTCAACGCCTGAAATATACGGAATCCGGTATATCTTGCCGCCCATCCGTTCAATTTGACGGTCGTATACCCCCGGCTTGCAGGTGAGGAAATCGAACTGAATCTTGCTTCGGTCCAGATTGCGGTACAAATTCATGATCAGGGTCTCGGCCCCGCCCCGGTTCATATTGACGACCGCATGGAGCACTCTTACAGGACCTGACATGCTTTTTCCTCCCCTTCCGTCAAGTTGTGCATATGGGATTCATAGATCAGCCCCAGCTCATGGAGGACTGCCTTCTGCTCATACTTCCGGAACATCTGAAGACTTTCCCTCCCCATGTTCTCCCGCAGGTCAGCAGAAGCCGCAAGGGTTGCGATGCGTTCCGCAAATTGCTCAGGAGCCTGAGGAGGAACAATATAACCGTTCCGTCCGTCGCATACCAGCTCCAGATGCCCCCGGTTCCGGGTGGCGATGACCGGAAGCCCGCAGGCCATCGCCTCCATCATCTGAACCGGCAGTCCTTCCCTCAAGCTGCCGGAGACGGCAATGTCGCTCATATGCAGCAGATTGGGAATATCGTTACGATACCCGAGGAAGTGAACATGCCGATCCACGCCCAATTTCGCGGATACACTTTTGCAGGCTTCCAGCAATGCGCCCTCTCCCGCCAAGAGCAGTCTTACTTGCGGGGCCCGCTCCCGTATTCGGGCCAAGGCATGGATAAGCAGCTGATGATTCTTGTTGCGGTTGAACTCGGCCGCATAAAATAACAAAATATCATTCCGATCGAATGACATCCGCTCCCTCAGGCTTGCCTTGTCTTCCGGAAGTGCCGGATAAAAACGTTCGCCGCTCACGCCAACCCCATGCACATGCTCGATGCGCGCCGCCTTGAAGCGCCGGCGAACGGCCAACCGGTAGTCCTCCTGATTGATCGTGATGAGACAGTCGGTCGAACGGGCCAGCAGCTTTTCCACCGGGTAATAAAGCATCCAATTGATTAGCGGCGCGCCTCTGCAGAAATGAAACCCGTGCGCCGTATACATGACCTGCGTCCCCTGTCTCCGGGCACGTCTTGAGGCCAGACGCGCCAGAACACCGCCCACCGGGGTATGGCAATGCACAATCTGATAACCATGATGCTCGATCAGCCGCTTTACCTGCCGGTAGGCTTCACGATTCCGCCAGCGAAAGGGAGAACGTTCAAAGGGGATGTCGAACTTCCGGTCTGCATACGGAAGCTCCCGTTCGCCTTTCGCCGCGATATGAATCTCCCATCCCCGTTGTTTGAACCACTGAAGCACGGGCATATGGAACGAGCTTATATGATAATCGACCGTGGCACAGAACAGTATTTTATTCGACATTCACGGTCTCCCTCGCCAGAACATGGGACATATAGTTCAGCAGATCACCGCGGAGATCGTCGCGTTTTAAGGCAAATTCAATCGTTGTCTGAATAAATCCCATTTTCTCGCCCACGTCATAGCGGGTTCCGTCAAATTGGTAAGCATACACCGCTTCCGCCTGATTCAGGGTGTCTAATGCGTCCGTCAACTGAATCTCGCCGCCGGCGCCGGGGGCCTGCCGGGCCAAAATACGGAAAATCTCCGGGGTCAGTATGTATCTTCCCATAATGGCCAGATCGGACAGTGTCGTGCCTTGCCGCGGCTTTTCCACCAGATGCTTCACTTGATACAGGGCTTCCTCCACTTTGATGCCGTCCACGATTCCATAGCGTGACACCTCTTCATCTCTTACGCGCTGGACTCCAATAATAGATGAATGATACCTGTCGTACTTTTCCATCATCTGTTGGAGGCAAGGCTTCTCCGCGGTAATGATATCGTCGCCAAGCAGGACAGCGAACGGCTCATTACCTATGAACTTGCGCGCGCACCATATCGCATGCCCAAGTCCTTTCGGTTCTTTCTGCCGGATGTAGTGAATGTCCACCATCTGAGCCGGCTTCTGTACCTCGCTCAATAATTCCAGCTTTTGTTTTTGGAACAGCACCTGCTCCAGCTCCAGGAAATTATCAAAGTGATCTTCAATGGCGCGCTTCCCTTTGCCCGTCACGATAATAATATCCTCGATTCCGGATTCGACGGCCTCCTCTACGATATATTGAATCGTTGGTTTATCCACGACAGGAAGCATTTCTTTAGGCATTGCCTTCGTAGCCGGCAGAAAACGCGTACCAAGTCCGGCCGCCGGTATGATAGCTTTTTTGACCTTGCTCATTACCATGCTCACCTCCCGGTCTAACTCGTCTTTACTAGCTCCCTCGGCTTCACTTTTTTGTTGGCCAGATCAAGGAGCATTTGTTTCAATTCATCAGCAGGCAGCTTGTCGTATACTTGCAACAGATACTCGATTTCCTTGAAGTTGACCTGCGAAGACTTCCCGATATAAATTTTGGGATATGCCCGCTGCTCATGTACTTCGTCTTCTTTCAAAAGCTCCTCATACAGCTTCTCGCCCGGGCGGATTCCCGTAAATTCGATTCCGATTTCCTCAACGGAATATCCCGACAGGCGAATCACATTTTTGGCCAAATCCACGATTTTCACCGGATCGCCCATGTCCAGCACGAAAATCTCGCCGCCCCGGGCCAAAGCCCCGGCCTGAATAACGAGACGCGAGGCTTCCGGAATCGTCATAAAATAACGCACCATATCCGGATGGGTGACCGTGACCGGCCCCCCGCTCTCGATTTGCTTTTTGAACAGCGGGATGACGCTCCCCCGACTTCCCAGGACATTTCCGAAGCGCACAGCTACAAATGTGGTGGGGCTTATCTCATCCATGTATTGAATGATCATCTCCGCGATCCGCTTCGTTGCGCCCATGACGTTTGTCGGATTGACGGCTTTGTCGGTAGAGATCATAACAAACGTCGACACGCCTGCCTGACTGGAGGCCTTGGCCGCATTCAAAGTGCCGATAACATTGTTTTTCACCGCTTCCTCCGGGTGCCGCTGCATCAGCGGAACATGCTTATGGGCTGCGGCATGATAGACGACATCCGGTCTGTGCTTGTTCAATACCTGGACAATTTTGCTCTCGTCCTGCAAATCGGCAATCTCCGTATAGAACTGAATGCTTTTATCCTTGAAAAGGTTTTGGAGTTCCATCTCAATGGAATAAATGCTGTTCTCTCCGTGCCCGAGAAGGATCAGCTTGCGAGGATTGAAATTCGATAATTGCCTGCATATTTCCGAGCCGACAGAGCCGCCGGCTCCCGTTACCAGGATCACTTTGCCTGTTGCATAATCGCTGATGCTTGCCAGATCAAGCTGCACAGGTTCCCTTCCCAACAGATCTTCCACCTGCACATCCCTGAACTGGCTGACGGATACCTTGCCGCTGGCGATATCCTCAATCATGGGAATAATTTGGGTTTTGGCCTTGGTTTTCGCACACTCATCGAAAATAGCCTTCAGCCCGGGTTTGTTAAGAGAGGGGATGGCGATGACAATAAGTTCGATCTGATAGTCCCTGGCAATCCGTTCGATGGCACGCGTGCCGCCGACGACGGGCACCCCCAACACGTCCAAGCCATGTTTGTGCCGATTATCGTCTACAAAAGCCACCGGCCTCATATCCTGATCCGGGGAATGAAGCAACTGCCTTGCCACCATCGTTCCCGCCGAGCCGGCGCCCACGATCAGAGTGCGTCTGTAAAGGCTTCGCTGCTCCTGCTTCGGGGGAACATTGCGCATTAAGCGCCAGCAGAACCTCGAACCCCCAATCAGGATCATCATGATCATCCAGGTCACGGCCATTAACCGCACATGAAATTCCTGAACAGCCATGTACTGTACCGCTACACCCGTTAGACTAGACAGCGTTACCGCTTTGACGATGCCGACAAGCTCACCTATGCTGGCATATTCCCACGCCTTCTTGTACAAGTTGTACACAAAAGCAAACAGATGATATCCAAGCAGCAGCGCGACGGAAGAAGTTACGATCAACGGGTCCGCGAATACCATGACGGTCGCGGACACGAGGAAATAACTGATGTAAATCGATAACAGGACGATAAGCGAATCCAGCATGGCGAGCAGCGAAAGCCTTTGCTTGTAAGTCAATGCGTTCACTCCCCCTTCCCCTTTGTTCTTGTGCTGTTCTTGTGCGGCCTGCCTTCACTCCAGCAGAACATTTTGCCAATTCGTTCGTAATAACGAACAAAACGATATACAGAACCCGCTGTTACCATGTATCTGATCACTTTTTATTGAAAAACGTGCCCACAATTCGGGCATGTCCAAACTCCAGCAGTCTCTTGGCCTCAAGAGCATCCTCGGCGGACGTCCTGCCGTTCTCAATCACGAGCAAGGTCGCCCTGCATCCGCTGGCCAGCACACTGGCCTCACTGGCCGACAGCACGGACGGGCAATCCACCAGAACGATATCAAAATCCTGTGTCAGCTCAAGCTGGTCCATGAACGATGAATCGCATAAATCCAGCAGCTGCGTAACCGCTGAGCCACTGGATATCACACACAGGTTCTCGATCAGAGTCTCTTGGATTACTTCCTCAATAACCGCTCGCTGTCCCACAGCCTCTGCCAGACCCGGGCCAGCCTTCACATTCAGAATCCGGTGAATGGCCGGACGCCGAACGTTGGCATCAATCAGCAACACCCGATCGCCGCGCTGGGCGAAAGCAATGGAGAGATTGACCGCCACCGTCGTCTTTCCGTTTCCCGGTCGGGGCGAGGTAACTGCCAACGAAGCAATCGGAGCGTCCGTAACAGCAAATCGAATATGGTTGCGCAGAACGCGGTATTGGTCCGCTTGGGCTGAAGAGGCATGATGATAAGTTATCGTGCTGTAATCCACCAGTATAGCGTTGGAACGATTCCGCTCATGTGCCAAGGGATTCACCTCTTCCCCCTTGACCCATGTTCTCGCTCTTCATCGTGCGAAGGATATCTCTCTTGCGCACACAGTCCATTTGTCCCAGTACCGGCAATTGCAGCAGTCTCTCCAATTCGCGCGCCGAACGTATCGAGCCGTCCAGCGAATCCATCACAAAGATCAGGCCCACACCTGCAATGGCCCCTGCAAGCAGTGCAATATACAGCCCTGCATAACTCGGCTTATTCACGGGAACGGGGTTGGGATCCTCCTTGGCTCCGCTTAGCAGGATCACGCCATGAAACTTTAAACTTTCGGCTGCTACCTGCTTAAAAGCCTCGACAACAGCATTCGAGATGTGAGCAGCCAGCCCGGGATGTTCATGGTAAGCCGTTACCAACGTAACGAGGGAGTTATCGACGCTGGTTACGGAGATCTGTTTTCGCAAGCTTTCGGGCGACTGCTTCAACCCCAATTCCTTGATCACGCGCTCCATCACGACCGGTTCACGGATCATGACCAGCATGGTCCCTCTCATGTTTATTTCACTGGAAGACAGGATAATACGTGCTGAAGATGCATACACGGCCGGCTTCGGCCTGGAAACATAAAGACCGCCCAACACGCCACAAATGATGATGGATACGAGAATGATCCACCAACGCCGTTGGAGGACACCGTATGTTTCCTTCAAGTTAATTTCTCTGACCGCCATCTTGCCGTCGGATGTAAATGCTTCATCGTTCATCACGAAGTTCACCTGCCTAATCACGGATTGGACTTTATTAAGAACGATATCACCTATTTTAGTTCTCAATAAAGAACATGTCAATAATAAACAATTCCTTGATTGTGACAATTCCGTGATTGTCACAGAATCCGATCCTTAGGCGGTCGAAGCACGGCGTGCAGTTTTATTCAACCTGATTGTTCTGGGACTTATCGTTCGGTTTTAAAGCCAGTTTCGCGGTATGAAGAGTATTGTCTTCCACCGTATATACAGGCGCTCCGATCCCTGCGTTGATTGTCGATATTCCCGCGGCCGGCCTGTTGCTCCGAATCGTGTTCCCCCGAATTGCCGCGCTCCGCACAGGCGCTTTTAATTGGCGTTTGCTATAATCATTGATCTTGACCAATTCAATATCGCTGTTATCCAAATAAAAGGCATTGACCAGGTTATTTTCGAACACAAATTTTTTGACGGCCTGAACACGGATCGCCGGGGCAGTTCCCTGAACCTCGAAGGTTGAATTTTTAATGGACAAATCGAGATCTTTATGGTCTGCTATCACATTATTCGTTGCCATAGAAGCGGAGACAAAGGTGCAGTTATTAAACACGTATTTCCCGGCCGTATTGATAAAGACCGCTCCCAACGTTCCGGTATCGGCATTCTCGAACCGGCAATCCGTATACGTTCCAGGGGGCAGGCTCAAGCCGTACGTGGAATTATATCCGAGCACCTGCAGATTATGAAACACACTGCCTCCCGGGGCGTTGCCTGTTATCACCCGGAGGGTGGACTCCCCGATGATTTTCACGTCCCTGAACTCACTGGGCATGCCGTTAACGATCAGCCCGGATTCTCTCTTCTTGTTATTGTAAATCGTAAGTTCAGACACCTTCACCCCGAATTTCTCCTTGCCATCCACCCGGAATACGGCGTCCGTCAGCGTCATGCCGTTCACCTGAATGTTCGGCCCCTGAAAACTGGCAATGGAATCATTCATCTTGTTCCCTGTAAAGACGGCGTCATTCACCGCTACAATCTTGGAACCGTCAAAATGATTGTTGACAATGACCGCGTCCGCAAAAGGAGCAGAAACGGCAAGGCCGATCTTGTTTGTGGAACCGAAGTAATTTTCCTCGACATGGGCCCCTTGCCCATCGTACAAAATAAGATCATAAGAGGCGTTGTTGTAAAAACGGTTTCGCTTGATCGTGACGTCCGAGTTCCAGTTTCCATTCTCGAAAAAGCCTCCCTCTACATCAATCCCTGATTGGGGAGCCGTTCCTTTCATGTCATGCAGATTATTATCCATAATGGTTACGTTGCGGGTTCCGCCCACCGTAATGCCCTGTCTTCGATTGAAGGCAAATTCGGAGTTTCTGACAACGGAATCCGACGTGGGAACCCGGTTCCACACCTGTACATAAGCGCCTGCCGCGGATGGTTGATGAAACACCACATGATAAAAGGCGGCTCCTTGGGGAATGACCATGTTCTCTCTCATCTTTGCCGAGCGCTTTTCCAAAAAGCCCCCGTTGGAGTCATAGAAATAGATGTCAAAGTTTAGGGGTAATTTTTGGAAATTGGCCAGTTCAAAATAACCTTCCTTCTGAAATATCTCATGGGAGAGGGGTTGCATCGACTTGGTTCTGATTTTTTTCAAATCTCTGATCGGCTTGCCTTTGCTGTCGATCCCGCCCCTAACAAAGGATTGGGCGTCCAGCACCCCGGTATTGGTTCCATGAGCACTCAGCATAAGCCCGTCTCCCGTGAAGTTAACCGCTTTTACCCCATCGATCGTTACGCGCTCGGCCCCTTCAAGCAGGATGCCATAACCCCCTTCATGTGTCCCTTTACTATCCGGATGATCCTTTTTGGAGTAATCATGCATGTCTTTGTCGCCCTGATACGTGCCGCCGAGCAGCGTCACGTCGTGAACACCGTACCCAATATACATCAGATCATATCTTTCTTTATCATTGGGCTCCTTCTGCAAAATAACATCAGGCGCAAGTTGAAAAGTCATGTTGCTGACCATGTTAATCCGGCTGTTTTTATCGATAGTGTACTTTCCTGGAGGCAGCGACACGGCCGTTATGCCCGCTTTGCCAGCCCATGCCAGCGCATCGTTAATCCCCTTTGTCGTCTGTGCCGGCTGCGTCCCGTCATTGCGAATTCCCCATCTTGCCAGATCAATGCTATGCACCGGCTGCACCGCACTCTTCCTAACATCTTCCGCTTTGGCGGACACCGGCTGTTCATAGAGCACAGCAGAGCATAATATCAACAGCAGTGCCATCGTTCCGGGTTTGAGCATAAAATCCTCCTTTTACACCATAGTCAACCCTAAGATTACCATATTTTCCTGTAAAGAAACAGTTTCATCCGACCTGCATTCATTCAATAATTCAACCGCTGAAATTCAACCGCTGACCATGCGGATAACCGCGCGATGATGCGAGGAGACAACAGAAACGTATTCCATTTACCATAAATAGCAACGAAAGTCTATATTCCTCCGTCGTGGAACTATCTATACTGAAGATAGGCAATGTATGGAAATCAGGACACGAGGGAGGACATCAAATGACACAGCGACAGCTTGAATGGGAAGCCGATCTCGTCATTATCGGCGGCAGCATGGGAGGATGCGCCGCGGCGCTGGCCACCTGCCGCTTGGGCAAGACGGTGCTGCTTACGGAAGAGACCGCCCGAATCGGCGGCCAGTTGACCAGCCAGCTCGTCCCGCCGGACGAGCATCCATGGATTGAGCAATTCGGATGCACGGATACATACCGCCAGTTCCGCCATGCGGTGAGACGGTACTACCGGGATCATTTGCCGCTGAATGCGAAGGCGCGCTCCGACGAACGGCTGAACCCCGGGAACGGCATCGTGAGCCGCCTCTGTCACGATCCGCGCGTCGCGCTGCATGTGCTGGAAGCGATGCTGTTCCCATATGTGCACAGCGGGCGTCTGGTCATCCGCACCGGCTGCCGCCCGATCGGCGCCGAGGTCGAGGGCGACCGCATTCGCGCCGTTACGGTACGGGATGCGCAGGGTGACGAACATGTTTGCACGGGGGCCTATTTTCTCGATGCAACGGAATGCGGCGATCTGCTCGCCCTGTCCGGGACCGAATACGTCACTGGCGCGGAATCGCAGCACGAGACCGGCGAACCGCATGCCGTTCCCGGGCCGGCCGAGCCGCAAAATATGCAAGGCATTACGTACTGCTTCGCCGCCGAGTACGCCGAAGGCGAAGACCATACGATCGAGAAGCCGGAACGCTACGAATTCTGGCGCCAATATCAGCCATCCTTCTGGCCCGATCGCCTGCTGAGCTGGACCGGCGTCCAACCGGCCACCTTGAAGCCTGTGTCCTATTCGCTCTTTCGCGAGCCCGGAGCCTTCCCGCTGTTCCATTACCGCCAGATCACCGATCCGGCCTTGTATGATCCGGCATCCGGGGCCGTTCCGAACCCTGTCACGATCGTGAACTGGCCGGAGAACGACTATTGGCTCGGCTCCATCATCGATGTCAGCGAGGCGGAACGCGAACGCCATCTGCATGAGGCGAAGCAGCTCAGCCTGTCGCTGCTGTACTGGCTGCAGACGGAAGCGCCGCGAAGCGACGGCGGCTCCGGTTATCCGGGCTTGCGGCTTCGCCACGATATCGCGGGCACGGCGGACGGCATGGCGATGTATCCGTACATCCGGGAATCGAGACGCATCCGGGCCGAGTTCACCGTCCTGGAGCAGCATGTATCCACCGAATACCGCGCGGGCCAACCGGCCGAACCGTTCGCGGACTCGGTCGGAATCGGCTGCTACCGCATCGATCTTCATCCTTCGACAGGCGGGAACAATTATATCGACATTTCGTCCTTGCCGTTCCAGATTCCGCTGGGCAGCCTCCTGCCTGTCCGCATGGACAATCTGCTGCCGGCATGCAAGAACATCGGCACCACCCACATCACCAACGGCTGCTACCGCCTGCACCCGGTGGAGTGGAACATCGGGGAAGCGGCCGGCGCGCTGGCGGCGTACGCCCTCGACCACGGGATCGCTCCGCGCGCGGTGCGAAGCGGCCCGGAACATCTGGCGGCCTACCAGCGCCAGCTGCAGCAGCTCGGGGTTGAGCTGCAGTGGCCATCCATCTATCCGGTGTAAGCGGTGCTATCTCATCTCCTTTGCAGGTTCAGGGTCCGCAACGGCTGCTGCTCCTGCCTTGGTCTCCCCGTTCGCGCTTCCGCGTTCGGGGAGATCGCTTGTTTGTGTACACTATTTGCCCTTTACGCTGCTCTCCCCTTCAATCAGGTACTCTTTCCTTCCCGCTACTATCTCCTTCGTTCCCATGCCGCCGTTTTCTAAGCGAAAATGACTGCCCGTCCGTCCCAAAATCGCTTTTGCGGTGTCACAAAATCAAGGGCTCTCTTGTCTAAAGGAATAACGGATAAAAATGAAGGATGGGCGATCATGAGCATAAGTACGGATAGGGAGTGCATGGCGCAAGAGGCGATTATTTTGCGGCAAGGAACAGCCCACCTGACTATGGCCGTCGCACCGTATTCGCTTGCTCTACCCGCCCGGACAATAATAGAATGGAGGAGACTGGAGGGAAACATGGAGACAAAAGGAGACCATTCAACCCGTTCCCGCCCGGACAACCCTGTCGAGGAATTATATGCTTCCTGTCGGGGACTCGCCTTTTCTATCGCATACCGTATGCTTGGCGCCGTCTCGGACGCGGAGGATGTCGTACAAGATGTATTTGCCGACATGGCAGGCAGGGACTTGAGCGAAGTAAGAAATAGGAAGGCGTATATCGCCAAATGGGTGACAAACCGCTGCTTGAATATCTTGCAATCGGCACGGCGCACAAGGGAGGCATACCCCGGCGAATGGTTGCCAGAGCCGCTCGCCGCTTCCGGCGAACAGCCCGACGAATTGGCAGAGCGCGCGGATTCGTTGTCGTATGCCTATTTGGTCATGCTTGAGCGCCTCACCCCCGTCGAGAGGGCCGTGTTCCTGCTGCGGGAAGCGTTCGAATATGACTATGAAGAGATAGCGGACATCGTCGGCAAATCGGTTCCCAATTGCCGCAAAATATTGAGCCGTGCCAAGGAACACGCCCGTACGCCATCCCCCTCCGCTCCCGCCGGAGAGGCGGCGAGGATGAGAAGCGCGCTTGTCACCCGATTCGTAGCGGCCTTCCAACACTATGATGTCGAGGCGCTGCTGGAGCTGCTCGCGGAAGACGCCGTGCTGATTACGGACGGCGGGCCCCATGTTCGCGCAGCCATGCGTCCCCTTACCGGTCAAAGCCGCGTAATGAAGCTGTTGTCCTCTCGGAAGACGTTCGCGGCGATGCGCCATTCGCCGCCAATCATCACCGATGTCAATGGAGAGCCGAACGCGGTGTACCTCGATCAAGGCGCCATCAGAGCGGTATGCTGCTTCATGCTTACGCCGGATCAGGAGCGAATTCTCCAGGTCTATATCATACTGAACCCGGATAAGCTGGACCATCTCGCGCGGAAGCAAGGAAGCTGAATATGACGGGCATAAAAGTCATGTCCAAGCCGGGGAAGAGAACCATGACCGATTGGAGCGCCGCTGCGGGCCAGGTCTTCGCGGCGGCGGGATGGCAGAAGGGATTACGGGCGGGATAGAAAGAGACTGCTGCCGTCAAGCGGCGCAGTCTCGGTCATGTCATTATGGGAACTAAATCATTCAGCGCTTGGAAGCATACCATTCGTTGGCGGCCTTCACCATCGCTTCGCCGCCCTGGGCGTGCCATTCCGCGAGGAATTGATCATAATTGTCCAGCGGCTCCGCCCCGCTGATGAAGTTGATGAATGCATCCTCCTGGAATTTATTCAACCGCTGCAGGTTTTTGGAAATATCCGGAATCGGCGGCGCCGAGCTCATCGGGTCGATAACAATCAGGCCTTCCGCATTTTTCTTGAAGGTGGCGAAATAGTCTTCCACGACCGGATTTTTCTTGAGGCGGGCTTGCCAATACGTCGGATAATTGTTCTCGTCCACGCCCGTCAGGAAGGCGCTCGCATTGCTGCGCTCATCCGCGAACTTCGGCATAATCGGCGTGTACACTCCGTTCTCGAACGTATGATGAACCCCTTCTTCCCCAATGGCGATGCCTTTGAAAATATCCTTATCGAATTTCAGATCCAGCCATTTGATGGCTTCTTCCTTATGCTTCGAAAACTTCGGCACCGCGATATAATAGTTGGTTGTATTGCCGGCCGATCCTACCCGGGCTACGCCCGCTTTGTCTTTCAAGACGGGCATAATCTCCAGCTTCGCCTCCGGGAAGTTTTTGGCCAGGGCGTTCACGAGATTCGGAGCGACCCACCATCCCGGGCTGTACATGGCCGCCTTCCCGCTCGCCATCTTCTCGATGGATTTGTCCGCCGTGTTGATGCCCCATTCCGAGTCGATCAGCCCCTCTTGGTACAGCTTGCTCATGAAGGCCAGGTACTCCTTCATCTCCGGCGCTTCGACGGAATGAATGATTTTGCCGTCCCGTTCCAACCAGGCTGTCGTCAAGCCGAATACGCTGGCGATGTCCGGATTTACGGGAGCTTTGCCGCCCGTCAGCGGGATCACATTCTTCTTCTCCTTGAATGCCTTCAGCACCGTGACGAGCTCGTCAAGATTGGTCGGCACCTTCAGATTCAGCTCATCGAGCCAATCCTTGCGCACGACGAGCGCATACGATGCCGCGCCATTGCCGCCGCCGGTCTCCGGGATGGCATACGTTTTGCCTTCATATTGCGCGCTGACCCACGAATCCGGCCCGATCACCTGCTTCATATTCGTGCCGTACTTCTCGATCAGATCATCGAGCGGCTCCAGCGCTCCGGAAGACACGAGCTGGTAGTATTGCGCGGGTGCCAGCTTCAAAATGTCGTACGACTCCTTGTTCGCCATAAGCAGGTTCAGCTTCTCGTCGGCGTTCTCCGCCGGCAGCATTTCGTATTTGACCGTATAGCCGGTCTTCTCCTTCAAATACTGGGCGACCGGGTCCCCGTTCGGCTCGAACCGATCGAACGGCATCAGCTGGCGGAGCTGCTTGCTGTCTCCTTCCCCGCCTTCTGCGCCTTGACCCGAGTTGGCGCCGCTGCAGCCGATAAGCGACAATGCCGTTATAATCGCCACCACTGAAACCCAAATCCGTTGACGCCGCATGAGCAATCCCCCGTTCTTTTTGATCTTGTGCGCACGCATACGTGCCTAGATGTTCATTCATGCGGTTAACCTTTAACGGAGCCAATTAACACCCCTTTCACGAAGTATTTCTGCAGAAATGGATAGACGAGCAGGATCGGCAAGGTCGCGACCAGAATCGAAGCGGCCTGAATCGCCTGCGGCGTCGAGTTCATGACGGCATCGATATTCGGCACATGCCCTCCATCCTGATAGGTGATGTTGGAGTGAATTAGCAGTTCCTTCAAATAAAGCTGAAGCGGTTTCAAATCCGGAGAATTGATGTAAATCATAGAAGCAAAATAATCGTTCCAGAAGCCGACCGCATAAAAGAGCGCTATCGTGGCGAACACCGGCAAGGACAAAGGAACGGTAATGCGGAACAAGATCGTCAGATTCGATGCTCCGTCCATCTTGGCCGACTCTTCCAGTTCGTCGGGAAGCGATTCGAAGTAATTTTTAATGATTAACATATTGAACACGCTGATCATGCTCGGCAGAAAGAGCACCCATAGCGTATCGATTAAGTTAAGCCGGTGCATAAGCAGATATGTCGGAATAAGACCGCCGCTGAACAGCATCGTGAACACGTACATGAGAATGAAAAACTTCCGTCCGCGCAGCCGCGGCTTGGACAGAGGATAGGCGGCGATCGCCGTCATGACGAGCCCCAGAGCGGTTCCCGCCACCGTGATGATGACGGATACCATGAAGGCGTTCATGAATTTGGAGTCGCTTAATACGTACGCATACGTGCCGAATTGAATATCGACCGGGAACAACGACACCCTTCCCGACACCACGGCCTCTTCACCGCTCAGCGATTTGGCGAGCAGGTTGAGGAACGGGAACAGCGTCGTCCAGGACACGATGGCAAAAAAGAAATAGTTCAGCGCCTGGAAGATGCGCTCTCCCGCCGACATGCGGATCGCCGTCCGCACCCCTTTCGTCTTTCGCCCGGTTTTCATGTCAGGCCTCCTTTCTTCGTCAGTTGTCCCGCTGCGGCTCCCGCTTGGGCTTCGGTTGAACCGTCCGCCAGCGCGGCACGCTCTACCAGATGCCCCGGTTCAGCAGGCGCCGGCTAAGATAATTCCCGCCGACAATCAGAATGAAGCCGACAATGGAATCGAACAGTCCTACCGCGGCCGAGAAGCTGTAATTTTGTTCGCCAAGCCCGGTGCGGTACACATAGGTTCCAATGACATCCGAGACGTTATAGACGACCGGATTGTACATCACGAGAATCTGCTCGGTGCCGGCCTCCAGCATATGGCCGAGCCGCAGGATGAACATCAGCAAAATGACCGGGACCAGACCCGGCAGCGTTATATGCCAGATTTGGCGGAACTTGTTCGCCCCGTCGATTTTGGCTGCCTCGTACAACTGCGGATCGATGGAGCTCAGCGCCGCCAAATAGACGATCGTGCCCCAGCCCGCCTCCTTCCAGCCGGCCGTGCCGACGACCAGCCAGCGAAAGACGCTGTTGTCGAGGAAAAATTTGATCGGCTCCCCGCCGAACCATTCAATCATCCGGTTGACAAGCCCTCCGTTGATGGACAGCAGATCCATGAACATCCCGCTGACGATAACCCAGGACAGGAAGTGAGGCATGTAAATAATCGTCTGCACCGGGCGTTTGAACCACATTTTCGTCAGCTCGTTCAGCAGGATGGCCAGCACGATCGGGAGCGGAAACAGAAGCACGATCTTCATTACCGAGATGATAAGCGTATTCCAGAACACCTGCGCGAACTTCGGCGACTGGAACAGCCGCTCGAAGTGCTGCAAGCCGACCCATGGGCTGTCCGCGATGCCGCTGAAAATGTTGAAATCTTGAAAGGCGATGACGACGCCATACATCGGGGTGTACTTGAACAAGAGCAAAAAAGCGATGCCCGGTAAAAGCGCGATATACAAGTCCCAGTCCTTGCGCACGTCGCTCCCCAGCTTGCGCCAGTAACGCTTCCTCTGCGGACGCGGAGCGGCGGCGGTATCCGCATTTCTTATCTCCATTGGCCTCCCTCCTTTCTTGGGCCCTGTCCCCCGTATCGGCTGTGATATATTTCTGTATTACTAGCGTAAGGGACGGCCGCCATCAGGAAAACGGGAAAGCCATGACTTCTTCTGGTAAATTGATGGCTATGCGCCGGGAGCGCCGCCTTGCCCGTTCCCCCGATGGCATTCTCCTCTATCCCCGCTTCCATTCACTCGGCGTGACTCCCCAATATTTGCGGAACACCTTCGTAAAATAACTGACATCGCGGAAGCCGGCAGCTTGAGCGGCATCATACACCCGCTTCCCTTGAAAGAGCGCCTCCTTGGCCCGCTCCATGCGGCGCTCCAGCACATAGGCGGAGAACGGCTGCTCCATCTCCTGCTTGAACAGCCTGCTCAAGTAAGAGGCGTTAATGAACAGCCGATCCGCAACCCCTTGCAGCGACAGCTCGCCGTGAAGCTCCCGCTCGATCAACTCCTTCACTTCCGCCACGAGCCGATTGCCGCCGCTCCGCCTGACCAGGCAGGATTGCGCGCCGATGCGCCGAATCGCGCTCCGCATCCAACCGCTCCATTCCTGCTTCGTACGAAGCTCCGACGCATGGTGGAACCATGCTGCGTCCTCCTGCATCACCTCATGGAGCGACCACCCCTGCTTGTGCATCCACGTAACGATCCACGACTGCAGCAGCAACATTTGCTCCTTGAGCGCCTCGGCCTGCTCGATGGCGCACACCTCGCCGATCCAGGCCCCCGCCGCCGCTGACGCCTGCTGCTCGTCGCCGATGCTCCATGCGATATCCAATTCGCGCATCCAGCGCTCGCCCTGGACTGCTGCCGCATCCGGCGGCGGAGTGAACCCGCCTTCGCGATACGGGATGACGAGGTCGCCCCCGTGCACGAGCCGTTGGCCCAGCGCGAACATCGCCTCCTTGTATAAGCGGGGCGCATCCTCCAACCCTCCATGCGCAGAGCTGATGCCAGCGCTGGCCGTCAGCTTGAGCGATGTCTTGATATGCTCCAACATCGCGCCCGCCATGGCATGGATAGCGATGACCGCGTCCCCGTCCGCCGTGCCGCCATCGCCGGGAGCATGCCGGAACAGAATGACGATCGGCTTATCGACATCACGGCAGATCAAGGCCGAGCGGGCTCCCATCGAGCGGAGCGTCTCTTCAGCCACCTGGCCGACAGCAAAGTGAATCAACGCGGTATCCTCTCCGAATGCCCGCACCCGCTCAGGGGGCACGGGATCGGGCTCCATCACCATCACCGCATAGCGCTCGTCCGCATTGAGCGTGATGCCCAGCTCCGCCATCCGCAGGCGGAAGGCCTCGGCAGGCAGGCCGCCCTCCAGGCCCAGGCGCAGCGTGCGCTGCTGCAGCGCCGGCAGATGGGCCTGCCATTGCTGGCGCAGCGAGGCATAGTCATGCTTGCGCTGAATCTCCCGGCGGCGTTCCGCGACCGCCTCCGCGACCGCCCGCACAATCGCATCCTGGCCCGCCGGCTTGAGCAAATATTGCTTGACGCCCAGGGCAAGCGCTTCCTGCGCGTACGGAAAGTGATCATGGCCGCTCAAAATAATGGCCTTCACCTCGGCATTCCAGGCCATTGCCTGCCGCGCCAGATCAAGGCCGTTCCCGTCCGGCAGCTGAATATCGACCATTAAAATGTCCGGACGCTTCACCTGCAGCCACCGCTTCCCTTCTTCCGCCGTCGCGGCCGCCGTCACCCCGGTTATGCCGGCCTGCTCCCATGGCATCAACTCCGTCAAGCTGTGGCGAAGCCGCGGTTCATCCTCGATGATTAGCAAATTCATGCTGCTCCCTCCTGTCCTCTTTTTAAAAGTCCAAATCGTAAATTCCAATCCCCACCGTCCTGGCAGCAAGCCTTATCCCGTGCGCAGCGCCGTCTCGTCCGGCGGCGCTCCCAGCGGCAGTACGAGCGTGACGGCCGTGCCCTCTCCAGGAGCGCTGTCAATGCGGATATCGGCTTGCGGGCCGTAATTCAGGCGTATGCGCGCCGCCACGTTCCTTAGCCCGTAGCCCGCGCCCGCATGCCCATCCGGCTGCGCCTGATGCTGATCGGGCTGCTGCAGCACCTCCGACAGCTCCCGCTGCAGCCGCTCCCGTGCCGCATCCGCCATCCCCGCGCCCGAGTCGGTTACCGCGATGACGAGCGCTGGCCGCGCTCCGATGTCCTCCAGCCGCGTCGCAATGCGCAGCATCGCCTCCCGCCCCGATTTCTCCACGCCATGGATAATCGCGTTCTCGACGATCGGCTGCACGAGCAGCTTGACGATGGGCAGCGGCTCCGTCTGCGGATCGATGTCATACTCCACCCGGAATTGATCCATGAACCGCAGCTGCTGAATGCGGATGTACACATGCAGGTGCTCCAGGCTTTCCTTGACGGTGAGCACATCCTTGCCCTTGCTGAGGCTGAGCCGGAAAAAGCGTGACAAATTCAGGACCATCTCCGCGATGTCCTCCGCCTCGGACTGCTGCGCCATCCAATAGATAGAATCCAAGGTGTTGTACAAGAAATGAGGATGAATCTGCGACTGGAGCAGCTTCAATTCCGTATTGGCCAGCCTGAGGCTCTGCTCATAGTGGTCCCGAATGAGATGATGCTGCTTCGAGGCCATTTGATTGAACAAATCCGTCACGATGCCGAATTCGTCCCTCCGATCCGATTCGAGCCGCACATCCAGATTGCCGCCGGTTATCGCCCGCATGCCGCGGGCAAGCTTCCGCAGCGGCGCGGCGATGCCGGTATAGATGCTGAAGGCCATAAGTAAAGCAAGAACGATGCTGAGCGCGATCATGAACACGGCATAATGCTCCAACTGACTGGATTGCGCGAAGATTTCCCTTTTGGGCTGGGCCAGCGTCAGAGTCCAGCCGTAATAAGGCGATACCGCCCGGATGAGCACTTGATCGCGCGCCTCAGCATGCTTAGCGTAGCTGTCAACCGATTCGGGCTGCCGGCCTGTTCCCGCGACCCACTTCCCATCGGCCGTATACAGATGAAGCTCGGACTGGGCCGAGGGCAGAAGGGAGCGGATATATTGCTGCAAGCGCGCTATATTCAGACTAATAATGAGCGCATGCCGTTCCCGGTCCGGATTGTAGATATCCATCGATCGCACCACGGCCAGACTGTCGACGCCGAATACTTGACCGAACGGCTTCCCTCCGCCGATGCGTTCGTCCGGCTGCATGAACACAATGCCCGTCCCCATCCCGTTCAGCGTCTGCCGCAGCCAGATGCGCTCATTCGCGCGGTCGACGGGCAGTACGCCATGCGCCGTAGAGATGACGGCATTGGAATGATCATGATAGACGGCAATCTGGGAGAACATCGGATGGATGGACAGGAAGTCGGAGAACTGGCGCTTCATGCGGGCGAACGACATCACCTCACGCGGCCCCAGTGCGCGATTTCCTTGCTTCAGCGTCGCGATAATCTCCGGATCGGTCGACAGCATGGCCGACAGCTCCTCCACGTTTTGCAGCACGAGCTCGATATTGTCCATCAGCGCGTGCATCGCGCTTTCCGTTCGCGCCGTCGTCTCGGACAGCAGCAATTGCTGCGAGCGCTCATTCGAGAACCAGCCGGTAAGCGTCAGCGGAACGAGAATGAGCACGAAATAAACGGTCAAGCGCCACTGAATGCGTTGGCGGAACCGATTAGAAAGCTCCCGGAGCATGGCTGTCACTTCCTTCCCGTGTATGACCGGATCCATCGCGCGCCGCTTCGCGCCTTGTCTGGTTCCGGCTGTACTGGAACCATGCATTCGCTTCGCGCGTCATCTCTTCTCCGCCTTCGGCCAGCCACTCGGCCGCAAACGCATCGAAATCGTCCAGCGGCCGCTCCCCGAGCACAATCTCAATCAGCCGGTCGTTCTTCTTCGCCAGAAGCGGCGAGTATCGGGTCATCGCTGGGGTCGGAAGCGACCGAAAAGCGCTCGGCATCACATAAGGAGAAATATGCCGAAGGTTATCGTACAAGTGATAGCGCAAGCCAAGCGAATCCAGCCGGCTGCGGATGTAGCCGCTCTCGGGAAGATCGGCCAGATTGGCATACAGGCCACGGTACTGATCCCGGTTATGCACGCCCATGTCCGTCACCCGCCTGCCATCCTTCCATTCCCACACTTCCCCTTCGAAGCCGAACTTCAACGTGTCCCTCCCCTCGCCGGAAATGAAATTCAACAGCTGCAGCACTTCCACCGCGTGCGGGCTCGTGGCCGGAATGACTTGATAGGAACGTACCGTCGGCAGCGCATACGTGCCGGCCCCGCCGGGTCCTTGCGGATACGGAAGCGTGATCCATTCCGCTTGCGGGTCGCGGGCCGCGCTTTTCTCCAGCACGCCGCGGGTGTCATACCATGTGCCGGTGAACATCCCGATTCGTCCGTCAATGACTTGCCGCTCCAGCCCCCGCTGCGTCTGAATCGGGAACAGCGGGTCGGCGAGCCCTTCCGCCACCAGTCCGCGCATGAAGGCGAGGGCGTCTTTCATTTCCGGCAAAATGTTGGAATAGACCAGCTTGCCGTCACGCTCCGTCCACTGATTCAGCTGCACGCCGAAAGCGCCGAACCACGGGGAAGATCGCCCGAAATCCTCAATAAAGCTGGTACCGTATCTATTCCGTATACTGTTGCCGTCCGGATCGAAGGCGGCAAAAGCCCGCATCACACCGACGGTCTCCTCTAACGTCGCGGGCGGCGCAAGACCAAGACGGTCCAGCCAATCTTTGCGGATGTACATCATTTCCAATCCTTTCGCTTCGTTCAGGCTTGGAATGGCATACACTTGGCCGTTGAAGGATACCTGCTCCCACACTTCGGCGGGAATCCGCTCCTTCAACTGCGGAGCATAGCGCTCAATCAAATGATCGAGCGGAGCCAGCATCTGCTTGCGCGCGTAATGCGAGACCCAATTCGGATCGGAAATGCTGATCAGATCAGGCGTATGGCTCGACATCATCATGACTCCGACCCGATCCTCGTACCGGTGCGACGGAGGGATAATGACCTCCACATGGAGCCCCGTCTTGTCTTCGATATACGACAAATACGGGTTATCATTCTCTGTCCAAGGCTCGGGGAACTTAATCCCAAGACTGTTCAGCACGATGGTGACCGAGGGACTCGTTCGATCCCGCTCGGCCTTCATCCAATCCACGTTTGACGGTTGACAGCCGGCGAGCGGCAGCGCTAACGAACAGCATGTCCCGGCTGCCAGGATGGACTTCCATCTTCCGCACATCGGCCTCAACAACATTGAAAGCGTATTCAACATTTTCCTTGCCACCGTTGTCCCCTTATACTCCTGCACTTCTCTCTCTCCTTTCCTGATGTTAAAGTTCGTGACTCCATGCCGCGATATATACAAAAAGGGCCTATCAGTATGCATGTTCTGATAGACCCTTGTCCAAAGCTTATTCTACTCTTCTTCCGCTAACCGTTTCAAGCGGCCGTCCTGCCCGGTCGGGATGATCCATCTTCGACGCTTGCCCACCATCTGCAACTTTACATTTGTCAAAAATGTAAAGTTAAACTATACTAATACTAAACACTTTATAGCACGAAACTAGGATCAACCACCACGAATCGGAGCGATGAACCCATGTCACATAAAACGAAAGTTACTCAGCAGCATATCGCCGACGCCCTGGGCCTGTCCCGGAACACGGTATCCAAAGCCCTCAACAACGACCCCGGTCTGCGTGAAGACACGAAGCGGCGCGTCCTGCAAAAGGCGGTCGAGCTCGGTTATATGAAGATTCATCATGAACTGGCCTCCTCCGAGACTTACGCCGCGGAGAACCGGCTTGTTGCGCTGCTGACCCATTCGGATTATATGGGCAATCCTTATTGGATGTCCTTCCTGAAGGGGCTGAATGCAACGCTGAAGGAAGCAGGCTGCACGTTGACGATGACCATCGTCGATATGGAGGAAGAGCGCCAGCTTCTCCTTCCGGGACTCTTTCACCAGCAGAAGCCGGCGGGAGTCATCACGATCGGGCCGTTCCTCCGCGAATATTACGAGATGATCGCCTCTACCGGAACGGCATCCCTGTTCATCGATACGCATGCCGATTATAAGCCCGGCGATTTGAAATGCGACATTTTGCTGGCCGACAACAAGCACAGCGTCTATAAGCTGACGAGCAAGCTTATCGAGCAAGGCCACCGGAATATCGGCTTCGTGGGAGATATCGGCTCGTGCCTGAGCTACCGTGAGCGCTGGGAAGGCTTCCAGCTCGCCTTAAGGGAGCACGGCATGGAAGCGGATGAGCAATACTGCATCATCAACCGCATGCAGCGCCATTATTACACGGTGACGGAACTGCGGGAAGAATTTCACGCCATGAAGCGGCAACCGACTGCCTTCGTCTGCGAGAACGACGCTATCGCGCTTGAGATGATGACTATTATTCGCCAAGCGGGGCTCAGCATCCCGGGCGATATCGCATTGACCGGCTTCGACAATATCGCGGAATCGATACTGATACAGCCGTCCCTGACGACCGTGCATGTCCCTAAGGAGGAAATGGGCATGCGGGCAGGCGACCAAATCGTATGGAGAATGAAGCATCCGAAGCGGCCGCACGAGATGATCCGGCTCGATGTCGAGATTATGTGGCGGGAGTCGTAAGCCCGCCCTCCCCAGTGACCGGCGCCGGCCTCCTCTTACACTGCATGCTTTCAAATGTAAACTTACATTCATTTTAAAATGTAAGTTAAATCGGATGGTTTTGTAGGATTTTAGATGCAAAATGCACATTATCAACTTGACATTATGCCAAGTCTCGATTACTCTGGAGGTAGGAAAAAGGCGTTTTGTCCTGTGCCACTTTTCGGCACGGCGGCATTCGCCGGCAGCAGGTGGTGACCGCCCAGGTCTATGATGGGTCCTTCCTGCCCAGACTGTAAGGCAAGGGCTGGAGAGCTTCGCCGGCCTGAAGGTGCATGTCTATCCACGCTGTACCATATCATCATGACATTATTTGCAAAGTGAGGAGTCACATCATGAGCCAATTGAAGATTCTCGGTCCGGATATCCCGAACATGCCGTGGGAAGAGCGGCCAGCAGGCCATAAAGAGGTGTTGTGGCGCTATAGCAACAACCCGGTCATCCCGCGTGATTTGCTGCCTAATTCCAACAGTATTTTCAACAGCGCCGTCGTTCCTTTCGAAGGCGGCTTTGCAGGCGTCTTCCGCTGCGATGACAAATGCCGTTACATGCGGCTTCATGCCGGCTTCAGCAAAGACGGCCTGAACTGGGACATCAACCCGGAACCAATCAAGTTCCAATGCGACGATCCGGAGATCGGCAACTTCATCGAAGGCTACGATCCGCGCGTATGCTGGATCGAAGACCGCTTCTATGTTACCTGGTGCAACATTTACCACGGGCCGACAATCGGTGTCGCTTACACGTACGATTTCAAGACATTCCATCAGCTTGAAAATGCATTCTTGCCATACAACCGCAACGGGGTTATGTTCCCGCGCAAAATTAACGGCAAATATGCCATGGTGAGCCGTCCATCCGACACGGGCCATACTCCATTCGGCGATATCTTCTACAGCGAGAGCCCGGATCTGGAGCACTGGGGACATCACCGCCATGTCATGGCGCCAATGGGCGGATGGCAGAGCAAGAAGATTGGCGCAGGCCCAATCCCAATCGAGACAAGCGAAGGCTGGCTGATGATCTACCACGGCGTGCTCAACTCCTGCAACGGCTTTGTGTACGCATTTGGCGCCGCGCTGCTTGACTTGGAGCAACCATGGAAAGTCCTGTACCGCAGCGAGCCATACCTGCTGCAACCATCCACCTTGTACGAATGCGTCGGCGACGTTCCGAACGTTGCATTCCCATGCGCTTCGCTCGTGGATGCCGCTACTGGCCGCATTGCAATTTACTACGGCGCAGCCGATACAGTAACAGCAATTGCCTTCGGTTATGTAGACGAGATCATCGACTTCGTTAAAAACAACTCCCGCGTGGAGTAATCACGAAGCCATAACCAACTGCAACCGCAAAGATGCAATTGAACCTATGGTTCTGCCGCTTTCTTTGTAACCCCTATAACACGCCCCCTGCGCGACGGTGTCCGTCATGCAGGGGGCGTCTATTATTATCCTCAATCCAGTTGACCGAATCCGAAATCAAGCAGCTTGTGCGAGTCCTTCCATACCTTATTGCTTGTGGAATGGAGCACGACGGCAATCAGATGACGACCATCCCGCACCGCCGATGACACGAGACAATACCCCGCCTCATCCGTGAAGCCGGTCTTTATCCCAGTGGCTCCTTCATAATAATATTCACTCCCTTTTTGCAGCAGCTGATTGCGATTGACCAATCCCGACACATCGCCCTGCGCTCCCACCGAGGCAGGGGTCACCTCCGCATACGTCGTGCGGACAATTGCACGGAAATGCTTGTTCTTCATCGCCTCCTGGGCAATAAGCGCCAAATCATACGCCGAGCTGTAATGATCGGGATCGTTCAGACCGTGCGGATTGTTGAAATGAGTATTGCGCAGCCCCAACTCCTCGGCCCGTTCATTCATCAAGCGGATGAACACCTCCATCGCTTCATCAATGCTCATATCCGGATCGCCGCTTGCCTCGCGTCCAATCTGAACCGCGATCGTTCGCGCCGCATCATTGCCGGATGGAAGCATCAGCGCTTCAATCAACTGATACCAGGAAATCTGCTGACCCGGCCACAGCCCGGCCGTGCTCTCCCCCGGCTCCTTAAGAAGAACCTCCTCGCCCACTTCCACCGTCTCATTCCCCTGCTTCCGCTCCAGACCAAGCAGCGCCGTCATCATTTTCGTCGTGCTGGCAGGCGCCTTCCGTTCCTGATCATTCTTGAAAAAGAGCACCTTCCCCGTATCCTGATCAATGACGATCGCCGCCTCTGCTCCCAACTCATAATGCGCGAACAACGGATTATCCGTGTCCGGCCGCAATTCAGTCAGGGCACTCTTCAAAAATTGCTTAACCCCCAAAGCCGCCGGCTGCGCCCAAAACCATACTCCTACGGCCATAACCACTCCCAACAACACCCACCGCTTCTTCTCAACTGCTCTCATGATTTATCTCACCTTCACTCATTATCGTCCTTAGAATAATCCTCATTTTATAGAACCCCGCTTAACATAGTTGTAAGCAATAATGAACAAAACATAAGAAACTATGAAGAAAACATGAAGCCCCCCTCGGCACCCCCTCAAAAGGCAGGCCATTTTTCATGCATACTCGGTCAGGATTACTTTTTCCGCAACTCCCAACCACTCAGGTTGCCCTTGCCCCGCCCATTCGTTGAGGAGTGTGTATGCAACTCTTTATGGCAAATATCCCAGCTGCTCAGGAGACATTTGCAGCTCCTTATAACAAATATCCCAGCCGCTTAGGGGGCCGTTGCAAGTTCCTTATGGCGAATATCCCAGCCGCTCAGGAGGCACTTGCAGCTCCTTATAACAAATATCCCAGCCGCTCAGGAGGCACTTGCAGCTCCTTATAACAAATATCCCAGCCGCTCAGGAGGCACTTGCAGCTCCTTATGCTCAGTGTCCCAATCATTCAGGATACATTTTCCCTTACTCTCCCAACTACTCAGGCAAGGATGGTTAAACGAATGGTTTGACAATACCGATGCTCATTGTAGTTTTAATCCATCATGCCAAGAATTCCCTTGACATGGAAACATATGTTTGGTAGAGTATAAATAAGAACATATGTTTGTTTTTTAGAATGTAAGTTTAGGAGGGACATGGATGAAAGGCTGGACAAACGTGGGTTCGTTGGAGGAGTTGATGGATCGGTTCCCTACAGATGATTCATGTATTCCTGCCCTGTTCGAGCTGAAATGGCCTCATGGCTACCGCTGCCCGACCTGCCATCATATCCGTGCCTATGTCATCCGGACACGTCGCCTCCCATTGTACGAATGCAGCGCTTGCCAGCGCCAGACCTCCCTGACTGCGGGCACGATTCTGGAAGGCAGCAGAACCTCTCTGCGGAAGTGGATAGTTGCGATATGGCTCGTCTCACGTCGGGATGCAGGAATCAATGCGGTGAGACTAAGCTCTATTATTGAAGTCACCTACAAAACGGCATGGGCGATGCTCCATAAAATTCGCACTGCGATTAGCTGTGCTGATGAGCAAGAACAGCTCGAGTATAACGTTCATGGCTTTATCGCCTATTACGGCAGCAGCCGCCAATATTCCTGTTTCGAACTGACGGCACAGGAATATCCCCTTATCGTGGCAGCCTCGCTGGGCCCCGATGATAAGGAGCAGGAGTATAAAATGAAACTGGTCAACCGGCAGCACATGTCCGGCAAGCTGTTGCTTCCTAGGGGGTGCGCTGACTTTACTGAACAACATGTATGTCCCCTGGCCGGCGCAGTTTCTATTATCCGTCAGCGGTTTCGCGTCAAGCACAATAGCCCCCTTTATACGGTATTCCGTCGAGCAAAACGTTGGCTGTGCGATACGTTCCGCGGAATCAGCGGGAAGTACCTGCAGCGATATTTGGATGAATTTTGTTACCGGGAAAATGCAGCCGCCCGCCACGCAACCGGATGGGGCAATTTAGGTGAGATATGCTTTGCCAGGAACGGGGCGAGGGAACGTTATTTGAATCGGACAACCACATTACGGGGCCAATCTCGTTATCTGGCCGCTGCATGAATTGATTCACAAGGAAACGGCAATCATGCTTCCAATCCTTCATAAAGGTTGTTGGCTCTCCAGATCCGAAACTGATTTGAAATCGGTATTTAATATGGGAAATAATTCATGGGATGTAGTATCGTGATTTATTTCGTTTTGCGGTTTTGACATGTTACTGGCTTCTCCATTCTTCCTAAGGAGGCTGCGGTTCTGTTCACGTCTGGCGTCTTGCCAGTTCCTAGCTTCTTGCATCATCAAAATTATATGGCATTCTTTTTCCTATCGTTGAGAGGTATACACACTCGCACATACTCGATTGATACCATCATTTTGCTTTTCCTGGGTGAACTTTCCTTTCTCAAGCGACCTTTTTCTTGAGTGACTTTTCCTGAGCGACGGGGATACCGATCAAAAGAAACGGAACACCGATCACCAGCATGGAGGCGAGTCGTAGAAGCAATTAAGCTAAGGCACAATCAAGCCCTCTCCATCAACACAAGAACAAACGCCTCCAAGTCAATCAAAAACAAAAAAGCAGCACCCGCCGGCACTGCTTTAACCACCTCATTTAGAGTATCTTAGTCAGGTACATTAGTTGCTCCTCCTTGCCCGGACAAGCCGTCTGCTTGGCTCTTATAAGCGGGATCAGGCGGAGCGATTCGCGGAAGCTCGATAGTGAACAGCGTTGCCTGAGGCGAGCTCTCGGCGCGGATAGTTCCGCCGTGAAGCTCGATAATCGTCTTGGCAATTGCAAGGCCGAGTCCGGAACCGCCGGTTTTCACGGATCGTGATTTTTCGACGCGATAGAAGCGGTCGAAGATATGCGGCAAATCTTGGCTCGGGATAGGGTCACCCGCATTTTTGACGATAATCTCCACCTTGTCTTCATCTTGGCGAAGATGAAGCTCCACTACGCTGCCGCTGTATGCATAGTGCATCGCATTGGACAGCAGGTTGTCGAACACGCGCACCAGTTTGTCGGGATCGGCGTTAACCCAGCATTTGTCCGTATTGCTGCTCATTTGAAGGGTCAGTCCGGCCTGCTCCATCGGGTAGCGGTAGTGAACGCACAACTGGCCAGCCATCTCAGACACGTTCATCGGCTTGGTCCGTAAAGTCATGCCGCCGTTCATCCGCGTATATTCGAACAAATCGTTAATCATGACATTCAGCCTCTCGGCCTTCTCATAGGCAATATGAATATAATGCCGAAGCTCCACTTCATCGCGGTAACGGTCCTGCTCGACCAGCCCCAAATAACCGAGAATTGAAGTAAGCGGCGTCCGCAAATCATGGGATACGCTCGTAATCAGTTCGTTCTTCGTCCGTTCCGCCAGCCGTTCTTCCTCAATAGAGGTCTTCAATTGGTAGACCATGATATCAATGTTTTTGGCCAGACGCCCAATCTCGTCATCTGTCGTAATATTGCACCTCTGATCGAAATCCCCATCCGCAATATGCTGCACCGTCTCTGTAATCCGCTCGAGACTGCCGATCAGCTGGCGATTCAGCAGCACATAAAAGAGGATAAAGAGGATGATGCCCGCAATCACCATCGTCGGCACGACGCCCAGCCCAAACGCCAAGAAATTGATGATGCGGTATGTGACAGGCTCCTTCAGCTCCCGTAGCACGCCGGCGGCGAACATGAGCAATACAAGGCTCATAAAGGTAAGAAGCAGGGTCAGCGCAAACCTGAAGAGCAGCTTCCAACGGATACTTTTAGCCCAATGCTTGTTCAATCTTATACCCTACTCCCCATACGGTCTGTATATATTTCTCTCCATGGGCCTCCAGCTTGTCCCGGAGCTTGCTGATATGCACCGCTACTGTATTGTGGGAGCCGTTGAAGCTCTCCTGCCATACCCGTTCGTACAGTTCTTCCGCGCTGTATACTCTTCCTGGATTGCTTGCCATTACATAGAGGATTTCGAATTCCATCGAGGTTAAATGGATAGGCTGCCCGTTCACCCGTACGGAATGCGTCGCCTTGTTAATCTCAAGATCCTGGATGCGAATGACCCCGGCAGGCTCGGAGCCTGCCTGGATATGAGCGTTCAACTGATAAGTGCGGCGAAGAAGCGATTTGACGCGGGCCACCAGCTCCAACGGATTGAACGGCTTCACCATATAATCGTCCGCGCCGGTCATCAGCCCCATAATTTTGTCCATGTCCTCCGCCTTGGCGCTCAGCATAAGGACCGGTATCGCCTGCTTTTCCCGAATCTTCAGGCAGACGGACATCCCGTCCAGCTTCGGCATCATGATATCCAAAATAACCAGATCCACCGGATCCCGCTCCAGCACCGACAAAGCCTCAACCCCGTCATGGGCCTTGAACAGTTGGTAGCCTTCGTTCCGTAAATATATTTCGATTAAATCGGCAATTTCTTTATCGTCATCCACAATTAAAATGCGGGTCACGTTCGAACCTCCTCGCTATATTCGTGAATCTTTCGGCTTTAGCATAACAACATCAGAGGGCTGAATTCAAGCGTACCCGTGATTTGCCACAGCCCAATCGATCTGTTCTTCGCTCCTTGGGAGCTCCGCTGCAGCGGATCACTGAGCAGGTACGCCCGTGGGACCGGCATCGTCAAGGCGGAGCTATGGGGAGCCATCGGTGGGCCTTGCATAAAAAAATCCTGTGTCACGCAAAGGACGACACAGGATGGCGCTTACAGACTCTTATTTATGTCTTATTTTGCCGGAGCGCCTACCGCTTCCAGCCAAGCCTTCGCGATCAGCGCGTGGCCAGCGGGCGTCGGATGAACGCCGTCCGGAGCCCAGAATGGCGATTCGCGGCGGGCGGCCGCCTGCGCGAACAGACCGTCCAGCGGCACATAGTAAGCGCCGTATTCCCGAGCAAGCCCTCGCACGATATGAATTTTCGGATCCAGATCCTCCCGCCATTGCGTTCGATCGGCCGGCACCGGCAGCACGAACGGCTCGACGAGCACGAGCTGCGCTTCCAACTCCTTCAAGGTTCGTTCAATAATATCGCGGTATCCGGACTCGAATTGCTCGGCCGTCGTCTCCTCCTGACGGGTATAGCGCCTCCAGCAATCGTTAATGCCGATGTAAATGCTGACCCATGTCGGCTTCAGCTTCAGGCAGTCTTCCTCCCAGCGCGCCTGCAGATCGCGAACCCGATCCCCGCTGATTCCCCGGTTCAGGAAAGAGACATCGAGCTGCGGGTACATGCTCTGGAACAGACCTGCCGCCATGAAGGCATAGCCTGTGCCCAGATGGGAGGACAATTCCCGCTGACGGCCCGCATCCGTGATGCTGTCGCCTTGAAACAGAACCACATCTCCATCTTGAATCGTTCGCTTCGGTACTGAGCTACTCATCGAATCCCTCCATCGATTGGAATGACCATGTTCCACCGATGATGCCCATGATGGAACCCGCCCGTTCCGTCCTTGGCAATCATCATATATCCTACCTCCCCGTCTGTCCATACAAAAGGATCCACGAAATGTACGAATTCGGGAAAAATCGGTGCCTCCGAACGGCAAGCGGGAGCGGCCTTCCATACGGAAGAGGGCGAGGACGAGCGCCATTCTGCTGTGCTCATTCGTTCGGGACATTTCCTCGATATGTATATAGGCCGTATCCTTCCTGCTTCCTCTCAACAGCTTGGATGGCATCGAATCCGGCGCATTCTGCATACTATATTTTCAAGCCTAATTACTGCGTCAGAGTAAAGCAATGGAGTTCTTGAGGTGCATTCATGTGACAGGCTTACACAAAGGGGTGATAATGCGAATTAAACACCTATAGAAGGAAAGAATGAATAATTCGGACACGGAATAACAAAAAATAATCACCACAATAAAAAAAATCATTTCCATTATAATAGGGCACATTTTAGGATAGAAGAACAGCACTCCGCATTCCGTTATGCCGGTTCGCCGGGTGAAGAGAGGTCCCTCGTTCATTTTCCATAAAACACGAACGTCCTCCTGACAAAGACAAAGCTCAAAATACGAGAACGCGTGCTGTCATTAGGATTGGGCCACGTCAGCTTTCCCTTCCTTACTTCTGCCATCGCTCAAGTGTCCACATCTCGAAGACGAAAAAAGTGCGTATAATTGACAAATATTTTCTATAAAAAGGTTTTATAGCCATAAAAGAATAAATTAATGTAATGAAAATTTACACTAAGCGTCATATAATCTTTAACTATTTTATGAATTTCACAACGTTTGCTATTTCAAAATCCGCACATTCTCAGTATAATGTTTGAAAAGTGTTCCTATAACGCTTGAAAGGATGGGTGATGAGCCTTGGAAATGTTACAACGTGAACAAGCAGAAGTGCTAAACCCGTACGAAATCGTACAAAAGCAAATCGATGCGGCTGCGGCAAAATTACAGTTACCCGAGCATGTTACTGAACTATTGAAAAAACCGAAACGGGTATTATCGGTAAGCTTCCCTGTACGGATGGACGACGGTACGGTACGGATTTTTGACGGATATCGTTCCCAGCACAATGATGCTATCGGACCAACAAAAGGCGGCATCCGATTCCATCCGGACGTGACGCTGGACGAAGTCAAAGCATTATCGATGTGGATGACGTTCAAATGCGGCGTCGTTGGCCTGCCTTACGGCGGGGGCAAGGGCGGCGTCATTTGCGATCCTCGCCAAATGAGCAAAGGGGAAATTGAACGGGTCAGCCGCGCTTTCATGGAAGCCATCTCGGATATTGTAGGACCTGAACGGGACATTCCGGCTCCAGACGTATACACCACGCCGCAGATTATGGGCTGGATGATGGATACCTACAGCAAGCTGCGCGGACATTATACGCCGGGCGTCATTACAGGCAAACCGATTATTATCGGAGGCTCCCAAGGACGGAATGCAGCGACGGCCCAGGGCTGTGTATATACGATTCAATCGGCGCTTCAGGACATCGGCCGGCCGATGGAGAAGGCGACGGTAGCCATTCAAGGCTTCGGCAACGCCGGTCGCATTGCGGCTCGCCTGCTGACCGACCTCGGCGCGACTATCGTAGCCGTAAGCGACTCCCGCGGAGGAATCTACGATCCGAACGGACTCGATCTCGACCGCGTCGAGCAGTTGAAGGACGAAGCGACGATTCTGGACTATGGTCAAGATTTCCACGTTTCGAATGAGAAACTGCTTGAACTGGACGTCGACATCCTCATTCCGGCAGCATTGGAAAATGTCATCACGAAGGAAAATGCCCCTCGTATCAAAGCCCGCATCGTGGCGGAAGCAGCGAATGGCCCGACGACACCGGAGGCGGACGCCATCCTGAATCAAAAAGGCTGCATCGTCATTCCTGATATTTTGGCAAATGCCGGCGGCGTAACCGTATCCTACTTCGAATGGGTACAGAACTTGATGAACTACTACTGGAGCGAAGAGGAAGTCCTCGACAAGCTGCAGACGAATATGGTCAAGTCGTACGAAGCGGTGCGCGACATGGCCAATGAATACAATACGGACCTGCGTACGGCCGCATACATGATCTCGCTTCAACGCGTTACTGAAGCTATGCGAGCTCGCGGCTGGGTGTAATACATCGAACCAGCAATCAAAAGCTATCTTGCAGCATCCAACTGCCGCAGGGTAGCTTTTTTGCTGCAGTCGGGTTATGCTCCTGCGAACAGAGCTCCCGCCCCGTTTCATGGCTCCGCTTCTCCGTTTCTCCGGTCCATTTGGCTCACGGGCGCTATTTTCCTATAATAGGTTATACAGCATGAAGGATGACGCGCCTCAGGCAGCGTCGAATATTGATACATTCTGATCTAAAGGAAACGTGTACATCATGAACACCTTGAACCTACGGACGCGGCGTCCGTTCCAAATGATTCGCGGGGTGCTGCAGGTCTGGAAATACGCCTATCGGCCCTTTCTTCTTTTCGAGCTGTTCTACAAGCTAATGACAATCGGGTTATTCATCCCGTTCGTGTCGATCGTTTTCAACAAAATATTGGAGATCGGCGGCTTCGGGGCCGCCGCCAATCACGATCTGCTGCGCTTCGCCCTGAGCCGGTACGGATTGCTTAGTCTCGTCCTGCTCGCTCCGGTGGCAATGATGCTGATTTATACCGAATTGGCCGTTCTTATTTATATCGCTTATTATGGGATGCAAGGCCAAACGGTCCGGCTGCGCGCCGTCGTGCTCAAAGCATTGTCCCGCCTTCCCGGGCTGTGGCGCATTGGGATATTCGGTCTGGCGCTGTACCTGCTGCTGCTGTTCCCGCTGCTAAATACGGGCTTCGGCTCCTCGCTGCTGCCGAACGTCACGATTCCGAACTTCATTACGGGAGAGCTGATGAAGACCAGCACCGGAACGGCGGCATTTGTCCTGTTTTTCACGATCGTCGCCATTTTGAACCTGCTCTGCATCTATGCGCTGCCCATCCTTGTGTTGGAGGATTCGAACCGGTTCTGGCGCGCCTTCGCGAAGAGCGCCCGCCTGTTCTGGAAGAGCAAATGGTCGATTCTCCGGGCCGTCGGCGAATGGGTGCTCGCGTTCGTGCTGATCGTCGCCGTCTTCATCGCCCTGATCGCCGCGGTGATTGCGGTACTGCCGGAAAGCCTGCCCGAGACGGCTATCGTCACGGTCGGGTTCGTCATCAGCTTCGGGGTCTACGTGATGACGCTCGTCATGACGCCCCTGTTCATCACCGTCGTCACCCGGCTCTATGTCCGCTATGCCGGGAAGAAACACATCTCCCTGCATTCGGGGGAGCTGGATATCACCGAGGGCCATACTCGGGCGGAGAGACGTCTGTTCGCTTCCCAGCATCGCCCGAAGCTGGCCCTGTTCGGCCTGATGATGCTCATTGCAGTCGGCTGGGGCGTAACGGCGCTGCTGACCGACTGGGGCGAGGCGAAGGATGAGTTCGTCATTATCGCCCACCGCGGGAATGTGAATACAGGAGTCGAGAATACACTGGACGCGTTCGAAGGGGCCGTCGAGGCCGGGGCCGATTACATTGAGCTCGATATTTTGCAGACGAAGGATCGGAAGCTGGCCGTCATTCACGACCATAATCTGAAGCGCCTCGCGCGGCACAATGTCAACGTCTATGATCTGACTCTGGCCGAGCTGCAGGACATTCCGCTCTTCCAGAACGGCTACGCCGGACGCGTTCCTTCGCTGGATGAAGTGCTGGATGCGATGAAGGGCCGCATCCGCCTCAACCTCGAGCTGAAGACGCATGGCTATGAGACGCCGGACTATGTCTCCAGCTTCATCGATACGATCCGCCGGCATCAGGCCGAGAATGAGGTTGTCGTGTCCAGTCTCGAGTATGATCTGCTTCAAGAGGTGAAGGAGAAGGCTCCCGAGCTGAAGGTCGGCTACATTATTTACGCCACCTTCGCGCCGCTGAACCGGTTCGACGCCGACTTCTTCGTCGTGGAGGAAGCGTTCGTCACCGCCCGCCTGGTCGCCTCCGCCAAGCTGATCGGCAAGCCGCTCTATGTATGGACGATTAACGACCCGGAACGGGCGGCCCATTTCTATTCGCTCGGGGTCGACGGCATTATTACCGATATCCCGAAGGAAGCGAGAGAAGCTGTCAAGGAGCTCGGGGGGGATCCGGTCTTTTTGCTTGAGCTGGAGTAGCTGTGCCTTAACGCAAAATCGCCTCCCTTCGGTCGTTCAGACCGGGGAGGCGATTGCTGTCTTGCCGCTCCGCAGCAGCGAGACGTTATGGATAATTTTTTTAATGCTCCAGCTTTTCCCGCACGGAAGCCAGCTTCTGCCCGATTGAGCCAGCCTTGTCGCGGCGATCGTCGATTTTGACGACGGTCGATACCCGGGAAGCCCCGCTCTGGAACGGGCTCTCGTGCAATGCGCGGATCGCCTCGAACAATCGATCCAGCGGTCCTTCAATAATCGTCCCCATCGCCGTCAGCTCGTAGACGATGCCGTCGACCTGCTCGATCGCACGCTGCATATCGGCGACGTACGAGCTCAAGCTCGTCGACTCCGTCCCGATAGGAATGACCGTAATCTCTGCCAGCGCCATGGCGCCATCCTCCCTTCGTCTTGCTGTCCTTACCTTACTATCCTTATATCCGTTCTCATGACTCTGCCAATAGGGTTATCCGCTTAGACCGACGACGCCCTGCTCCTCATCGAGGCGGATCCGCTCCGCCGCCGGATGCTTCGGCAAGCCCGGCATCGTCAGCACCTGGCCGGTATGCACGACGAGGAAGCCCGCGCCCGCGGACCAGCGAATGTCGCGCACCTCCAGCGTGAACCCTTCCGGCGCGCCGAGCAGACCCGGCCGATCGCTGAACGAATACGGCGTCTTCGCCATGCAGACCGGGAGCTTCGCCGTATCGAACCGCTTCAGCTCGCGCAGCGCGCGCTTGGCGGCCGGGCTGTAAGCCACCTCGGCCCCGCGGTAAATGCGGGTAACAATCGCTTCGATCTTCTCTTCGATCGGCAGCTCATCCTCGTACAGCAGCCGGAACCGGCCGTTTTCCTGCGCGTCCGCCAGCCGCACGACGGCTTCCGCCAGTGCCGCGCCGCCTTCTCCGCCCTTCGCCCACGCTTCGGAGAGAATCGCCTCTGCCCCGATCTCGCGGCACATCTGCTGAACGGCCTCCAGTTCCTTCTCCGTATCGTTCGCGAACCGATTCACCGCGACGACCACCGGCACGCCGAAGCTCCGCATATTCTCCACGTGGCGGCGCAGGTTGGCAAATCCGGCCGCCAGCGCTTCCGGCGACTCCTGCTCCAACTGATCCTTCGCCAAGCCGCCGTTATACTTCAGGGCGCGCACGGTCGCGACCAGGACGACAACCGACGGCGCCAGCCCGCTCTGGCGGCATTTGATATCCATGAACTTCTCCGCGCCCAGATCGGCGCCGAAGCCGGCCTCGGTCACGACATAGTCGGCGAGCTTCAGCGCATAGCGCGTCGCCCGCACGCTGCTGCAGCCGTGCGCGATGTTGGCGAACGGACCGCCATGCACCAATACCGGATCCCCTTCCACTGTCTGGACCAGGTTCGGATAGATGGCGTCCTTCAGCAGCACGCACATCGCCTCGACGGCTTGCAGCTGCGACGCGGTTACCGGCTCGCCCTCATAGGTATAGGCGACCACCATCCGGCCAAGTCGCGTCCGCATGTCGTCCATATCCTCGGACAGACAGAGCACGGCCATAATCTCCGAAGCCGTCGTAATCATGAAGCCGTCTTCCCGTACGGCACCGTTGCCGTCGCCCAGCCCGGCGACGATATGCCGCAGCGCGCGGTCGTTCATATCGACAGCCCGCTTCCAGACGATGCGTTCCGGCTGGATGCCGAGCGCGTTGCCCTGATACAGATGATTGTCGATCATGGCCGCCAACAGATTATGCGCCGACGTAATCGCGTGAATATCTCCGGTAAAATGAAGATTGATATCCTCCGCCGGCACGATCTGAGCGCTTCCGCTGCCGGTCGCGCCGCCCTTCATCCCCATGCACGGCCCGAGCGACGGCTCGCGCAGCGCCGCCACCGCCTTCCGTCCGATGCGGTTCAGCCCCTGCGTCAGCCCGATCGTCGTCAGCGTCTTCCCCTCACCCGCCGGCGTCGGATTCATCGCCGACACGAGAATCAGCTTGCCGTCGGGCCGATGCGCATTCGCCTCCCATACTTCCTGGCTCAGCTTCGCCTTATACTTGCCGTAGAGCTCAAGCTGCTCCGCCGGCACGCCAATACGGGCTGCAACGTCAACTATTGGTCTCATCATTCGAATAAGCTCCCCCTGACTCCTGTCGATACCTTCATTATACATTTCCGTCCCGGTCCAAGATATTCACAAATCCGTGACAAACCGCAAGCCGTTGAACTGTGTTCCATTCCATTCAGGTTCTAGCATTCGGGCGTCTCGTCCCTTCGAAGTTCTCGTCATGCCGATGGCCAGGTGTTCACGCACACGAACTTTAATTCCGTCATGTCTTGAATCGCGTATTTGACGCCTTCCCGGCCGTAGCCGCTATTCTTGACGCCGCCATACGGCATATGATCGGTGCGGAAGGTCGGGATGTCGTTGATAATGACGCCACCCGCCTCAAGCTGCTGGGCGGCTCGCATCGCATCCGCCAGATTCGCCGTATACATGCCGGCGTTCAGGCCGAAGTCGGAGCGATTCGCCAGCGCAATCGCCTCATCGAGCGAGGCGTAAGGGACAATGGACACGACGGGCGCGAAGGTCTCGCGGCATGAGACGTCCATATCCGGCTTCACGCCGAGCAGCACCGTCGGCATGAAATAACCTCCCTCGCGGCGGCCGCCGCAGGCAATCTCTGCCCCTTGCGCCACGGCCGCGTTCACCCATCCCTCGATGCGCTCCGCTTCGCGCTCGGATATCATGGCGCTGATGTCAGTCGCCTCATCCAGCGGATTACCGGCCTGCAGCTGCTGGGTCCGCGCCACGAACCGCTCGGTGAACTCTTGGCAGATCGACTCGTGCACATAGATGCGCTGGATGGAGATGCAGACTTGTCCGGCGTAGCCGAAGGCCCCCTCCACGCAGCGCGGAATAATCGGCTCCAGCGGCACCCCGGGCTCGACGATGAGCGCCGAATTCGAGCCGAGCTCCAGCGTCGTCTTGCGCAGCCCGGCCTTCGCCTTCAGGCGTGCCCCGACCTCCTCGCTGCCCGTGAACGTAATCTTGCGCACGCGCTCGTCCGTGACGAATTGGTCGCCGATGGCGCGGCCGCTGCCCGTCACAATCTGCAGTGCCCCGTCGGGCAGGCCGGCCTGGCGGAAAATATCTCCCATCGCGAGCGCGCTAAGCGGCGTCTGGGAGGCCGGCTTCAGCACGACGGCATTGCCGGCGGCCAGGGCCGGGCCGAGCTTATGCGCCACCAGATTCGCCGGGAAATTGAACGGCGTAATCGCGGCGACGACACCGAGCGGTTCGCGCAGCGTGAAGCCGAACCGGCCTTCCCCGCCCGGCGCCGCATCCATCGGGATCGTCTCGCCGTAGAGACGCTTTGCCTCTTCTGCCGCGAACCGGTACGTCGTAATCGTCCGCTCCATCTCGGCGCGCGCAGCCCGAATCGGCTTGCCCGCTTCCTGGGCCAACTGCCGGGCCAGCTCCTCCTTGCGCGCGGTCATCTGCTCGACCGCCTTCAGCAAGATATCGGCCCGGGCATGGGCGGGCATCGCCTTCATCTTCGCCGCCGCCCGCTGCGCCCCGGCGACCGCCTCCTCCAGCTCCGCCTCGCCGGCCTGACTGATGCGGGCCAGCAACGCTCCATCATATGGGGCGAACAGCGGTGCAGTCTGCTCCGTCACCCTCCACTCGCCATTAATGAACAATCCGTAGGTCTTAACCTGTGACATCATTATCCCTCTTTCCATGAACATCATCTCTACTCCTCATTATACATCACCCTGTAAGCGGTGGCCGATTCGGCCTCATCTCCGTCTGAATTCGGAAGCCGGAATCAAGCTGCTGTTATGGACCTGCATAATCCAGCAGGAAGTAACAAAAGCCGTGATGTACAGGTATCCCATGCCTTCTCCCCACAGTTCAGGATTACATTGTCTTGTCCAGCTCTTGATTATCACTCTCCCCTTCGTTCAGGATAACTACCTAGACCTTGTCATCAGCCTGCTTTCAGACAGATCTAGCCAAAGCTTGTCCTCACCCTTCGTTCAGGTCATACCAGCTATGATAGTACCTAGCCCTGCTCTACCCGCCGGCTCAGAGATATCAGCCTGCCGAGCCCTTATGAGTACTCTCCCCAACGCTCAGGTCCTATCTATCTGCCGCAGCACATATCCGCAATCCGTACTCTCCCATCGGCTCAGGCTCTCCATAAGCTGAACGGCCTTGATTGCCTCCCCCTTAACTCAGCTTAGGAATGATCACATCTTGCAACTCAGCCAAAAATGATGAGGTCGAAAGCGCATCGATTTTCATTAATGATACACAAGATTAACGTTATAAAATATCGTTCTATGCTCACGGCAATGGATGGGACAGTATATCAGAAATAAATGGAGCAGGCTGTGTAGACAAAAATATGATGATAGGACTGAAGAGTGGAGCGGCGGGCTGATCACAGACATGCCGTGCTTATGCGACCAAATCTGCGCCCTGCGAGAGATGAGCTTTACCGGACTTTATCTTCCAGGAAAAATGCAGTGAGGCTAACTTCCCTGAGCGGTTGGGAGATTGGACAAAAGAGAGCGGGCATATATATTCAATGTATAGAGCAATGTCAGCGCATAGAGCGATGTATATTGTGCATAGGAGAGCTGGAGTCCGATGGGGCGATTGCAACAATGTCATCAAGGGAAGAGAAGCGGATTGACACCAGTCATTCCGCGCCCTATAATTCAGATATCAACCAAATATCCAATGTTGGTTATCCAATATTGTACCAGTCATTATTTCTCGCATAATTAGAAGGGAGCTCACGCATTGTGACCGACTTGATTATTCTCTCCTTACTGCGCCAGCAGCCGATGCACGGCTATGAAATTCAACAGACGATTCAGACCAGTCGCATCGATGTGTGGACGAATGTGCTGTCCGGCTCCATTTATTACGCCTTGAACAAGATGGAGAAAGAGGAGCTGATTCGGACGGAAGCGGAGGAACGGACGGGAGCCCGCCTGCGCAAAATTTATGCCATTACGGAACAGGGTGAGCGGTATTTCAAAGAGAAGGTGCGGGAATCGCTGACCCTTGCGCCCCATTCGGTTAAGTCTGATTTCGTGCTCGGTCTGACCTGGATCGACGAGCTCCCCCGTGAAGAAGCGAAGCCGCTGCTGGAGCAAAACGTGAAGGAGCTGGAAGCAACTCTGGAGCAGTGGAAGCTCGGGAAGGAGATTAAGCGTCAATACGGACTTCCCCCTATCGCGGAAGCTTCGTTCGACAATGCGATCGCGCTGCTGGAGCTGGATATCGCCTATCTCCGCAAAGTCATCGGGCTGATGCAGCAGTAGCCAGGAGCAATCTTGCCATAGCCGTTTCCCCGTATACCGGAGCGAGCGGCTATCCTTTCACCCATATATCCAACATTGTATATAAAACATTGGATAAATAAAAAAGGAGATGATCAGTTCATGACCATGCAGCAAGCGGACATCTTAATCGAAGCGGCGGGGCTCGTCAAAGCATTCGGGCGCCGTACCGTGGTGAACGGCGTGGACGTGACGATTCGGCAGGGGGAGGTGCTTGCCATCATCGGAGCGAATGGAGCCGGGAAGTCGACGACGCTTGATTTGCTGCTTGGCCTGCGGCGGCCGGATCAGGGACAGATCAGCTACTGGACCGCAGATCCCTATCGCCATATCGGCCTGCAGCTGCAGTCGACTCCGTTCTTTCCCGGTTTTAACGCTTTGGAAAATTTGCGTATGTTCGCCGCTTTTTATGGCTGCCGGTTGCCCGACCGCATCCTGATGGAGCATCTGCGGCGCTGCGGACTTAACGAAGCCGCACGGACCGATGCGGCACGGCTGTCCGGCGGCCAACAGAAGCGGCTCGCCATCGCCATAGCGCTTGTGCATCATCCGGCGCTCCTGTTCCTCGATGAGCCGACGGCGGCGCTCGACCCCCGGGCACGGCACGACATCCGGGAATTGATTCATTCCCTCGCAGAGGCCGGGACCTCTATCATCTTCACCTCGCACGATATGGAAGAGGATTATAAGCTCGCGTCGCGCATCATCATGATGAACCGGGGCGTCATTCAGGCTGCCGGGACGCCAGAGGAGCTGCTCGCGGCGCATCAGGCGGACAGTCTGGAGGAGCTGTACCTGCGGCTGACAGAAAGCTGAGCCGTCTGACCGAATCCCTATTAAGGAGGAAATTTTAGCGATGATTACGATTTTCCGTACAACGCTCATCGGGATTTTTCGCGATATTCATATGCTGTTCTGGACCATAGCCTTTCCGCTTGCGTTGTTGGCGGGTCTTGGAATCTATTTCGATAACCCGGCGTCTTCCGAGCGGCTGCTCGCAGGCGTGCTGACGATGAATGTGCTGTTCGGCGCGACAATGGTCACGGCCTTCTATGTGATGGCCCACCGCGATGGACGCTGCCATTCATGCAGGCGGATCGGCCGACCTGGTATGGGAGCCGCTCGCCATCCTGGCCGGATTCACCGTGCTCTGCATGACCATCGCGATATTGACCTTCCGCTGGAATGCCGAGCAGGCCGGGTTGAGGCGGAAGCGGCGCACGCACGCGATGTCCAGCTAGCCCATGTCTTCCGTAGAGGAAGGGGCGACCTCGGCCTGGGCCGACGAATGGTCCGGCGCTCCAGCATACGCGAAGCGCAGGCAGGCCGCCTCCAGCATGCATAGAATTCGCTGGCCCGGCCCGCCCATTATCCACGTGAAGGGATGGCTTCTTCCACCAACGCCAATAGCCCGCGGCTCAGGCAAGTGGAAGCGGACAGCCGCTTCCGCTCGCCGGCGAATTGAATCTCGACAGCCTCTTCGTCCAGGCTGACAATCTCGCCCGGGCCGAAGGACGAATGCTTCACCTTCGTTCCGGCCCCGATCCCGCTCCATGTCCGAATTGCATTCGGGACCATAGGGACCGTTCCTGCCTGCGGTACGGACACGATCGGCGCCGGTGCCGGGCTCGCCGCAGCCGCCGGCTGAAGCTTTTCCACATATGACACGAACCGGGAGCGCTTCGCCTTCTCGCCGCCCCGCTCCCGGTAGGACAACAGTTCAAGATTGGATTTTGCCCGCGTCATGCCCACATAGAACAGCCGGACCGCTTCCTCCATCTCCGCGGTCTCGCCTTTGTCGTAGCTGCGAATGTCCTCCTGTGACGGAATGATGCCTTCCACCAGGTCGATCATGAATACATGCTCGAACTCCAGCCCCTTCGCGCTGTGAAAGGTGGAGAACGTGACCGCGTTAGCGCCCCGGTTCCGCTTGGAGGAAGCCATTATCGCCTCCAGCTGCTTCAAGCGCGCCGCGAAGTCCGGCAGCGTAGCGAGGCCGTCGGCGATATTGTCCAATGTGTTCAATATGCCGACAATATACTCTTTGCGGAAGCCGAGCCGCTCGCATGTTTTCTCGACGGCCTTGTCATAGCCCAGCTTCGTGCGGATGACGCGGATAGCCGCTTGCGGGGTCATCTCCTTCATCCGGGCGAAGGTATCCTTGCTTTCCTGCAGCAGGCTGATCTGGTAGTCCTGCAGCGGCACATGGCGAAGCAGATTGTCGAAGACCGATTCGCCGTTGTGAATGTCCTTCAAGGCCGCCATTTGCTGCTTCGAGATGTAGCCGTTGAACTTGAGATGAATTTTTTCCAAAAGATCAGGCCGCCGATCGGTAAATGCCATCCGCATAAAGTTCAGCACATCCTCGACCACCCAATGTGAGAAGAACCGGCTGTCCCCGTCCCGGATAAAGAACGGAATGCCGGCGCGATCGAACTCATTCATAAGCGCAATCGAAGATGAATTGTTGCGGTAGAGCACAGCCGTGTCGCGCAAATTGGCAATGGCGGACACGCTCTCCGCCACCCTTTTCGCCTGATCCTCGTATTCGGCGACCTCTGTGATGGCAATCGGCCGTTGCGGCGGGTTGGCCGTAAACATCTGCTTGTCATACCGCTGCTTGTTCTGCTTGATGAAGCGGCTGGCCACTTCGACGATATTGCGCGATGAGCGGTAATTCTGCTCCATTTTCAGAAGCTTCGCGTCCGGGTACACTTGCTTGAATTGAAGCAAATAATCCGGCTCTGCGGCCCGCCACGTATAAATGCTCTGATCATCGTCAGCCACGACGCACAGATTCCGGTGCGGCTGCGCCAGCTTGCCGATAATCTCGTGCTGCACGAGCGACGTATCCTGGCTCTCATCGGTCAAAATATAATCATAGCGGGACTGGTACCGCTGCAGCAGCTTCCGGTCCCGGCTGAACGCCTCATGGGCGACCGTCAGCATATCGTCGTAATCAAGCAGGAGCTTGTCCGTTCCCGATCGCTTGAATTGTTCGTACTGCCGCGCGATATGCGCCGCCTTCGGTACGCTGCAAGGGACGAGCTCCCATTGATCCGGAGGGAGCAATTTATTTTTGACGAAGCTGATGTAGGTCGTTAATTCATCCATCTGATCATCGGCGATATGTTCTCCTGCGATCGTCTTGTACAGTTCGCGGAGAATGAGCTTTTTGTGAAGAGCCGGCATTCCCATGGGGGCTTCTTCCCGGTTCTCCAGGTCGACATCCCCTTCAATGATCTGGAAATCGGTGCGAGCATTCCGGAGATGCTCGCGCGTGACCGCGAATGCCAGACTGTGAATCGTCGAGAAATCGACCCCGCGGACCGGCAGCTCGGGACAGAGCCGCGCGAACCGATCCCTCATGTCTCCCGCAGACGCCCTGCTGAAGGTGATCGCTTTAATGCGGGACGGATCCGCCTTCTTTTCCACGATCAGGTACCCGATCTTCATGACAATCGTCGTCGTCTTCCCCGATCCGGGAGAGGCCAGCAGCAGCATTGGCCCGTCGGTATGAAGGACCGCCTCTGTCTGTACCACATTGAGAACGATGCCCTCTCGCTGCTTGCGTGCCAAGAACACTTCCTTTTCTTGCATGGACATACTATCCTTTCGTTGTTGCCTGTTGCTGCTCTCGGTTCAAGCCCGATGTTCTCCATTGTACATGTTATCCTCCCATGAAAAAAAGAGCCCGGGCATCCGGACTCTTCGCTATATGGCACGCCCTAGGGCTGCAAATAAGCGGGAGGGGGTTACGATTGACGGTTCATCTCATAATTGTTCTGATGCATTTCCTTAATGAGATGCTGCAAAAAGTGCTGCTCCTGCTGGCTTAGTCCGTGCTGGTTCTCTAGAAGAAGATACTGTTGAATATTGCGGCGCAGCAATTCATTTTTGCGTTCCAACATATGCTCGTTACTCAAAAATTGTCACTCCCTGCTTGATTGGATTTACGCATTCCTAATCGATGCGTAAACGGCTTCTGTAAGTATAACGGATAAGGGCCTGTAGTTGAAAACGTCCTGAAAACGCCTCAGCACGCCTCTCACGACCGGAGTCGCGCTGCTTGAAGCCTGAGCGCTTCCGCTTACAGTTATCCTCCGTCATGCTCGAAAATTCAGCCCTCTGGGCATTCCGTCCAGAGCCCCTGCGGCGGTTCACTCCCCGTCTTGCTGCCGGGCCAACTGCGCATAGATGTCAACAATCTCCTCCAGCTTCATCCGCACTAGACCGCTTGATGACGGCGCCACGAAATCGCGCACGCCCTCTACGACCTGCTCCTCCTGGAATCCCCATCCCACTCCTCTCCGCCCGCTGTACGCTTCATAGACGCCTTTGCCTACGAAGCATACGGTCTGCGGACGGTACGTCTCGATTTTGCGGCGCAGCAGCTGGCGCCCCTCCGCATATTCGGCCGCCGTGATGTCCGCCGCCGTCGGAGTCGGCCGAGCGACAATGTTGGTGAAGCCGTAGCCCAGCTTAAGCAATTCCCCGTCCTCCTCGGCCCGGTACAACCGCGGGGTCAAGCCGGCCCGGTACAGGATCGTCCAGAAGCGGTTGCGCGGATTGGCGTAATGATGGCCCGTCTCTCCCGAGCGCGGGCTTGGATTGAAGCCGACGAACAGCACATCGAGCCCCCTGGCGAGATGATCGGGTATCGGATTCATAAGTACCGCCTCCTGTTCTTGTTCTGCACATGGGAACTATACATAATTAATGGGATTAATAGTAAATGACAGCAATGAACGATTGCTGGTTCCCGGGTCAATCCTATGATTATAATACCTATGAATGGCATTAAATAAAACGCGGCCAAGACACATATCCAACGACGGGAGGATTCGCCCATGCTGCTGCATCTTACCTACCTGTCCGGCGGCCACAAGGTCACCGGATATTTGAGCCTGCCGCCCGGATACCGCTTGGATCCGGAACGGCTGGGGCTCTGGCTTCGCGGCCACTATGTGTGCCCGGAGCTGCCGCGCCCGACGGAAACGGCCTGCGGGTGGCCGCCGGAACGCCGGGACATGTCGGCGGGACGCTGGCCGGTCCTTCTCTATTGCCGCGGCGGAATGGGCAAGTTCGGCCGCGTGCGGACGCATTGGCTGGAGCAGTTCTCCAGCCATGGATATATCGTCTTCGCCCCGTGCTACCGCGGCAATGAAGGGGGCGAAGGCCGGGACGAATTCGGAGGCGCAGATACGGAGGACGTCCGCGCAGCCTGGCGGATGCTCGCTCAACTGCCGTTCGTCGATGCGCGGCGCATCTCCGTCATGGGCTTCTCCCGCGGAGCCATCAACGCGGCCAGGACGGCGGCAAGCGCCCCCGGCATCCATCGCCTCATCCTATGGAGCGGCGTATCGGATCTGGCGCAGACGTACGAGGAACGCGTCGACCTGCGGCGCATGCTCAAGCGCGTCCTTGGAGGGACGCCCGCCCGGCAGGAAGCGGCGTTCCGCCTTCGCTCCCCGATCCATCTGGCGGAGCAGATCGGCTGTCCCGTCCTGCTTATCCACGGGACGGAGGATGTGCAGGTTCCTTATGCTCATGCCGTCCGGATGCGGGACAGGCTGGCATCGCTCGGCAAGGAGACGGACCTGCACACTTATGCCGGGGAAGGTCATTTATTCCCGCCCGAGAAGCACCGCGAAGCCGTCCAGCGAATGTTCCGCTGGATAGAAGCGATGGAGCGCTGACTTCGGCGCGCTGTCATACATAACCAGCCCGCTCCCGGCGCACACTGCAAGTAGAAGCGTCTTCGCCTCTCTCCAAGAGAGGAAAGCGCTGCTGCGAGAAATATAAGCCAAGTATAGACCGAATCGGATACTTCTTATATTTTATCAAAACGAATGAGGTGAATTCGCCATGGGTTACTCCGGCGTTCGTTTTTGGCTGCTGTGCTGCGCCGCATCATTGCTATGGATCACGGTATCCTGCGCAAGGCCGAATCCGATTGAACCGCCCAGTCCGACGAGCACGGCGCTTCTGGACGGATCGCATATCGATTCGAGGGGCAGCCGGCTGATTCCGCTGCGCGAAGCCGCGCATGCGCTCGGATTGCGGATGGAGGATCGCGACCAAGTCGTGCGCATGGGCTATACCGATGTGATCTATGAGTTGTATCCGGGACGCCCCGATGCGCTTGCTTCCGGCCAGCCAGTCACGCTGCCGCAAGCGCCCGTCCGCCTCAAGGGAGATCCGTTCGCCACCGTCGAATCCCTGTCCCTGCTGCTCCAGGCTCCGGTGCAATGGAATCCGGAACGGCAGACCGTTGATATCGGGGCGATCCGGAATGCAGGGCAGACGCCGCCCGCCGGCGGCATCTCGGCGCACGGGCTCCATATAGCCGGCACGGAGGTGGATGCCCAGGCCTTGATTCAATACGCGAAATCATTCCTGGGGGTCCCGTACCAATTCGGTGCCGATCCTTATGAAGAATCCAAGAAGTTCGACTGCTCCTCCTTCACCCAGCATGTGTTCGCCCATTATGGAGTCCAGCTCCCGCGCGCGGCCCAGGAGCAAGCCAAGCAGGGCTCCCCTGTCACCCGGGATAATCTCAAACCGGGAGATCTGATCTTCTTCACCGTTCCCGGACGGTTCGAGAACGACCGGATTCCGGGACATGTCGGCATCTATATCGGCGATGGCAAATTCATTCATACGTGGAGTGACCCGGGCGTCCAGATCAGTGACGTGGACGGTGGACACTGGGGTTCCGTGCGTCTGTCGATGCGCCGGGTCATCTAACGGAGGGTCTGATCGCATGGCCATTCCGAACGGCGGATAGGCCGTTCTCAGCCAAGAGCTGCGGAAAGCGAATGAAGAATAGGATGGGAATCTCCGCCCGGATCACGATATAATGGATGAGATAATCCGGTGAGATGGAGGAGAAGCAGCCAGACACCACTGCCGCTTCCCGCACCCCGGATTGACCTGAAGCCAAATGGGGGAGCGACGATGAAGCATTGGGGAAAAACCGTCGTATTTCTGGTAGTGGCCGCCGTCTTGACGCGGGTCATTCCGTTTTCTTCTTTCTTTCGCAATGTAGATACGCTCGTGCATGAGTTCGGTCACGCCATAGTCACCCTGCTCGTGTCCGGCAAAGTATTGTATATTCACTTATTCGCCGATCATAGCGGAGTCACGTACTCTTCCGCGGCAGCCCATTCGTGGCGCTTCATTCTTATCGCGCTCGCCGGCTATACCGTCTCGACGGTGTTCGCGGTCCTGCTGTTCTACGGGTATGCCCGCGGCAAGCAGCAGACCGGCTTGACGGCCATTCTCGTCGTGACGGCCATCAGCCTGCTCTTCTTCGTGCGCAACGGCTACGGCGTCATGTGGTGCATCGGCTTCCTGCTCTTGACCGCCGCGATCTGCTTCTGCCCATGGCCGTGGCTGCGGCAAGGCTATTACTTGCTGGTCGCCTTCATCGCCCTGGTGGAGTCGGTCCTGGGCCCCGTATTCTTGCTCATCCTGGCCGTCCAGAATCCGGGCCAGGCCGGAGATGCCGCCAATCTGGCGCGGCTGACCCCGGTTCCGGCCGCCTTGTGGGCGCTCCTGTTCACGGCGGTCGCCCTGATCGGAGCGAGGGAATGCCTGCGGCTCTTCCTTCATCCGAGGAAGAGTCCCCGCTCCCGGTAACGGCGCCTCCGGGCCCATGCAGCCCTGACGAGATTCGCCGCCAATGAACGGCTAAGCGTTATGGGTGAAGCGCATTGCTGCCGGGAACTGTATAGAAGGAAGGAACTGTCCCATAGGTATTGAAGCATGATGCAGGGCAAGAATGGATAACAGAGCATGCAGAGGCGGGCAAGGCGGTAGCGGGACTAGCGGCGGAAGATGGTTGAGGCAGCGAATCCTGCCTTTGTGCAGGAATTTGTGCTATTTCAGCCGCTACCTGTCCATTTACCTAATCAAAACTTGGCACTCAAAGCGTTTTAAGACGATTTTTCTACTGAGAGAAGAGATCCACCATATAAAAAACGAAGTGGGGAAAATTCCCACAGACTTCTCAACGGCCTGATTTTACGGGATCCAAGAGATCGCGTCGGATCCTGGGGGTATCATCGCCTCCAGGAGGTATCATCGCCTCGTTGCCTTCAGGAGGCATCGTTGCCTCTCAGGGCTTGAACGTGTGGAGGTATTGCTGCTATTTTACAGGAATTTCGGCTCAATGAGGTCAAGTCCAAATTTATGTGTAAATTCCTCAATGAGATTGCCAGAGCAAAAAGATGCCTAAGCTGCAGGCTTGTTTAGCTTCTTCCTCCACTCATGGTACTCTTTCATCTCGATATACTTTTTCCCAGCAGACCACTTTTCGTCCTGCTCAATCAACAAGGCTCCAAAAAGACGAAGGACAGAGGCTCGGTTGGGAAAAATGCGAATGACGCGTTCTCGCCGCCGCAACTCGCCATTTAGACGTTCTACGGCATTTGTGGTGCGCGTACGTATCCGACAGGCAGCCGGAAGTGCCAAGATCGCTGTCGCATCGTCAAAGCCCTCTTCCAAGACCCTCATGGCTTTTGGAGCTTTATCTTCAAATGCTTCTTGTGTCCGTTTCAGCAGTGTACGGGCACTGGTCTCGTCCGCAGCTTCGTAGATGGCCCTTACATGGGCCTTCAATTCATCACGGCATGATTTAGGAGCAGCGTCCAGAATATTACGCATAAAGTGGGTTTGACACCGTTGCCAGGTTACGCCTTGGAAATGTTGCCGAATCGCACTAACCAAACCACCGTGATGGTCGCTTGTAATGACATCAACACCGTGCAACCCGCGACTTTTGAGGTGCGTAAAGAAAGCCCCCCACGTTGCTGCTGACTCGGTATCATCTACGGTAAGTCCAAGCAGTTCCCGATAGCCCTCCGCATTAATCCCTGTGGCAATCATCACGCCACGTGAGCGCACACGGCCGTCTTCCCGGACTTTGACGTACAGGGCGTCGACAATAAGAAAGGGGTAGGCCTTGTCCAGTTTTCGGTTATTCCACTCCTCTACAAGGGGATCCAGTTGCTTGCAGAGTTCACTAACGGTCGATTTGGAGAACTCCGTTCCGCACAGTTCTTCGGTGATATTGCTTACTTTTCGCGTTGACACACCATTAAGTACCATCTCCATCATGGCTAAGACAAGGGCCTGCTCGCTTCGTTGGTAACGAGCAAAGAGTTCCGTAGAGAACTGACCGTTGCGGAAACGCGGTACTTGCAGGGTTAATTGACCCACCCGTGTTGTCAGCCGATGAGGGTACGTTCCATTACGGTAACCTGCACGCTCTTCTGAGCGCTCGTAGTGTCCTGCCTTCAACTGTTCCGTTGCCTGCGCCTGCAAAACTTGATTCAAGATAGATTCTAATAAGGTCGCTATCCCCTCATCTCTTGATTCGGATAAAAACAGTTGATGCAAAAGTTGTGAATCTAGGGTAATCTGGTATTGAGTCATAGCTAGATCCTCCTTTGGAATGTTGTCTCGACAACCTCATTCTATACGAGGATCCTTGCTATGGCTCTTCTTTTTTTGCCATCTGCTTTTTACACAATTATATGGACTTAGCTCTCAATGAGTCCACATCCCGAGGAATTGCTGCAAATCTACATCATTTATGGCCCTTTTGCTTCAAGTCGAAGCGACACGGGTGAAAATCCTGGAGTTTTGCAGGATTCCCTTTCTGGTAAAGTCGTCCATATCGAATTGCTGTATTTGCGCAGGATTTGGATTTCGCTTGCCGAATAGGTGTTGAAATCGTGCAGTTTTGCAGACTTCGCTTACCGAAATAGAAGTGTCTGGAGAAATCGTGTAGTTTTGCGGATTTCGCCTACCGGATAGACGTGTCTAGGGAAATGGTGCAGTTTTCAGGTCGTTGGAAAACCCCTGTTTTTTAGGAAGGGGTGGAGATTGTCCATTTTCCTACTCAAAACTTGGCACGCATAGCGTTTTAAATCGATTTTTTCTACGGAGAGACGAGATCCACCATATAAAAAATGAAGTGCAAAAAAATCCCTTGGACTTTCTCAACAGCCTGCAAAAGTGCATCCTTTTTGCCGATTTTCACTTTCAATCCAATGGCAGGACTGAATTTCATGTAGATTTGCAGGAATGTCGGTAACGGAGTAGACGTCAGCATAGAAAAGTGTATTTTCGCAGTTTCGTCGGCAAGTCGAGCTGTGAGAAGCAGGGAAGGGCTATGGGGGCTGTCTCAATGCAGCTAAAAACTACTTTTGGGACAGCCCCTCTTCGTATCCCGCTTACATGTTCAGCCGCGAGATGAATTCCTCCGCGGCGCTGTATCCCTGCTGCTGCAAATAATAGTTGTTGGCGGCCGCCTCGACGAGGCTGGCGACATCCCGCCCGGGCTGAAGCTGAATCTGGACGGTCGGAACCTTGACGTCCATATATTCTGTGAACCGGGGCTCCAGCTCCAGCTCGTTGTTGAGCTCGTTGTCCTTCCATTTCGTCAGCTCGATGTCGAGCACGATGCGGGTCTCTTCCTGGAAGGCGCTGCGGCCGTAGATGCGGGCCACGTTAATGAGTCCGATGCTGCGCAAAGCCAGAAATTCGCGCGTCTTGCCATCATGGGAGCCGATCAGCGTCTCCGGATTCATCTTGCGCAGGACGACCGCGTCATCCGAGACGAGGCGATGCCCCCGGCGGATGAGCGTCAGCGCCGTCTCGCTCTTGCCGATGCCCGACTTGCCGCGCAGCAGGATGCCGATGCCCGCCACGTTCATGCATACGCCATGCACCTGAATCTCGGGCGCCAGCATTTTCGTCACATAAGAATCAACCAGTCCGATGAACTTCGATGTCGTCATGGAGGTTCGGAGCAGCGGAATGTCTTCCCGCCGGCAATGATCGATCAAGTACGTAAGCCCTTCCTGATCCCGAGTAACGACGAAGCAAGGAGGATGGTATTTCACGACGTTTCTGATCCGGGCATCGCGCTCTTCCTCGGTCAATGTATGAAGGTACCCAATCTCCTTCAATCCAAGCACTTGAATGCGTTCCTGCGGGAAAAATTCATAGTACCCGGCGAATTCAAGTCCCGGACGGTGCACGCGTGTCTTGGAAACGGTGCGGTTCAGGCGGTTCTCCCCCGTCAGCACTTCAAGCTTGAACTTCTCCACGAGCTGTTGAATCATGACCGTTTTCATCTCATCACCTCATCGGATCCAATGTTCCTTATATTCTAACAAAAAGGAGAGCGAAAAACCCATCCATAGTGAAATTTTTCACTAATTTATTTAACAAAAGAATAAAGCCGTGAATCCCGGCAGGACCACGGCTTCGTTCCTCGGCTTCACTCCGCGGCTGGATAGCGGCCTTCGTCAACTCGCGGAATGATAGATTCGGTTCGATCAAATGTGCTTCAAAACCTTCACGATCTCGTCTACGATGCCAAGCTTGTAGCCTTGGGACAGATAGCGAAGGCGAAGCTCCCGGTCAATGACGAACACGAGCGGGAATTCATTGCCGTTCCAGCCGGGAAGGGACGGCTGAATCGCCTGCAGGTCCGCCCCCGCTTCATCGACGGCATAGCGGGTCCTCTGCGGCATTCCTTCCAGAGAGAATGGCCCGCGATTGCGCTGCTCCTCGACCCGCAGCTCGATCCGGCCGCCCCAAGCGTCGAGCTCCGCCTGCAATTGCCGCAGTTCGCGGGCCAGATGCTTCGACGGCTCCCGCTCCGGGTCGAGCCAGGCCAACACGGCCCCTTCGGCAGGAATATCGAGCGCCCCCAGCTGCTCCGGTGCAAGCCGGCTCAGCACCGGAACCTCGATCTGTTCCTGCCGGAAGGCAATCGTCACCGGCACGACGCTGCCGGCCGGAACGGTGAAGAACGTCAACCGTGCCAGCACCGTGCCGTCGGTCAGGCGGACGCCGGTCGTCAGCCGGTAGTCGCCGGCCGGGACGTCGATCGTCTTGCCATACATCTCCTTCTCCCCGAACGGGAACGTCAAGGTTCGGTACAAGCCGTCCTCCAGCCGCGCGATCGTGAAGTTATGATAGTAGGCAGCTTCCGGCCCGCCTTCGCCTCTGCCGAAGCGGATGCCGCCCTTGCCGATGGCTTCCTCCGCCGCGGCCGCCTCGGCCTGCCCCGCTTCCGCCGGGAACTCGACGCGGATCCATTGCCCGCCGGCCCAATATTCCGGGTCGGCGTGAAGCGGATCGAGCCGTGCCGGTATGCCCAGGCTGCGCGCGGCGGCGACGAAGCAGATGTCCCGGCTGAGGCGATCCGTCCGCTTCAGCCGGTACGCGCCCGCCGGAGTCGCCATCCCCGCGTAGCGGTCCATGCCATGGACGAGGCCGATCTCCCGGCCGAGGCGATCGGCAAGCGCCTGCGGCTCGGTCCGATACTGCGCCTGCTCGTCCGGCGTGAACTGCTGCCGGAAAAAGGCCCGGTACGGCGCAATCATCTCGAAGTGAACCCGCGGGCACAGCACATAGTCCGCGAACAGGCGGTCATCTCCTGCCTGATCCTTGAACGGCATCGCTCCTTCCAGATGCTCGACGAGCGTCGGCTGCATTGTGTCATGGAGATCCTTGCTCCGCATCGACTCCAGCAGCTTAAGCGCCCACTCGCCGTGCACGGGCGTCTGCGCCTTCAGGAAGGCAGCCATCTCGGCGCTGCCTCCCCGCGCCGCAAGCAGGATATCCTTCACCCGCTTCTCCGGCAGCCCGATCTCCCGGGCCAGTTCCTCCGCCTGTGCTGCCGTCCAGAATGTCGCTTCATAGGCGGCGCGGGTCGCCGTGCCATGCTGAATCCGCCGGTCATGGATCCGGCGCTCCTCCTCGCCCGCCTCATCGCCGCCGCTCTCGGCCAGCTCCGGCGGCGGCGCCATATCCCACTCCAGCGTGCCGGCCTGGGGGGCGCCGCGCCGAAGGACGATGTCGCATTCCTCCGTATCGCCGACGGCGATCTTGCGGCAGCCCCAGCCCTGCTCCCCGCGCGCATGGATAACCAGATCGCCATAGCCGGTCGTGAAGGATGCCCGTCCCAGCGAATCGGTGGGCAGGGTGGCGATCGCGCTGAACTCGGCGAAGAGCTGGAACTGCACCTCGGCCTGAGCCGGCTCCCCTGCCTCGGTCACGACGCGAACCGTAATCGTCTTCCGCGGCGCATAGTTGCCGAGCAGATTGATCTCGGTATACCACGGATGGTCCGAGCAGGTCTCCTCCGGCCCGATGTAATCCGCGGCGACGCGGGTGTTGACGAGCATCGCCCGCCGCGACGGCGCGCGGAACCAGCCCTCGTCCAGGCGGGCTTCCGGCTCGCAGGCGCCGAGGAAATGCCATTCGCCGTCAGCCCAGGCCTCGACCCAGGCATGGTTCGAGTCGCAATGCGCCCAGCGCGGCGTATAGCACTGGCGCGCGGGTATGCCGACGCTGCGCAGGGCGGCGACGGCCAGGGTCGACTGCTCGCCGCAGCGTCCGAGCGCGGTGCGCATCAAGGTCAGCGGCGACACCGTCCGCATGTCCGTGCCGATGTATGTCGCTTTCTCATGGCACCAATAATTCGTCTCAAGGATCGCCTCTGTCATCGATTTATTTTTAACCCGATCGAACAATTCCCCGAAAATGACGTGCCGGCTGTCATCCATATTCTCGTTGTTCACCCGGTAAGGCAGCACGAAGTTCAGGAAGACGTCCTGCGGAATCCGCTCCCCCCACGGCGCCAGATCGCGTGTCTCCAGCGTCCGGCGGACATGCTTCAGGAAGTAGTCCCCGTCATAGTCCGCCATATCATGCAGCGGCATGTAGGCATATAGAAATTGCAGACAAAAGCGCTCTTCTTCCGTTAACGGCCCGTCGAAGATGCCGAACAGCGCTTCTTCCCGATAGCATGCCAATTGCCGCTTGTACTGGAATTTCTCCTTCAGGCGCTGCAGCCATTGCCCGTCCGTCACGTTCAGCTTGCTCATCCTCTTCGTCTCCTGTCTCCTCATAGATTTGGTGATGCTTCGGATGCCGGGAATCCACTCCCGCCGCATGCCAGGCTATCTGGAAATTAGTTGCGATGTTACCGATATCCCTATTATAGTCGAAGAGATCGGGAGAGGGAATCGCATCTCTCTTCCAAGTTTCTATTTTCTGCATGAAATTGTATAATCATGTATGATGAACAATCGTTTCTATGAGAATGGATTGAGAAAATAGGTTCCGAACATTTACCATGATAAATTCCACATTTTCTTCTCGTAAAAACGTCCATTTTATTTTAATTTCTGGCGAACAAGTGGTACACTAAGTGTAAACGCAAACATTGGGTATGTCATTATAGATATACTCATAGATTTGGCATAATCCGTAAGGAGGTCTAGCATTCATGTCGGCTGCAGAAGTTACTGAGAAGGAAAGGGTATGGAAGGATTACTATGGACCCAATCTCGGGTACATCCAGGAACAGTACGAGCAATACGTTAACGATCCCGAATCCGTCGAAGCGAATTACCGGGACCTGTTCGCCCGCTTCGGGCCGCCGCCTGCTTCAATCGGTTCCCAAGCAGAAGGAGCCGCTGCTCCGGTCTCGCTGGACGGAGACGGATTAAATAAAGTCGTCTCCGCCGTCAAGCTGGCCGGCATTATCCGCACCTTCGGCCATCTGGCGGCCGATATCGATCCATTGGGCATCAATCCGCCCGTGGATACCCGCCGCTTCGAGCCGGAGGCCTACGGCCTGACTCGCGCGGATCTGGAAGCTCTGCCTGCCTCGATCGTGCTGAAGGAGGCGCCTGCCGGCGTCCGTACCTGCTGGGATGCGATCGAGCATCTGCGCGCGGTGTACACCCGCTCCATCGCGTATGAATTCAGACATGTGCATGACGAGGAAGAATTGAAGTGGCTGCGCAGACATACGGAATGCCTCAATTCACCGGAGCCGCTTACTTCAGCCGAACGCGTCTCTCTCTTGAAACGACTGATCGAGGTGGAACAGTTCGAGACGTTCCTGCACCGCACTTTCGTCGGACAGAAGCGCTTCTCGATCGAAGGCACCGATGTTCTCGTGCCGATGCTAGACGAACTCGTCCGCACCTCCGCCGCCAACGGCACTCAGCATATCCTCATGGGCATGGCCCATCGAGGCCGGTTAAACGTGCTCGCGCACGTGCTTGGGAAGCCGTACGGCAAGATTTTCTCGGAGTTCCATCACTCTCCGAACAAGGATCTGTTCCCGTCGGAAGGCTCAATGGGCATCAACTACGGCTGGACCGGCGACGTGAAATACCATCTGGGCGCAGATCGCTCCGTAACCGAAGGCAATACCGTGCGGACCAAGGTTACGCTCGCGAACAACCCGAGCCATCTGGAATACGTCAATCCGGTCGTGGAGGGCTTCTCCCGCGCCGCCCAGGATGACCGCAGCCAGCCAGGCTATCCGCGCCAGGATACCGGGAAGGCCGCGACGGTGCTCATGCACGGCGACGCCGCCTTCCCGGGGGAAGGCATCGTCTCGGAGACGCTGAACTTCAACAAGCTCCGCGGCTTCCAGAACGGAGGCACGCTGCACATTATCGTCAATAACCGCATCGGGTTCACGACGAAGAGCGAGGATTCCCGCTCCACGCATTATGCGAGCGACCTGGCCAAAGGGTTCGAGATTCCGATCGTGCACGTGAATGCGGACGATCCGGATGCATGCATCGCGGCCGTTCGCATGGCGGTCGAATACCGGAGCGTGTTCAAGAAGGACTTCCTGATCGATCTGATCGGCTACCGCCGTCACGGCCACAACGAGATGGACGATCCGGAAGGAACGTCGCCGTTCGTGTACAGCAAGGTGAACCAGCATTCGACCGCGTATGTCATCTATGGCGAGCGGTTGAAGCAGGAAGGCTTAGTGGACGACGCGCAGATCGAGCAGATGAAGAAGGATGCCGAAGCCGTCCTGCAGCAGGCGTATGACAAGATGAAGGAGACGACCGACCGGGCGTACCGCCACAACACGGGCGAGCCGCCAAGCCGCTTGTCCGGCAACGGCACCGCCGTGCCGATCGAGCAGCTGCGGGAGATCAACCGCGAGCTGCTGGAGGTGCCGGAGGGCTTCCAGGTCTATCCGAAGCTGCAGCGTATTTTGCAGCGCCGGGCCAACGCGCTCGATGAGGGCGAAAAGGTCGACTGGGCGCTCGCCGAGACGCTGGCGTTCGCGACGATCCTGGCGGAAGGGCAGCCGATCCGCATCACCGGGCAAGATTCCGAGCGGGGCACCTTCTCACAGCGCCATCTCGTGCTGCATGACTATAAGACGGGCGAGACGTTCTCGCCGCTGCACCGCATACCGCAGGCGAAGGCCTCCTTCGGTATCTATAACAGTCCGTTGTCCGAAGCGTCTGTACTCGGATATGAATACGGCTATAACGTATTCGCGCCAGAGACGCTCGTTATCTGGGAAGCGCAATACGGCGACTTCGCCAATGCGGCGCAAGTCATTTTCGACCAGTTCATCGCTGCCGGCCGGGCGAAATGGAACCAGAAGTCCAATCTCGTCGTCCTGCTGCCGCACGGCTTCGAAGGCCAAGGTCCGGAGCATTCCAGCGCCCGCCTGGAGCGGTTCCTGCAATCGTCCGCAGAGCATAACTGGACGGTTGTCAATCTGACCAGCGCGGCGCAATACTTCCATCTGCTGCGCCGCCAGGCCGCGATCGGCGGTACCGATGAAGCGCGTCCGCTCATCGTCATGGCGCCGAAGAGCCTGCTGCGGAACCCGCGGAGCGCATCCCCGGGCAGCGAGCTCAGCGAAGGGCACTTCCATCCGGTATGGGATGAAGCCATGGAAGGGGAGCAGCCGAAGAAGGTGGAGCGCCTCATTCTGGCCACCGGCAAGATGGCGATCGATCTGCAGACTGAACTGGAGACGTCGGATCGGGATCACTCCTGGCTGCATATGATCCGCGTCGAACAGCTGTATCCGTTCCCGCAGGAAGAGATTGCGGCTATTATCGGACGCTATCCGGCCCTGAAGGAGATCGTCTGGGTACAGGAAGAACCGAAAAATATGGGCGCCTGGACGTATATGGAGCCGCGGATTCGCGAAGTGGCTCCGAAGAAGGTGCCTGTCCACTATATCGGACGTCCGGAGCATTCCAGCCCGGCGAGCGGGTATGCGGATGTCCATAGCTTCGAACAACGGCAAATCATTACGGAATCGTTGCATCGCTCGACAAAAACTAATTAACCTGGGAGGTTACGGTCGTGGCTGAAATCAAAGTGCCTGATCTTGGAGAATCGATATCGGAAGGAACCTTGCATAAATGGCTTGTCAAAGTAGGCGACACGGTAGGTCAAGGGGATCTGCTCGCCGAGTTGGAAACCGATAAAGTCAATCTGGAAATCAGCGCCGAAGAGAGCGGAGTCATTGAATCGATCCTGAGAGGGGAAGGCGAGAATGTCGCTGTCGGCGAAGTCATCGCCGTCATCGGCTCCGGGGCGGGAGCAAGCACTCCAGCACCAGCTCCGGCAGCTCAAGCGGCTCCGGCAGCGGAAGCGACTGCCGCCGAGAAGGAGAGCGCTCCGGCTGCAGCTCCGGCAGTGTCGGCCCCAGTGCCTGCGCCTGCCGCGGATAGCGGCGCCTACCACGCCTCTCCGGCCGCACGCAAGCTGGCGAGAGAGAAGGGCATCGACCTGAACGGCGTATCTGCGCGCGACCCGATCGGCCGCATTCAGCATGATGATGTGCAAGCGAACGCGGCCCGCCCGGCTGCAGCGCCAGTTGCGGCTCCGGCAGCGCCGGCGAAGCCTGCGGCACCAGCTTCCGGTGAGCCTGCCGATCCGGTGAAGCCGATCGAGCGCCAGCGTATGTCCCGCCGCCGCCAGACGATCGCGACCCGCCTGGTGGAGGCGCAGCAGACGGCAGCCATGCTGACGACGTTCAACGAAGTCGACATGACTGCGATTCTCGATATCCGCAAGCGGCGCAAAGACGCCTTCAAGGAAAAGCATGATGTGGGTCTCGGCTTCATGTCGTTCTTCACCAAGGCGGTCGTCGGCGCATTGAAGGCTTATCCGCTGCTGAACGCCGAGATCGACGGACAAGATATTCTCGTGAAGAAGTTCTACGATATCGGCATCGCCGTTGCGGCGAAGGAAGGCCTCGTCGTACCGGTCGTTCGCGACGCGGATCGCCTCAGCTTCGCGGAGATCGAGCGCTCCATCGGCGAACTGGCGTCGAAGGCCCGCTCCAACTCGTTGGCGCTGTCCGATCTGCAAGGCGGCTCCTTCACGATTACGAATGGCGGCGTCTTCGGTTCCCTGCTGTCGACGCCAATCTTGAACGCGCCGCAGGTCGGCATCCTCGGCATGCACAAGATTCAACTGCGTCCGGTCGCTATCGATGAAGAGCGCTCGGAGAACCGTCCGATGATGTACATCGCCCTCTCCTACGATCACCGCATCGTCGATGGCGCGGAAGCGGTCGGATTCCTGGTTAAGGTCAAGGAGATGCTGGAAGATCCGGAGACGCTGCTCCTCGAAGGATAAGACTGCTTTGAAATACGTCACAGTACAGCCGGCTCTGCGGAGCCGGCTGTGCTTCGTTCTCGCTGCGCCGGGCGCGGTCCGGTTAGCGGCCCGAAGTCCATGTCCCGCACAGTGCTCATGCGGCCTGTCCGCATGCTTGCCCTTGCGGATAATTGCTTTGACTTCCCCGAATCGGCGTGATAGGATAATTCTGGAGATCGCGTATTGTAGAGGATCGCGTCGATATTTGCGACAATGCGGCTGCCTGCAGGCAAGCCGCTTTTTGTGTATTATGCAGTTAAAATGAATCAGCATTCATACTATTCGTAACGGAGGTGCAGCGGTTGACGACAACCGTTTTTTTCGCATCGAAATCGTTAGGCGCCCTGACGGACAGCCAACTGCAGCGGATGCTGGACCGGTTCGGGCTGGGCCGATTGCTTCGCTCCGCGCCTACGGAGCACGGGGTCATGAAGCAGACGCTGTTCGTCACGTCTACAGCCGGGGAGTTCGTACTGAAGGGCAATCCCCTCTATCCCGGACAGTGGAGGGAGGAAGCGTATTTTATCCGGCATTTGCACGCGAATACCGGAGTCAAGGTCCCTTATCCCTATCTGATTGATGAGTCGGATGATATTTTCGGGTGGAGCTATGCGCTGATGCCCTGTCTGCCCGGACGGCATATTCACGATCCGGAGCTGCTGCGGGTGCTTCATCATGAAGATGCATGCGGCATCGCAGCAGCACTCGGGCGCACCCTGCTCGCAATGCACGGCTGGAAGGTGGAGCAGCCCGGGGAATTCGACCCGGATAGCAGCCATATTCGCCCGTTCGCCGGTTCCTACACGGCGTGGCTGTACGGGACGATTCACGATTGGCTCGACGACGCCGCGAAGTACTCCGTGATTACGGACCGGGACAAGGCATGGGTGGAACAGCTATTGGACAGCGCGCAGACAACGATGGAGAGACTGGACTCCCCCGCCTTCGTCATGGGCGACTTCAAGCCGGAAAACGTGCTCGTGCAGCAAACCGATCGAGGCTGGGAAGTCAGCGGCGTCATCGATTTTACGACGTCCTATTTCGGGGATGCCGTCGCAGACTTGCCGAAGTTGACGGCGCTGTGTCTGGAACGGGGAGAAGAAGAGCAAGCCGCCAGCTTCCTGTCCGCCTATGTTGGGGACAGCGCTCCGCTGCAGGAAGGATTCCTGGAACGGTTCCGCGTCCATATGCTGCATCAGCGGCTGCTGCGGTGGGGATGCGCCCAAGCGATGAAGCAGGTCACCTGGGATCCGGAGCTGTCCTTCTCCGAGTGGGCCGAGCCGTATACCGAAGCGGCTGCAAGACTGCTTAGAGCTTAGAGCGAACAACGAAGAGCGAAGAACCCGCCCGAGAAGCGAAGGAGAATGAGCATAATGAAAAAGATGATGTGGATGACATGGATGGCAGCTGCACTCGCGGCCATAACCATCCTCGCGGCATGCGACCAGCAACAGCAGCCTGTCCCCGCAACAGAAGATGGGGCTTCCGCTCCCGGCGGCAAGACGGCCGAGCCCGAGATAGCGAGTCCGAGCACGCCATCAGAGCCTGACGCTGCTCGAGGAACATCCGAGCCTGCGGCAGCGGCAGCCGCATCCGAGCCTCCGCCAGCCTCTAAGGCTGAAGCACCGTTGGATGCCTCGGCATGGCTCGGGACTTGGAGATGGGTGGAGTCGGATAAATATAATTCCGCTACCATCGATATTAAAAGCATCGATGAGCGACAAATAGTCTTTTCCTTAATGGCTTTTCATGTGACCAATATGAAGACGATGGATGGGTCTCACGGCAACATCGAGAACGGCGTGGCCGAGATGGTTGGCAATGAGGCGGTTTTTACGGATGTAGAAGATGAAGACTTTGAACTGCGCATGTCTCTCACAGATAATCATCTTACCGTAACAACCAATAAGAAGTATATTGGTTTCGGCGCTTTTGTCACCGTTGACGGCGCCTATGCGCGCTGGAAACCGGAGCCGGCCAATACCGATTACCTTGTCGTGCCGGGACAATCGCTCGGTAAAATCTCGCTCGGGATGACGCAGGATGAAGTCATCCGGCAATTGGGCCAGCCTACAGCCAAGGAAGAGAATCGGATGAACTATCAATCCTCGGAGCATGAGATCATTCTGTATTTGAAGGAGCAGACGGTCAGGCAGATCGCCTTCTCTTCTCCCGCGTTCTCTACGGCGGAAGGCGTCAATACCGGCAATTTCGCCGATTATGGAGATTTCTTTACCCGTTCGGAATGCCAACAGAACTTCCTGCACCTTCGCGATGAATGGAACGAAGGCGGATTGGCCTTCTTCACCTTCAACGCTGATGCGCCGGAAGACAATACAGAGTACCGGCAGCGAGTTCACGGTTATATTTACGAGGGTCAACAGATGTACGAAGAACCTCTCATCGGGGCGGAATGGAAGCCTGTCAGCCCATGAAATGATTTACGGCGCTCCGTCCGAATACGCCACCAGCACTTCCGTGATGATGATGACCGCCGCCATCAGAACGAGGATCGATGGCCCCTGGTATTTGGCGGAGCACCATTTTTTAATGGCAAAGTATCCGGCAAAAAAGACCAGAATCATCCAGCGAACGGCATCATATTTCGGCGTGGCCAGCAGAAAAAATCCGACAAAGGCAGCGATCGCGGTATAGAACATCCATTTGATCCACACTAGTTGTACTCCTTCCAATACCGGTACTGAATATCCTTCTGACCGTTCGTGACGATGACCATGTTTTCGATTTTGCCCGTCTCGATATTGGTGCGGTAGATCATCGTCCGCGTCTCTCCGACATCAGGAACCGGGGGAATGTATTTGTCCAGGAAGAAAGCCCCGCCTGCGCCCGAGGCATGCTGAACCCATGGCTTGCTTCCCCGGGTCAATAAGAGGCCGACGCCATAGCTGGTCGCCGTTTTCGCCGCGGATCCCATAAAATTCTCGAATGCGCCCGTTGTATGTTTTTGCTCCCAATAGGTATATTTCGATTCGTCCTTTTCATAGCTGACGACGTTGCCCTTGCGGTCCACCGAGATCACCGTCTTGTCCTTGCCCTCCTGCAGCGGGTAATTCACGACGACGGAATCGCGTGTCATCTTCGTCGTCTCTCCTCCCCCGAGGTAATCGGTTCTCTCCACCTCATCCGCATATTTGAGGTTGATAATATTCATCTTATCATGAGCTTCCTGCATCAGATTCTTATCGCTCAGTTCCTCCGCCTGCTTCAGAATGTCCTCATACTTCCGGTATTCCTCCACGTCGTCCTCGTCCCAGTCCTTGAATTGCTCTCCGGCGGAATCGGCGCCAGGCTGGGCTCCGGCCCCCAGCACACTGCTTACGAACACCGCTCCGCTGGCCGCCATGACAGCCGCATTCAAGAGGGCCTGAATTCCCCCGGTTGGAGTGCCGTCCCCTTCCCTGAACCGGCGGGCGATACCCTTCAATTCCAGCTCTATCTCCTGAAGCTTCGCCAAGAAGGAAGAGAACACCTGCTGAGACGACTGGAACTCGCTGTAGAAGCGGTTCTTCTCCATGCCCATCCACTGCGATTCCAGCGACTTGATGGCCTGCTGAAGGCCTTCCATTTGCGTTTTGGACAACCCGTATGCCAAGTGGAACATATTTGCCACATTATCGATTTGCTCCGGTTTGATCGTAATGCGCATCGTGCATCCATTCCCTTATCTTGAATTTGATATGATTATAGCGAATCACCCCCCTCATTCCCAGCGAGGAATTTCCTAATTTTTTACTGCCATTCCGAAGGAACTCCCGGGACTCCTCCTCATTATGAACCATTCATCCCCCGCGCTGCCGGTCCTGTGAATCGGGACTTATGGCTTATCCGCCCGGCACATTTTTGTTTTGACATTTCAAAAAAAAGGAATATACTTCTCTATAACAGGAGATGATCTGATGAATTTGAATACGCCCAAGTTCACTGCCGTCCCCCGCCGCAAGCTGGTGGATCAGGTGCTGGAGCAGCTCCATGACGCGCTGGTCAGCCATTATCGCCCTGGCGATCGGATGCCGACCGAGCCGGAACTGATGGAGATGTTCGGCGTAGGCCGTTCGACGGTCCGTGAAGCCGTCAAAATCTTGGTACATGCCGGCGTGCTGGAAGTCCGGCAAGGGGACGGGACGTATGTCCGCTCGCTTCCCTCCGATGCGGGCTCGCTGGAACAACGGCTGCTCCGGGCCGAGACGAAGCACATTCACGAAATCAGAAGCATGATGGATGCCCAAGCGGCCCGGTTGGCCGCGGAACGGCGCTCGGACCAGGATCTAAGGCGGATGAAGCGGCTGCTTGAAGAACGGAAAAAGGCGTTGGAGGCTGGCAATTATGCCTCATATGTGGATTATGATGTGGAGTTCCACTGTTCGATTGCAGAGGCAAGCCAAAATCCACTGCTGCTCGATCTGTACCGTGCCTTTTCCAACGCGCTTCGTGGCGAGCTAAGCCATCTCATCGTCGGCACGAAGCATTATGAGGACCGGTCGGAATTGCATAATCAGCTCTACCAGGCGATTGCGGCCCGGGACGCCGATACCGCCGTGCGCTTGTCGCTAGCCAATCTGGAGCCGCAGGGCCGCCGCGGGAGCGAATAATTGTTCCCAACACAGAGGAGAGGAGAGATGTTATGGTCATTGATGTTCGAGAGGTAACCTGGAAGAGAGATAACAAGACGATTCTGGATCAAGTATCCTGGGAGGTTAAGCCGGGAGAGCATTGGTGTCTGCTCGGGCTGAATGGCTCGGGGAAAACCACCTTATTGAATATGATCAACGGCTATATCTGGCCGACCTCGGGAAGCGTCTCTGTCCTGGGCAAGCGGTTCGGCACCTTCGACCTGCGCGAGCTGCGCAAGCACATCGGCTGGGTAAGCACCTCCCTGCAGCAGAAGCTCTACGGGCACGAGACGGTGCAGAAGATCGTGCTCAGCGGGAAATTCGCCTCGATAGGCTTGTACGATGACATCGAGGAGGCTGACGAAGAGAAGGCACTGTCCTTGATCCGGCTGCTCGGCTGCGAGCGGCTGCTCAACCGGACCTACGACACCTTATCTCAGGGCGAGCGGCAGCGGGTGCTCATCGGCCGGGCGCTGATGGCGTCGCCGAAGCTTCTCATCCTGGACGAGCCGTGCACGGGACTCGATATCTTCGCCCGCGATCAGCTGCTCCATATGATTCAATCGATTGCGCGCGAGCCGGATGCCCCGACTCTTATCTATGTCACGCATCATGTCGAAGAGATTATGCCCTGCTTCAACAAAGCCCTGCTCATTAAGCAAGGAACCGTATTCTCGTCTGGCAATACGGCCGATCAGCTGACTTCCGCCCATTTAAGCGAATTTTTCCATGCGCGCATCGAAGTGCGGCAGGAGTTGGGCCAGCGTTACTCCCTTCAATTGCTGGACGCGGAATAATCCGGCTCCCGCCCTCTCTCTTCAATACGACATTGCTTTCAAGTGCAAAAGCCGACCTGCGTCGGCTTTTTGCATTTCAGCCCGTCATTGCCGCTGAAGGCAATGTTTTTCGGCTGGAATCTTATAGAAATGGCGGGTAATAGATGATGTCCGGATCGTAGCGGTCGCCGTCATAAGGGGTCCCGCTCCAGGCGAAAATGACGATTTTGCCTTTGTCCAGCTCTCGTTCCAGCATCTCGGCATGCTGCATCGAGACGCCCATAGACGTCATTTTGGCGCGCAGCTCGTCGCCATGTGAGCGGAACAGATTGGCCATCGCGGTGAAGACGCCTTCTTCCGATACGCCGATTTCAGAGGCAGCCGCTTGTTCGGCGATATGCTCCGTCCGCTTCTTGTCATGCGCCAGCACATACAGATGGTCTCGGTTATAGCCCAGATTGGCCAGATCCTGAATCTTCGCTTCGGCCTCCCTTGCCGTATTGACAATGTACACCTTCGTCTGATTGTTCATGTCGATTCCTCCTTCATGTTCTCTCCTTATCCAGTGAAGCAACGGCTTACCGTATTCTTAACCGACCGCCATGGCGATCAAACACCTGGTAAAGAGAGTGACATTCAGTTCGTGAGCACGGAGAAACGGGGAATCGCAGGTCAGATAGTCGATCTTCGAACAAGAACGAACGATATCAAGGCGTAAATCAAGGTAAGAGGCACAGTCATCAAGACTAGCTCCCAAGCGGAATAACGGAAGAAGAATTCCCATACCCCCTTCCAGCCCTCATAATAGGACAGAGCCAGGGACAAGAGGCTCAGAACAGCGAAGGACACGATGAGCAGCACATACATCCCTGTGGCGCGGTACCGCCGGTGCACGCTAGAATCGCGAAGCCGAAGCAATACAGATGCATCAGCAGCAGGAATGCCAACCCTATCTGCTGAATGACAGGCCCGTCACTCCAATAGGGCAATTGGAAGAAGTAAAGCCGAACGCCCCATCCCCCCGACAGCTTTTCCATAAACGTCAGCAGGGCCAGCAGCAGGGACGTCACTGCACTGATGATCGCGGACATCGCGATCGTTCCTAGCTTATAATCCTGCCTTCTAATATTCATGCCGAGCACATAGGGAAAGGTATGGGCCAAGGTGAAGGTGCCGGCGACGAACATATAGACATAAATGACGAAGACCATGTTCTATCGTTAGGCAGGTTTCCCGGCTAAAAGGTAAAAAGGGCCCCGGCCTATTGCCGGAGCCCTTGCTGCCTGCTTCCGTTCGAAGCAGGATTGTTTTGCGCCTCACCCTGGGACGCTTAGAACTGTGCCACGACGCCCTGGGATGGAGCGGACAGCACGTTTACCGCACGGCCGTCTGAAACGGTGAGGACGTAAATAGTGTATGTGTCCCCATTGACAAGTTGATTGCCATAAGCGTCTTTATCGTAGGAGTTCAGCGTAACCATGCCTTCTTCCGAAGGAGATATGGCTTTAGAGCTATTTGTTCCTGCCCAATTAGCCTGCTCCAGCGTAAAGCTGCCTGCTCTGTTGGAAGGCACCGCCATCACGGCATAGTATGCAACGCCTCTCTCATTCGTCGGCTTGCTGAAGTAGACCCGCATGTCGCTTCCATTCATCTCCGCCACTACGTTCGTCGCCGGAGATACGTATTGAGCCGACAAGACCACCTCACGGGATGGATCAGAGAGCGCATTGGCCGAGCTAACCCGGCTATCGGCTACGGTGAGGACATAGAACCGATATGCGCTGCCGCTTGTAATCGCCTCTCCTCTCACATCACGGGCGTTTTCTGGCAAAGGCAGGCGTATGGTGCCGCTCTGCTTCGCCGTATACGTGTAATATGACGTATTGTTGGCATCCGCCAAACCAAAGCTCTGATCCGACCTCACGGCCATCACGCGGTATTCCAGCACGCCATAATCATTGGACGGCGCAGTGAAGCTCACCTCGATATCGCGCGCCGTGCCGCTATTGCCCGTTACGTTGGCCGTTACATTCGACACCGCAGAGACGGACGAGTTGCTTGTCAGCATGATTTCCGCGGAAGGACCGGACAACATATTGGCGTTATTGTTGTTGCTGACGGACAAGACAAATACCTTGTAGCTGACGCCATTTCGAATCGCCGCTCCATCAACGTCCCGCGCCGAGGAGGACAGAATCTGATCAATATTTCGGCCTGTCTTGCTGACGTACGTATAGTTGTTGCTGGATACGTTGTTGGCACGGTACAAGTCGAAGCGGCTTGCATCAACCGATTTCACGACCATGATCCGGTAATGCGAGATGTTCGATTCATCCACCGCCCGGTTGAAGCTGACTCGCAGATCGCGGCCGTCGTTATAATCGTTGACGTCGCTTGCCATGACGTTGGTCGCCGGATACACTGTCGAGTTGTTGCTCAACGTGATGGTGTTCGATGAGCTGGACAACGTATTGGAATAACTGCCTGAGCCGACAGACAGGACGAATACGCGGTAGCTTACCCCGTTACGAATCTGCGACCCGTCGACATCTCTCGCACCGGACGAGAGCGTCACGCTCTGGTTGCTGCCATTGCGGCTGACATACGTGTAATTATAGCTGGATACATTGTTCGCATCCCCGACCGTGAAGCGTCCCGCATCGGACGATTTCACGACCATGACGCGGTAGTGGCTGATATTCGACTCATCCGCCGCACGGTTAAACGTTACCCGCATGTCGCGCCCATCGCCGTAATCATTAATATCGTAAGCCTGAACATTGGTCGCGGCATACACGCCCGAATTGCTGGACAGCGTAATGGTGCTGGAAGCGTAAGACAATGCATTGGAATAGCTGCCTCTGCCTACCGACAGGACAAACACGCGATAGCTCACACCGTTCCGAATATAAGAGCCGTCCACATCTCTAGCGCTGGAGGAGAGCGTCAAGCTAAGATCGCGCCCCGTCTTGTTCACCTTCGTGTAGTACGAGCTGGATACATTGTTCGCATCCGATACATTGAACCGGTCCGCATTGGATGTCTTCACGACCATAACGCGGTAGTGATCAATCAACGACTCGTCAGAAGCCTTGTTGAACGTGATCCGCATGTCGCGGCCGTCGTTATAGTCGCTGACATCGCTGACTTGCACATTCGTGACCGCATTGGCGATGGAATTATGAGATAGCGTAATCGACGAAGACGCGCCGCTCAGCACATTATTAGAGCTGTACCCGTCATTCGACACCGCCATGACGAATACCCGGTAGGTCTCATTATTTCGAATATAAGAGCCATTGACATCCGTCAAGCTCGAAGACAAGGTCGTCGTGATATTGTATCCGGTCTTCGACACTTGATAATAGCGGCTGGAAGACAATTTGTTCGCTTCAGCCAGATCGAAGCGGCTGTAGTCCCGGTTCGGCACGACGAATATCCGGTAGTGGCTCACCTTCGACTCATCGGAAGATCTCGAGAACGCTACCTGCAGGTCTCGTCCGTCACCATAGTTGCTCACATCCGCCACGCTCGTAATGACTGGCGCGCCGACCGTGGTGCCCAGCGTAATGGTCGCCGTGGACGCAGAGAGCTGATTGGAATGACGATTCACATTATTGCTTACGGACAAGACGAACACCGTATAAGGCACGCCATTGCGAATTCTGTCTCCGGACGTGTCCCGGGACGACGAGCTGAGCGTCGTCGACAAGGTCGATCCGGATTTGTATACGGTCGTATAGTTGGAGCTGGATACCGCATTCGCTGCGTTCAGATCGAAGCGATGCGCATCCTTCGACTTCACGACCATAACGCGATAGTTGGCGATATTGCTCTCATCGGAAGCCCTTGAGAAGCTCACGGACATATCTCTTCCATCGCCATAATCGGCAACGTCACGTGCCTGCACATTCGTGGCGGCATAGGCTGAATCGCCTGTCAACGTCACGGTCTGCGATGGCCGGGACAATACATCCTGGCTGCGCTTGCCTGCAGTCAGCACATACACGACGTAGGATTGGTTCGCCCGGAGAACATCTCCGTTCACGTCGCGGGTCCAGGAATTAAGCGAAATAGAAGGATTGCGGCCATACGTATCGACAACCGTATAGTTATTGTCCGAAACCAAACGAGCCCGCGCCAGCGTAAAGGACGATGAATCCGAAGCCTTGACGACGAGAATCCGGTAGTGATCGATGTTCGATTCCTGGGACGCCCGCGAGAAGCTGACGGTCAGGTCGCTGCCGTTACCCGCTTGGCCGGTTACTTTCGCATTTACATTCGTTGCCTGATAGACTTGGTCGCTCGGATCATCGTCCCAATCACGATCCGTCGTATTAATCGTTACGGTCTGCGTTCTGGAGTTCCACAGCACTTGCTCGCCCATCGCTTCGCTGACGAAGCGCACCGGAACCATCGTTCTTCCCCGTATCGTCTGGGCGGGAACGTCCAGATTCACGTTCGAATCGTTGATTGTAGCTACCCTGGAACCGATTTTGAGGACAACGGTCGTACCCGCCTTGGTCGCGGTCACCGTCTTCGTTCTCTGGTTCCATCCTACCCTCGCATCCAACGCCTCGAAGATTGCCCGTAGCGGCAGCATCGTCCGCCCTTTAATCATCATTGGCGGTTGATCCGTCACTAGCCTGGAACCATTGATATACACACTGATTTGCGGGGCCGCCTGCACTTGCGCTTGAATGGCAAATGTAAACAACAAGGCAAATGCAATCACCCCGGATAGCATCCTTTTCACAAGTTCATCCTCCATTTGATGTCATTTCAAACCTCTGATATGTGTAACGCGGTTACTGAGGTAAATGTTTCTTCCTTTTTTAAAATATTTTCATATTTGGGCAAAATATCGAACAGGTGCCCTGATGCAAGAGAGCCATGAAGGCCGGCTCTCCGGCCCTGCCTCCTATGCTTCGATAATCGTCAGCAGTGGCCACTGCTCCCGCCATTGCTTCGCATTCACCCGCGCCATATAATAGGCGGGATCGGGAAATGACGGGCTCCGCCTGACGACCATCTGGAACAAGTCCTCCAAGCCGTGCGGATGAATCAGCTCTATCCGCTCCTCCCCATTCAGACGCGCCCCTACCGCCGTGGCGGTCTCCGGCCATCGGCTCAGCGCATCGAAGGTAGACGCGTAAGGCTCTACGCCATTGCGGATATGCATTCTGGCCTGGTTTTTAACCGACCATTTTTCGTTGCCCGTACGCCTTCTCAGTTCCTGCTCCAGAGCAGCATCCCGCTGCTCAGACAGATCCCCCGGGTCATAGTAGACGACATCGATATCCTGATGCCGCGCCCGGTATTCGAATCCATGCAGCCGATCCCAGATATAATTACGGATATACCCGGCGGCGATATAGCATTGCGGAAGCTGCAACTCTCTGACGATCCGCAAGTCAGCCATTAATTCCTCATGTTCTTGCAAATAATGAATCAGACGCTGCTCCAACACGGAGAGTCCTCCTTTTGGCAGGCGGGCGGCTGGCCCTTATTTTTTCCGGCCGATGTAGAGCAGGTGAGAAGAGACGCCCAGCACATGAGGGCTGGAAGCCATCTCATAGATCAGCTCCATCACTTGGCGATATTCGTCTTCTCCGCGTGAACGCCAATAGTCGAATTGCTGCTCATTCATCGCCCCGGCAATGCTGGAAGAACCAAGGAGCTGCACCGTCTCGAAGCCGTGCGCTTCCATGAACGGGGCAATCTCCTCTACCCGGAAATAATACGCGCCGGTGAACCGCCCTTCATCCTGGTGATTGAAGATTCCCGTCTCCATGAAGCCGCGAATCTGGCGGATGCTGTCATTCGGCTTCCATTGCTGCGGATAAAGGAGCGAATTCATCACATGGCGGACCACGGTCATCACCGCGACGAAGACGATGCCGCCCCGCTTGGTCACGCGAAACAGCTCTTGCACGGCGGCATGCCGATCCTCTTCCGCCTGCAAATGATAGAGCGGCCCCATCATCAGCGACGCATCGAACTGCTCGTCGGCAAATATCCCCAGATGTCTGGCATCCGCTGTATAGAACCCTTGGAATTGCCCGGCCAGGCCCCACTCTTCCGCCTTGCCCCGCGCGATCTCCACCAGTCTTGGGGTAAGATCGGTCAAGGTGACTTGATAGCCCGCTGCGGCTAATTCCAGAGCATATTTGCCCGGGCCCGCTCCGTTGTCCAATAGATGCCCGCCAGGCGGCAAATGCTTGCGGATATGGTGCCAATTCACCATAAATTCGAGAGGCTCCCTGTCCAGGCGGCCCCACTCGTCAAACCCGTTATAATAATCGATAATTTTGTTCATGGCGGCACCTGCCCTTGTCTTCCCGTTATCGATCCAACTCTTACAGCTCGGTCCACGTTGATCGCACATACCCGATCCGCATGCCGGCCCGCTCCATATTCCGGTGGCTGCCTGACAGGAAAGCGCATTGGCTCACGGCCATGCCGCACTGGCGGCGCGCCGCCTCGGCAAGTCTGCAGCGCAGCAGACTCAACTGCAAGCCTCGCTGCCGATATTCGGGAAGCGTAGCCGCGAACGTCAAGGAAGCGACGTCCCCCTTCACATGCATGACGCCGACCGCCGCCGGCCGCTCCTCGTAATAGGCCAGATAAAAAAACCAGCCCGGACGTTGATGCAGCACGCGGTTGTTGGCCGCGACATGCGGGATTCCGTCATCCGGCAGCCCCGTCCCCCGGCAGTGAATCATCGCGTATGTATCGAACTCCGACGCCCCGATCTCTTCAATCCGCACCGCTTCCGGCGCAGGCTCCCGATTGGCGGCGGCAGGCTGCGCATACAAGGACGTATGGCTGCCCGACGGATACAAGCCCCGCTCGGCCAGCGAGCGGAGCACCGGCTGATCGGCAAGTCCGGGCAGCACTTCGAATTGGGGTTTCCGCGCCCGCTTCCGGTAGAAGCGGATAATGTCGTCTATATACTCGACATCGCTGCTTCGCAGCCCTTTGACTGTATTGAAGGAAGGCCACGGCATCGTCTCGCTGAAGAAGCAGACCGCATGCCCGAATTGCGCCACCTCCACGCCTTCCGGATTGCCCGGACGTTCCCGGATCGCATTCATTCGATCGGTCATATAATCGATTTCCGACTGCTCAATGGCTTGCATCACATTCTCTGACGGATGTATGGCATTCATCCCTCTATCCTCCGCAAGAGGCAAAACCATCGCCTCTGTTAGATTACCGGCGAAGCAAAATGGTTTTCCCTTTTTAAAATTAGCTGAAATCGGTCAAGCCTCGTTTACATACTCGCTCTGCAGAATGCTCATCTGAATAATGTCCCAATACTTGCCTTCGCGGTACAGCTTCTGCCGCAGCCGGCCTTCTTCCTTGAAGCCGCTGCCCAGATAGCAGCGATGACCGCGCTCATTGAATTCGAACACTTCCAGCTCCAGCCGGTTCAGATTCAGCGTGTCGAAGGCGAACCGTTTGATCAAGGCGATCGCTTCCTTGCCATACCCTTTGCCAAGATGCGACTTGCGGCCAATGACGATGCCCAGGACAGCGCAGCGGTTTTTCCAATCGAGCCGATGCAGATCGATCTGTCCGATGTAGTCCAGTGAATCTCTGTCGGCTATAATGAAGCCTTTGCTGCGGCTGTTTCCCTCGATCATCATTTTCAGAAAGGACTCCGTGTCATGAAGCGTCTGCGGATAGGTGAAGATATCGCTCAACGTATCCGTAATCTCAGGGTCGTTGACCCACTCCCGCATATACGGCAAATCTTCCATTTGATACTCTCTTAAAATTATGCGCTCTCCTGCGATATGCGGCATTCGGATCATCCTTTCTGTCCAAGGTTACGTACTTGGCCTGAGCCCGGGCGGGTGCGTCGTCCCCGCAGTATAGACGGCCTGATTCCGCATCATCGCCTCGATAACGCCTCCGGCAATCTCGGAATGGGTCAACAGCGGGTACGGGACTGCTCGACTACAAATCCAAGTTGAACTTGATGGTACTCGCATTTCGGAGAAAAGTCCATAGCATTTTCCACTTCAACCAAATTTGCACTGCCCCCGAGAATGTGAAAAAGTCTCCACCGCGATATCAATTGTCCGTCCAGCTTGTTCATCACGAGCTGCATCGCCCGCGGTGCCGCTTGCCGATGCACCCAGGCAACCTCCATCTCGACCGGAGCCCGGCGGACGATCTCGCTTGCCGGAACCGCCAATGACGAGCACATGCTTCATCCTAGCCTAACCTCCGTGCGATACATCTCTAATGGACATCTCCGGCCTGGAATTCCTCGCATCCGCCTCTTTCACGCCTTATGCGGCTGCCCCTTCTTCCTCCTGATCGCATCAGCAATCCATGCGGCCGCATATCCGACAATCATCGCCAGGTCGATTCCGAACGTATACGTAAAAACATTAATGTACGCCGTATTCGTATATGGATTCCACCATCCCCAACGGAAAATAGCCGAACGGGGATTATCCGGGGGACCGCCCAGATTGCCGATGAACTGCTTCATATACAGCCACTCCATCACAACAAGCCCAACGCCGAGAAGGGTAAGCAGTAGCAAGATAAGGGCTGGCTTGTCACCCCGACGGAGCCCGCGCGCGAAGAACCGGTGCGAAGCGACTCCGAGCATCGCCAGCAGGACCGCATACAGCGGAACAAGGGGGAACAGAATCAACAGCGCCGGATTCCCGTTCCCGGACATGTCTCCGCCCGGTCGTACCCGGAAAGTGAACATATCGACCAGCCCCACCCCAATCAGAGTCACGATAAAGAAGAGGACCAGCACGATGACAAAATACCGGCGGCGGGCCTGAAATGCACCAGCCTCGGAATGGGAATCATTCACCTCATTCGCCCCCATGTTCATCCCCCAATCATTCAGACTGTTCATGCGAACGCTCGAAGCCTTTGAACCGCGTCCCCTGACGAGTTGATGCTGCTGTCCTAATGTATCCGAAATTCCCGGGGGAAGCTCGCCGCCTGACATCCAAGCTTCCAGGGCTTGATGGAAGGTCAGGGATTCCCTAAGGGGGAGATCAGGCCCCGCGGCAGGAACGAGATAGCCTTCTGCACCGGGATGACTGCAGGCGATGAAGGCAGCGGATCCTTCATCCCCCCCCTCTCCTTCTCTCCCGCCACGTCCCTTGAAGTATTCCGCCTGCTTCTCCCACATCCATCCGCTCACGCCGCCCCCATGCAGCAATACGAGCAAGGGCGCGTCTTTGACGCCGAGCTCCCAAAAATACAGATTCATCCGCCGCCTCCTATGCACCGCTCACTCGGATGCTTTTGGATTCTCATGTTAGTCCCATTCGAGCAACTGGACGTGATGCTCGATCCGAAGGCGGTACAGATTCATGATGCGGATCTGCTCTTCGCTCAAGCGCTCCCGATCCCAGTACATATGCATGAGGTTGTACTCGAATATCTCTTTCAATTTCAAGAACAACGGCAGCTGCTTCAGCATCTCCGGATTCAGCGTATGCTCCTCCTGATACCCCTCTATCAGAGCGTTCGCAATGGAGCGCCCATAGTCCCGGATGTTCCCCGCCCCCGCGAACGAAAATTCCAGGGCCGAGTAGAGAGGGACGGCCAGGTCATACATATAGTAGTGCTTCTCGCAATCTTGAAAGTCAATCATCGTAAGCGAGGAACCGCGGACAACGAGGATATTTTCCAGCCACAAATCGCCATGAATCAACCCATACGTCGCACGTTCCCGAGGAAGCTTCTTCACCTCGGCCAGCACGTTGGCCGCAATCGCCCGGATCGCCGTCTCCTCTGCAGGGATGTATTGCGCGAAGTTGTACTCTTCTTGATCATGCCAGTGCCCCAGATGGTGAAGCCGATGATTCGCCTCATAACTCTGCGTAATCCGGTGCATTCTGCCGATCTGCCTGCCCAATTCGGCCAGCACGTCCGCATTCCACTCCGCACGGGGCAGGTGAATGCCCGGAGCTGCCTTATATACGACAACGATAATGTCCTTCGGAGGCATGAGTTCGACGATCTGGCCGCGGCAGGAGGGGATGGCCGGCGCCACGCCGACACCCTCCCGGTATAACGCGTTCGTCCAGGATACTTCTTCAAGCTGCTCCTCATACGGTTTATAGTTGGTTACGCGGGCGTAATATGTTCCTTGATCGTCTATGCAGCGGTACATTTCATTGGTTACCGCCTTTGCCGTATGTATGTGAAGCGGATAGTTCTCATTGAGAAAGCTGATTACTTGCTGTTCCATTGGCCGTTCCTCCGTCGCTTAAACAGTTCTCTGCCGTGATCGACATTGCCAGGCGCCGCTCCCTCGGTTTGAGGTGGACAAGATACCGGTATCCGGATACCAGGCAGCATTCACCTCATCCGATTCCCGAATCGATCGGATCATCGAAATCATATTAACGGCCGTACATCGCTTCGTCCTTCGTAATGCCAGCCAGATCATGATAAGCATCGCGCAGCCAAGGATGGAGCACCTTCAGCGTGTCCCGCCGCTGCCACAAGTAGTTGACATATGCATAGGAAGCATGTTCCAGAGAGGTCTCAAGCGCCTCCTCCACTTGCTCCAAATAGGGAGGAGTTCCTTCCTGATCCCATTCGATCTTATCTGCAACGAACAACACCTTGTCTATCATCGTGGCCTGCTTGCGGAGCGTCGTATGGCAGCCAACGGCATCCAATATGTCTTGTTCGGAGACCTGGAACAGATCCCGGGCCATCTGTCTGGAGAGCTTCTGATGAACAATCATCGGGAAGGCCTCTTCTTCCGGCAGCACTTCAATGCCAAGGGCACGCGATACACGCACTCTGACATTATTGGGATAGACCGCGCTAATATCATGGAGATAACCGGCGTATTCCGCTGCCTGCGAATCGAGGCCGAATCGCACCGCAAGACGGCGCGCTTCTTCCCCTACCTTCATGCAATGCTCCGCCGTCCCGGGACACTGGTTCCTGACCAAAAAACAATAAACATCTTCACGTAAATCGCCCGACAACGCTTCAACCCTTAGATCTGCATAGACCGGATTCATATTCGCCTCCTCTTACGAGCCGCATCGCCATGCGCATACAGCCATCCGATTTACACATTTTTGTATAATTGTGTATGTTGATCAGCTTCATCGTAGCACAGAAGCGAACCAAGAGGGTTAAAGTTGTATAAACATCTCATTCAGATCCTTTCTCCTCCAGCTTCGCCAGCCTCTCGCCCAACGCGGATTGATTCCATTGCGGATATTCAGGCGGAAGCGGCACATCCTGCAGCAAGGAGCAGTACTCGGCAAAATCGTACCATACCCAATGAGCCCCTCGATGGTACATGCCAGACAGCAGATGGCACCCCGTATGAATGGCAATGTCCTTCGATATCATTCGCCGCAGTATGCTCTTCGTCTCCTCAATGCGTGCTCGATTATCCCCCATTTTTCTCACCTTCTCCAGGATGGATTGGCAACCGGGTCTATGTACCATGTATGTACCATGCTACTGGCGAGCGACGATCTCCACCTTCATCCGGTCCGGATCCTCAAAAAACACGGCATAATGACCGCTGCCCCCGGCATACGGATATCTGTCCGCATACAGCATGGGAACGCCTCTCTCCTCCAGCATGCTGCGCAGTTCGTCAACTCGCGCCTTCGATTCCGCATGGAAAGCGATATGGTTCAGGCCGGTGCGCTTGCGATGGTATGGATGATCAAGAAATCGGGCCTCCGTCTGTACGAAGACAAGATAGGTGTCTCCCTGCTTCCAGCTGATGCCTTCCGGCCATCTCTGGAATTCCTCATATCCCAACTCCTTGAACAGCCATCCCCAAAAGGCGATGGACCGTTCCAAATCCGATACGTTAAACTCGACATGATGCAGCATGTAGGCCTCCTGCTCTTCTACCGCACTAACACAAAACCCACCTTCCGGCGCTTGGCTTAGGGTGGGTCTTCTCCTGTTTCAACAGAACAGCGGTAGCTTGATATTTTTGTATACTCATTGTACTTCAAAATGAATATGCAAACAAGTGTTCGCTTTAGATTGGGCTATCATTTTATCCTTTCATGCATCCGGCTTGCCCGGCCTCCATCCTGTATCCTGGCTCCATTGGCTCGCCCTTCTCATCATCTCCCATATGCAGGGCTCCTTCGCTTCGACGTAACGTGTTCTGTCCTGCTTCAGCAAATAGGCCAACTGGCGCTTCTCCGCTCCATAGCGGGCCGCCTCTTCCGGATGCACCCGCAAATAATCACGGAACAACAGCGCGAACTGCTCGGCGAAGCTCCCGGCCTCCCTTACATGGATATGAGTTCTTCTCATGCCGGGCCCTTCTCTGAAGTAGCGCTTCGTCAGTTCCGGATTGCCGGCCTGATGCAGATAACCGATAGCCTGCAAAGGATCCCGGTATGAAGCAAGCGGCTCAAAGGAACGAACCGATATTTGAATATCAATAATCGGCTTGGCATCCAGTCCAGGAACCGCCGTGGAGCCGATATGATCGATACGGAGAGCGGCATCCTGCAAAGCATCACGTATCCGTGTGCCAATCTCCTTGAATTCTTCACTCCACCCGGGATCATGCGCGACGACCATGCTGTACTCGTTCATAATGACTCCTTTTTCCTATTGTGCCTGTTCTCTTGCTGCCCTTAAGTCGAAATAATCGGCAACGAATACCGGGCGAAGCCTTCGCCGTCATAGCTGTATCTCTCGCAAATGATATAGTCCCTGCCTGCCGCGCTCACGTCGAACTGATGCTCCGCGACATACGCATCGACCCTGGAGCTGGCCGCATCGAAATCCCCCTGCTCATTGGCCACGACAACGCATTGCTGCGCAGGCATGGTTACCCGCACATACCATTCCGGTATCCCTTCGAAGCCGTTGACTTCAACGCAGAGAATGTACGCGTGGCGGTCCGGATCTCCCTGAGAATCGGCATTCGGCCATATCCCGTAATGCACTCGCGGATTCACCACATGGGGGAAATGCTTCGTTGAGGATAGCAGGCCCTCCTTGGCATGACGGTATTTGCTGCCCATATCGTGCAGGCTGATGCACGGAATTCCTATCAGCTTTAGTTCTTCATGCCGTACGACTACCGGCTCCATATTCGGCAGCTTGCTCGTTATTTCCACGCTGGTTATCCTCCTTAACAGTCTCTGAACAATGACATATATTGTGGCGGAATGTAATCGGACAGCCAGATCTCGTTCGGGGCAAGATAGAATTTCACGCCCTCCGAGCCGGCCCTTGCCGCCTCCACTTCAACGATGACGGCCTCGCCCTGCCTGTTCCCTACGTCGGCGGCCAGGTCAGGCGATTCCGTCAAATAGACATACGGTCTTCTGACGGGCTTCACACCTTCTGCCAGGAGTTTCTCGAGGACGCTCTTGTAAGTGCCATGGTAGAGAATACGGGGAGGACGAGCTTCTTCGTACTTCAACCGCTGGACACTGTGTCCATACTTCGCCCTGATCCGGCCTCCCGATATTTCATAACGCCGGTGGCGGCAGTCGCCAGCGGCTTGTGCGATATCGACGATCCCGAGGTCCGCCCATTGCGGCTCTTTCCGCACGGCGGCGAGCAATTCCGCCAGACTGCAATACCCCTGCTCATCCAGGGTGATCCCGTAGTCGTGAGGCGTATGTCGAAGCAACCGGATCATAAATGAGCGCAACTCGTCCCTGCCCTGTTCTGTATTCATAAACGGCCTCCTGCCCTACGATTATAGCGGAATAAATGGGAACATTAGACTCGTGATATCGTGAGTACGTCAGCTTCTAAGAAATCACCTTCATCCTGCTTAATGCGCTGGCTGCAATAAGTCCCAGGAAGAAGCCCGAGATCGGGGCGACGGCGATGATGCCGATGTAGTTCGTACTCGATGCGGAGAAGAGCTTGATTCCGGCGACCGCGATTGCCGTACCACATGCGACCGCCCAGTATTGAACCTTGGCGCTTCTCTTGACTCGAACAAACCCGAACCCGCACCGGGCCTTGCTGAGCAGCAGAACCAGAATTATCCCCTCCACGAGCAGACCTATGATAGACAGCCCATACTGAAGGAGTTTGTACACCGGCGTGCCCATAATATGTTGTTGTAGCAATGGATAGAGGCCCACAAATATTCCTGTCTCGTGCGTAAAACCGTCCAATAACACATGAGCGTAGAACCCGATAATGACCGAGATCAAAAACACGGTCCAGCCACGAATGCCTGACACCCTCCAAGGCCGCGCAAGCCCCTGCGCTTTCCGGTCCAGATCCCATATTGACGGCAGATGACGCGCCAAAGGATCTTTGATCAGGTAATGGAACAACACCGCCAACAGCAAGCTTAACGGGATGGCGTACAGGAACAGGCCCAGCGTCGAATGGCCGATCGTCTGATAAGGCTCCAGCGCAATAAAAAATTCAAAATCGGGAGCCATGCTCCCCAAAATAATGCCAGTCAAACTGAGGTACTTCGGCTGCAACAGCTTCAACGGCGCAGCATACAACGGATGTGCAAGCGTATACGGCATAGCTTCCCTCACTATTCTAAGGTTTCTGACATAGGCGTTTTTTCACGAAGGCCGATCCGGCTTAGGAGCCATCCACTGCTGAAGGCGTGATTTACATCCTCGTATACTCATACCGAATCAAGCCATGGTACTCGACAGTCAATCCGTCCTTGATTGGTTCGTATTTGCCGGCATCGATGGTAGTTACAACAATGCCTATTCGCTTCCGCATAAAAGCACCTCTATTCCAGCGCTGCCGCCAATTTCATTTCCAAGTCGTTCCTATCCCGATAGAAGAGGATATGATCCGCGATTCCTTGAAGCGTGGCGGAAATGTCGGAGCCTTCTTGGGCAATGACAAGGATTGGTTTTTTTCTGCTATATCCATACCCAGCCTCAATCCCTAACCCTGTTCCCTTTTCACTGAACTCAATAAGAATAAGATCCGACGAATCCATGATTTCGAATGTCTTCTGCATCAACTCCGCAGGCGAAAAGGATCGACGCCCCCATTCCTCCACATCCCGGACAATACAACTCGCCTGATGCCCAAGTTGCTGCTCCAGCACGGAGAGGATTGATTCAATGACATGCCGGTTGGAAAAATCATCAACATATTTGATGCCGAAATAAATGTTCATCGTTCCGCCCTCTTTATTGCGATGCTTCGCCTTATTTCCTGACGCTTCTTCGTTGCTTTTGATACAAAACAAGAATGATCGCGACGATAATCAGCGTGATCAACAAAGCAAGGGACACTTTCACGGGGTCCCGATTCGTAAAAAACGATTGAAAAATGCCCGTTCCCTGGCTTCCCGCATACTCTCCACGGTACGTCGCCTTTACAAACCGATTCTCCCGCTGATCTTCAACGGCAATCGCTTCATTCGGGTCTATCCCTTTGATTTCATAATACAGTGTCCCTTCAGGAAAAATATTAGAAAAATTGCCCCGATATGTCCCCTCCCGATCGGAATAAGTCGTTACTTCTCCAATGGCCTCGCCTAACAGGCCTGAATTTACCGCTTCATCGGCAATGACATACATTTTCCCGTCATTCACGACAAAAGCAAACGCCCAACTGGCAAGAGACATTGAAGCGAACAGGAAAAATGCAACCGCTGTCATCACCGATATTTTTATTGTCCGTGAAATGAGAGCCACCTCTTTATGTCCAGGGAGGGAACCTGCTGCCTTCCCTTCGTCTTGTCACATATTGTAGTAGATTATGTAAAAATACTCAAACGGATCTCGGGTTATCGCCCTGCATAAAAAAAGGAGAGACAGCCTCATTGCCGTCTCTCCTCACTCCGCTACCCTTTCTTGTCCGCTTCGCCGTTGGCGCTATAAGCATCGTATGCTTTCTTCACCCAGTCGAACAGATAGGCGCTGCCTCCATGATCGGGATGCAGCAGCTTCAGCAGCTTTTTCGACTGCTTCCGCACCTGCTTGTCATCCGCCTCCTCAGGCACGCCGATCAGCACATGATAGGACATGGCCCCGTTCTGGCGATGCTCCCATGAGTTCGAGGAGCTATCGCCGTAAGAGCGGTTATACGACTTCTCCCGGCGCGGAGCCTGAGCAGCCAGCTCGGACAGCTTATGATGCATGTGCTCCAGGGTTGCCTCCAGCCTCTCCTCCTCGCGCGGGAGGCCGCCTTCCCAGAACTCGAATTCGAATTCCCTCATCATCTGCTCCAGTTGCTCCATCAGATCGTTATACATGATGAGGGTCGCCTTCATGCGGTCTGCCAGCCTGTAGATTCGCAACAGTTGCCGTACCGCCCATTCCGGCATTTCCAATGCGAACGCATGCAGCACCTTGCCCATCTCCTTCTCCGGCACCGGCACCTCCTGCAAGAACTCCATCAATCGTTCCTGCTGCTCTTCGTTCAGCCTCGACCCGATCTGGACGGCAAATTGCAGCTTGATGGTGCCGGCCTTCACTTTGTTCTGCCAATCCCTGTTCAAGCTCATTAAGGCCCGGACGAACTCTACGATATAAGGTTCGGTCACCGTAATGCCACTCGAATCGTCCAGATTGGCGAACTGGGCCCCTTCCATGTAGTCATCTTCTCTGCCGCTCTGCATATCCTTCTTCACCTCGACCCAGGCGACGCCGTCTGAAATCTCTTTTCTTCATTCTTCGCCTTCTTGACCGGAAGGGACTGCTGGCTTCCCGGTAATGCGGAACATGCATTTGCGCCCGCCTTCCGCCATACATTCCGTCCGCTCCACATCGGCTTTCAGAATATCTGCGAACAAAGCCAACTCGCACTGGCAGAGCGGGGAATGCTTGGCGGCCACCTGCGCAATCGGGCAATGGGCCTCTTCCAGCCAGAACGATTCATCCGAGCTGTGTCCCCACCGGGCCATATAGCCTTCCTTGTCCTGAATATCAGCCAGCGCCTGCACCCGCTGCTCCAGCTTCTGTCCCTCCAGCAAGTTCGCATATTGCTGCATCAACTTCTGCTTCCGCCGCTCGAACAACCGCTCCACGAACGTATCGCCGGCCATGGCCTGCATCTCTTCAATCAAGTCCAGCGCAAGCGCGTCATACTTGTTCACGAACAACGCGCTTGCCTTCGCCGACAAGCTATATAGATAGGCCGGCCTGCCGATGGCGGGGCGGGTCAATTGAATGCGGACATATCCGCCTTTCTGCAGATCGTACAAATGCCTGCGGACCGCGATGCACGTCAGATTCAGCTGATCCGCCAGCGGTTGAATGCCAATGGGCCCCTGCTGCTTCAGCATCGTTAGGATGTCTCTGCGCGTGGGCTGCTTGAGCAGGCGGGCTTCCTGCGCAATCGTCATCTCTCATCCCTCCGCCGATTCAATCTGTTGAAATCTCCGACGGCCACGCTTGCCGTCAGACCCGGTTTCCACTCCTCCTCATTGTATCTTATCGAAAAACTTTTGTATATGGTAAACATTTTTGATTGAAGTAAAATTTGTAGTCAAAAAAAATTGTTGCTGAACCTCGAACAAACGCCCTAAATCCTGAAAATTTACAGTATTTTTCCCAGCTCCCCTATTCGGATAAAAAAATCCTGCAAATAAACATCAATTCTACTCCATTTCTTCCTGAATTGAGATTCCAAGGGCAGTATCATGTATTTTTCAGGCTGTTGAGAAAGTCCAAGGGATATTTTGGCACTTCATATTTTATGTGGTGGATCTCGTCTCTCCGTAGAAAAAATCGATTTAAAACGCTATGCGTGCCAAGTTTTGAGTAGGAAAATGGACAATCTCCACCCCTTCGTAAAAAACAGAGGTTTTCCAACGACCTGAAAACTGCACCATTTCCCTAGACACGGCTATCCGGTAGGTGAAATCCGCAAAACTACACGATTTCTCCAGACACTTCTATTCGGTAAGCGAAATCCTGCGCAAATACAGCAATTCGATATGGACGACTTTACCAGAAAGGGAATCCTGCAAAACTGCAGGAATTTCACCCGTGTCGCTCCGACTTGAAGCAAAAGGGCCATAAATGATGTAGATTTGCAGCAATTCCTCGGGATGTGGACTCATTGAGAGCTAAGTCCATATAATTGTGTAAAAAGAAAATGGCAAAAAAGTAGAGCCATAGCAAGGATCCTCGTATAGAATGAGGTTGTCGAGACAACATTCCAAAGGAGGATCTAGCTATGACTCAATACCAGATTACCCTAGATTCACAACTTTTGCATCAACTGTTTTTATCCGAATCAAGAGATGAGGGGATAGCGACCTTATTAGAATCTATCTTGAATCAAGTTTTGCAGGCGCAGGCAACGGAACAGTTGAAGGCAGGACACTACGAGCGCTCAGAAGAGCGTGCAGGTTACCGTAATGGAACGTACCCTCATCGGCTGACAACACGGGTGGGGCAATTAACCCTGCAAGTACCGCGTTTCCGCAACGGTCAGTTCTCTACGGAACTCTTTGCTCGTTACCAACGAAGCGAGCAGGCCCTTGTCTTAGCCATGATGGAGATGGTACTTAATGGTGTGTCAACGCGAAAAGTAAGCAATATCACCGAAGAACTATGCGGGACAGAGTTCTCCAAATCAACAGTTAGTGAGCTCTGCAAACAGTTGGATCCCCTCGTAGAAGAGTGGAATAACCGAAAACTGGACAAGGCCTACCCTTTTCTTATTGTCGACGCCCTGTACGTCAAAGTCCGGGAAGACGGCCGTGTGCGCTCACGTGGCGTGATGATTGCCACAGGGATTAATGCGGAGGGCTATCGGGAACTGCTTGGACTTACCGTAGATGATACCGAGTCAGCAGCAACGTGGGGGGCTTTCTTTACGCACCTCAAAAGTCGCGGGTTGCACGGTGTTGATGTCATTACAAGCGACCATCACGGTGGTTTGGTTAGTGCGATTCGGCAACATTTCCAAGGCGTAACCTGGCAACGGTGTCAAACCCACTTTATGCGTAATATTCTGGACGCTGCTCCTAAATCATGCCGTGATGAATTGAAGGCCCATGTAAGGGCCATCTACGAAGCTGCGGACGAGACCAGTGCCCGTACACTGCTGAAACGGACACAAGAAGCATTTGAAGATAAAGCTCCAAAAGCCATGAGGGTCTTGGAAGAGGGCTTTGACGATGCGACAGCGATCTTGGCACTTCCGGCTGCCTGTCGGATACGTACGCGCACCACAAATGCCGTAGAACGTCTAAATGGCGAGTTGCGGCGGCGAGAACGCGTCATTCGCATTTTTCCCAACCGAGCCTCTGTCCTTCGTCTTTTTGGAGCCTTGTTGATTGAGCAGGACGAAAAGTGGTCTGCTGGGAAAAAGTATATCGAGATGAAAGAGTACCATGAGTGGAGGAAGAAGCTAAACAAGCCTGCAGCTTAGGCATCTTTTTGCTCTGGCAATCTCATTGAGGAATTTACACATAAATTTGGACTTGACCTCATTGAGCCGAAATTCCTGTAAAATAGCAGCAATTCCCTCCACACGTTCAAGCCTCGAGAGGCAACGATGCCTCCTGAAGGCAACGAGGCGATGATACCTCCTGGAGGCGATGATGCCCCCAGGATCCGAGCGGTCTCTTGGATCCCGTAAAATCAGGCCGTTGAGAATTCTGTGGGAATTTTCTCCACTTCCATTTTTTATATGGTGGATCTCGTCTCTCAGTAGAAAAAATCGACTTAAAACGCTTTGAGTGTCAAGTTTTGATTAGGTAAATGGACATCTTCACCCCTTCGTAAAAAACAGGGGTTTTCTAACAGCCTGACTTTTGCAGGAATATTGCCGAAAACACCCTCTAACGAAAGAAAAAACTGTATAATCGCAGTATTTTGCCACGAGCACGTAATAAGGCGCATTAACACTCCACCAGTTCCCGAAAACCGTTGCGGCTCCATAACCATAGCGGCGTATGAAGATCGATAAGCGACAGCTCTGTCCCGGACAGCGCCTCCTTCCACGCGTGATTCACTAGTTCCTGCAGGTTGTTCTTTTTCAAGTCGCTTTCCTTAATCATTTGCAAGCGGACGGTCGCCTGGATGACATGAGTGTCTGGTGCGATCGAGAGAGCATCCAGCTCGGAAAATGAAGCGTCTGTATAATTAGCAAGAACATATAACCAATAATTGCTTATTTTCGGACCGCTTAAATAAGGGAACTCTTTCTTATGGGTCTTTTGGATATAGTCGAGAATGTGTGGGATATTCCAGTTGCACATGATGAACAAGTTGCGTATATCGCCTTCAAAATGGCGAACGAAGGTGCGGCATAATGTCATCCAGGCAGCGCATTGCTTCACAGGCTGAAGCGCGACTTTATATTTTGTCAGCATCTCTCGCAGCTTATCTTCATCGATGGATGCCACAAACCGGGGTTCATAGATTGTTGCCGTTGCTTCATCCATGTAGGAATGGAGGGCCGACTCCCACAGCGTGTAGGAGTTGCGTTGATAATTCAAGGCCATGGGCAAGGTGAAGTACATATAATTCAAACCCGAATCTTTCGGCAAGCCTGGATTCGCATCTTCGGGCATCACTTCTCCGCCCAACAGGCCGTTTACATACATATTTCTAAGCATTATCGCTTTGGCGGCAATTTCCTCTCTCGACGTCATTCTGTCCACCATATCACTTCTCTTTACTCATGTAGTTTGCGATTCAGACAGCGCCCGATAACATTGGCCGAAGGCGGTTCAACTCCCAGCTCCCTTGCCCAGACCAATTCATGATGACATCTCTGATTTCCTTATGGTATTCGTCGGACAATGCCTTCACAGACTCCAAGCTCATATAATCCTCATAATCGGGATCAATAACCGTTTTAATTTTCTACCACTCGGATCCAACTGTACTCGATATCAACGATATGAAAAAGAGTTTTGAGTACCGAGCCGACACCTCTATAGAGAAACAATGATTTCATCGATTCAGTCCTTGTCACTCAATATATCGTCTTCATGATACGGTCTATACAAGGCAGCACAAGCGGACATAACGCATTCTCATAGATTACGAGTTCCCGTTGATTCAGCTTGCCTCCCGGAACTTTTGCAATCTCACCCACAACGGCATGGCTGCAGGAGTCTGATATCGTTGTCGTCCTGTTCAGCGGATCTTTGGCTATGACATACTCATGCTCTTCATTCGTCCATATCAACCGGGGATGTGTGGCAATCTTCGACCGATCCTTGAGAAAAGACAAGCTTTCCCTGCCTTCACGCATCGTCGTAATCGTCCATTTTCTGCGTCCAAGCCATGGGCTGCTATCCATAATTTTTACATGCAGCTCCGAGTGTATATGTCGCCCCTCCAAGCTCAATTGCCAGTTATCAACCACCCAGCTTAATGCTTTATTTGCCCTCGTCGTAAATATTCGGTGAAAAGAGCCGACTGCATTACCGCCCTCATCCTCGATTGCTATAGGAGCTGTTGACATTTTAAGCAATGGACAAGTGTAATAATACCTTTCCATAAAGAGACTCCTTATATCTGTTTTACACTTTGAAACTTAATCTCCTTAAGTTTATCACCCAACCCGAATATTGGATACTCCCTCAATCTTTTTCTTAGGCTTGGAAAAATAGGCTCTTCTCTCTTTATCTACCCATCACGAAAAAGCACCCAGAAAAAAAAGCGATCCCTCGCCTTCCTTTCCGAGTGCCTTGAGTATTCTCAATTAGAAATTAACAACGCCCAGGCCACGAACCGAACCGCTGCGCCTGGACTTACTTAGCGTGTTGCTTATTGTACCATGCCACGAAATTATCGACGACCGAATCGAGAAACGCGATGGTCGGCTCATGAATCAATGTCCCGCTATCGTCAATCTTCTCATGAACGGAGCCGACATACACTTCATTCCCGGGAAGAAGGGGAGAAGACACGCCCGGCGAGAACAAAATATCGCGCAAATGTTCCTGGGCCCGCACGGTTCCCAATGTGCCCATCGAAGCGCCGACGATCCAGGACGGCTTGCCTACCAACACCTTCTCCCCGCGGGACAGCCAGTCAATCGCATTTTTCAATACGCTCGGGATGGAGTAGTTATACTCCGGCGTCACCCATAGGACGGCGTCTGCCGCGCCTACCCTTTGGACGAATTCCTTAACTTCGGCCGGCGCATTATTTTCAATATCTTGATTGTAGAAGGGGAGCTCCTTGATGCTGACGATATCGATATCGATTCGCTCCTGATACCTTTTTTGCATATAAGCAGCCAGCTTCAAGTTATAAGACTCTGTGCGGTTACTTCCGACAAGCGCAACAATATTCATGGATCACGCCTCCTCTGAAATAAAAGTCCAATCGCTTTAACCTATCCTCTCGGGTGCATCCTTTATTATCCAGCCCTGATATATTCTCCAAAGCGAATGATTAATCCTGCTTACGCGGAATAGAATTTGTCCCGGATTGACTCCGGCATCATACCGGTGTAAAATCATGTCCAACATATGTATCCAAATTAACGACATGGAAGAAGAGCAAGTACGTATCGGAGATCGAGGTCCAGAGAGTCGGTGGCTGCTGTGAACCGATCCTCGCCTGATGCCGAATGGGCTTCTGAGTCGCTTCGCTGAACCTGGGAGTAGGCGTGGCCGGGATTCTCTCTCCGTTATCTTGAGAGGCGTATCGAAGGAAGATGCTCCTTCCGTGCGCAAGAGTGAATCGCTGCGGCGATTAATGAAGGTGGTACCACGATAACCTCGTCCTTTGGTGACGGGGTTTTTTTGTTTATTTGGCAAAGGGGGTGATGGTCATGGATGACGGCTGGTGGTTCTCTAGTACGACAGAAGTATGGCAAATCACAAGGAGGAATCTCTATGCAAGAACGTATATTAACGGGAGATCGCGTAACCGGCAAGCTTCACCTTGGCCATTACGCCGGCAGCCTCAAAAATCGGGTCGAACTGCAGCACCAATTCGACACCTACCTCATCCTGGCGGATGTGCAGGCGCTGACGACTCATTTTGAGCAGCCAGAACTGCTGCAGATCCATTTGCGCAACGTGGCACTCGACTATGTGGCGGCCGGAATCGATCCGGAAAAAGCAACCATTTTCGTGCAATCCCTTATCCCTGAGATCGCGGAACTTACCGCCTATTTTTCGATGTTCGTCACGGTCAATTCGCTGCGCCACAACCCGACGATCAAATCCGAAGCCAAGGATCGGGGCTACCAAGAGATGCACTATGGTTTCCTCGGCTATCCGGTCAGTCAGACGGCGGATATTACTTTTTGCAAGGCGACGCTCGTCCCTGTCGGGGAAGATCAGTTGCCTGTGATGGAACAGACGAGAAAAATCGTGCGCCGGTTCAACCAGTTATACCGGCCGGTCTTGCCGGAACCGCGAGCGTTGGTGGGCGACGTGCCTCGCCTCATCGGGCTGGACGGCAATCATAAGATGAGCAAAAGCCTCGGCAATGCTCTTCCTCTCGATTCGACAGCAGCAGAGGTCCAGGAAAAAATCAAAAAGGCGAAAACCGATCCGGCCCGCATCCATAAAAACGATCCCGGCCATCCCGTGGTATGCCCGATATACAGCTATCATCAAGCGTTCCGCAAGGAAGGTGCCGACGAGATCTACGACAGCTGCGCCAAGGGGCGCATCGGATGCGCCGAATGCAAACAAAAAATTGCCCAGAGCATTAACGATCTGCTTGAGCCGATGAGAGAACGAAGAGCGGCCTATCTGAAGCATCCCGGAACAATCGACGAGATCATGATCGCAGGCACGGAAAAGGCGCGTCTCGCCGCGAAGGAAACGATGCTCGAGGTGCGCGAGGCAATGGGCTTGAATTATTTCATACGCTAAACCTTGAATATGGCCAAAAAAACGCCCCTAGAATCCATCCGCAAGGCCCGGTAGTGGCCCATGTCGATTCTAGGGGGCGTTATTCCCTTATGGAATCAATTCAAATCCCGTCGTATTCTCCAAAATTTCAACGGCGAACGATTCGCCCTCGCGGCGGGTGACGCTTACCGACAGATGGCCCGAACCGATGGCGATGCGCTCAGTCGTCAATTGATCCATTCCTTCCGGAAGGAACGGCGAGAGCGCAATCTCCCGCTTCACGGCATTCGGGTACAAACCCAGCATGGCTTGCAGGAAGACGATCGATGTTCCTGCCGCCCAGGCCTGCGGCGAGCATGTCGTCGGATAAGGGACCGGATGGCCGGTCTCGGATCCATAGCCGCAGAACAATTCAGGCAGCCGCTGATATTCGAAGAAGGAAGAAGCCTGGAGCAGGCCTGATATGACCCGTCCCGCCTCCTGCTTGAAGCCAAGCTTGCCCAGCCCGAGCAGAATCATCGCATTGTCATGCGGCCACACGCTGCCGTTATGATAGCTCATCGGATAGTAGCCTGCCGCTTCCGTGCTCATCGTGCGGATGCCGTATCCGTTGAACATATCGTCCTTCATCAAGCGCTGGGACAGCGCCTTCGCCCGGGAAGCCTCCGGCAAGCCGGACATCAGCAGATGGCCCGGATTGGAGGTGACGCTGTGGACCTGGCGTTGGTCTTTGTCAAGCGCAATCGCATAGCACTGCTCGTCCTCCATCCAGAAGGAGGACTCGAAGCTCGCGCGGAGCCGCTCCGCTTCCTCATCCAATCGCTGCGCCCACTCGGCATCGCCCATGACAGCCACAATCGGAGCAAGCGATTTTTTGGCCTGGTAGACGTATCCCTGCACCTCGGACAACGCGATCGGAGCTTCCGCATATTCGCCGGAGCGATGCACGATCGAATTCGCCGAGTCCTTCCATCCTTGATTCGGGAATCCCTTCTCCGCCTCCTGACGGTAAGCGACGAACCCGGAGCCCGCCTCCAGGGCCGAATCGATATATTCCAGCGCGCGGATGACATTCGGCTTCAATTCCTCGACGAGAGCGAGATCTCCCGTCCAACGGTAGTACTCGCCGAGCACGACCAGGAACAGCGGCGTCGCATCCACCGTGCCGTAATAAGGAGAGAACGGCGATTGCTTCGTCGTGACCAATTCCCCGAACCGAATCTCGTGCATAATCTTGCCCGGCTGCTCGTCTCTCCACGGATCGACCTTTTCTCCCTGATAAGCGGCGAGCGTTCGGAGCGTGCCCTTGACGATACCCGGATTAACAGGCAGCATGAACAGCGCCGTAATCAGACTGTCTCTTCCGAACGGCACGGCGAACCATGGCAGTCCCGCCACCGTCGTATCGCCATAGCCGACATCGGTCGTCAGCATGCGCAGATCTTGAAGCCCCCGCTGGTACAGCCCGTTGAACCGTTCCGAATCCGTGCTTACCTTCGAGCTGTTCTCGTACCATTGGACATAAGACGCCTCGAGCTTCCGCAGCCCTTCTTCATACGTCAATGGATCCGCTGCCGGATGATGATCCGATGACGGAGTGATGAAAAACGTAATCTCCTTCTTCTGCCGCGCGTCCAGCGACACAGGGAAGCGCACGGTGCCGCTCGCATCTGCCGTTCCTTCCGCGTCCCACGCGATGCGCGTCGCTCTTCTCACCTTGTCGGCCCCGAGATACGACAGGGCCAATTCCCGGTTGCCAGCCCGCGTCTCCTCCTGCTTGCCCACTTCGCCGGTGCGATACTTCCGGACGAGGAACATGTCCTGGAAATCCGCATCGAAGAAGGCCGAAAATTCAAACTCGACCGGATGGGTAAAATAGTTCGTTAACGTGCAGCGCTCATATAAAATGCCATCATAAATAAACCGCTCCCGCAGCACTTCAATGGCTCCTTCATCCTTCTTGTCCTTCATCAGCCGGAAGGAAGCCAGATAACTCTTATCGCCGACGGAAGAGAGCAGTGTCGGCTTCTCGCCGTCAATCCACACTTCCATGCGGCTTAGATAGCGCGTGTCCTTCATATACAATCCGTGACCCTGATCATCGCCCGCGACGATATCTCCATCCAGACCCGTCAGGAAAAACAGCTCGCCTTCTTTGATTACGCGATAGTCCATGATCGATCTCCCATCTATTCATAGTGTCTGCATGAACGGCAGCTCCATCTATCTCCTTGGTGCGTGCCAAACATCTACGTTACCGTCAATTCAGCCTGCAGCCCTTCCTCGGAATGAGGCCCGATCCAGATATGGAACTTGCCCGCCTCCACCTTGAACCGGAATTGTTCATCCAGCAGTCCCAGCTCTGCCGGCGTCAAGTCGAAGCTGACGGTCCGGCTTTCCCCCGGCTGGAGAAATACTTTGCGGAAGCCCTTCAGTTCCTTGACGGGACGCGTCGTGCTTCCGACCAGATCGCGGATATACAGCTGCACCGTCTCTTCCCCGGCGCGCGTTCCCGCATTCGTCACCCGCACCGAGACCGAGACCGACTCATCCCGGTGAATCGTGCTTCGTTCCAATTGCAGATCCTCATATTGGAACATCGTATAACTGAGGCCGTATCCGAACGGATACAACGGCGAATCGTCACAATCGATATAATCCTCATACAAATGCGGGCGGCCCGTATTTTTACGGTTATAATAAATCGGAATTTGTCCGGTAGAACGCGGGATCGTGACCGGCAAGCGCCCGCTGGGGTTATGGCGCCCCGTCAGCACATCGACCAACGCATAGCCGGTCATCGTTCCCAAGTGCCAAGCCTCCACGACCGCATCTGCATGATGATGCACCCATTCGGTCGCCAACGGCCGCCCGTTCATCAGGACGACGATGACTGGCGTATTGGTCTTCTCCTTCAGCTCCCGGATCAGACGCTCCTGGCAAGCCGGAAGCGTGATTGAGGCGACATTATAATGCTCGCCTGTCATCGCTTCGCTCTCGCCCACCGTAACGACGGCGACATCACATTGCTTGGCCAGCTCGACGGCGCGATCGATGCCGCCCGGTATCGCCTCGTTGATGCCGCTCCCCGGCTCATAGGACACCTCGGCATGAGGCCCGATCTCGGATTGGAACGCATCCCATACCGTCACGACATCCTCGTCCCGGCCCTTCCAGGCCCAGCAGCCCATCGAGTTGTGACGATCATCCGCCAGCGGGCCAATCAAGGCGATCTTCCGGTGCCGGCCATAATCGAGCGGCAGGATGCCGCGGTCGTTCTGCAGCAGCACGATCGATTTGCGCGCGCTGTCTCTGGCCTGCTCCGCATGTTCCGCCGGAATGCCAACCGCTGGCGGCTCCCCGGCATCGACATACGGCCGCTCGAACAAACCGAGCCGGAATTTCACCATCAGAATGCGCAGCACCGCTTCATCCAGCAGCTTCATCAGCTCGGGGCTCTCCTGGACGAGCGATTCGAGATGCTCCAGGTAGACGCCGGAATGCATGTCCATATCGACCCCGGCAAGCAGCCCTCTGCGGGCGGAATCGCGGCGATCCTCCGCATAGCCGTGATAGATCAATTCTTCAATCGATTCCCAGTCGCTGACCACCATGCCGGTGAAGCCCCATTCCTCCCGCAAAATATCCCGCAGCAAGTAGGAGCTGCCGGTGGCAGGCACCCCGTTCAGCTCGCTGAAGGCGCTCATGACGGTCAAGGCGCCGGCCTGAATGCCGCCGAAGTAAGGCGGCAGCACGGTCTCCCGCAGCGTCCGCTCCGACATGTCGGTCGTATCGTAATCGCGTCCGCCTTCCACCCAGCCGTATCCGGCGAAATGCTTGACGCAGGCGGCGACCGTCGGATACCCTTCCGCGTTCGGGCTCTGGAAGCCTCTCACCTTCGCGGCTGCGGCCAGGGATGACAAGTAGACGTCCTCTCCCGTGCTCTCCGCGATTCTCCCCCAGCGGGGCTCGCGCGTAATGTCCGCCATCGGGGCGAACGTCCAGCGGATCCCTTCCGCCGCCGCCTCGATCGCCGCGATGCGGGCATTCTTCTCCATCGCGTCCGGATCCCAGCTCGCCGCTTCGGCGAGCGGAATCGGGAAGATGGTGCGGAAGCCGTGAATGACATCGTCGCCGATCAACAGCGGAATGCCGAGCCGGCTCTGCTCTACCGCGATTCGCTGCAGCTCATTCACTTTCTCGGCGCCGTGCACGTTCAGCAGCGAACCGATCTTTCCCTCCGCGATCAGTTCCCGCTCCCGCTCCTCGCAGCGGCCGTATTGAACAGTCTGGCCGATCTTCTCGGCCAGCGTCATTTTGCCAAGCAGCTCCTCCGCCCGGCTCCTCCATTGCTCCAACCCGCTCTTTTCCATTCCGCTCTCCTCCATCTGTCAGCCTTTGACGCCGGCATTGGAAATGCCTTCAATATATTGGCGCTGGAACACGAAAAAGAAGATGATAATCGGCAGCGTAGAGAGAACAACCCCGGCCATAATGAGCGGCGTATTCTCGAAGAACATATCCTTCACGCTGTTCAGACCGACGACGAGCACGTATCTCTCCGGCGTATTGGCCAGGGTGCTCGGAATCAGGTAGCTGTTCCATGTTCCGGCAAAAGCAAGAATCGACATCGTAATCAGCGAAGAACGAGCCAGCGGGTATACAATCCGCCAGAAGGCGCCCATCTTCGTCAAGCCGTCAATCCGGGCCGCCTCGATGAATTCGTTCGGCACCGAGATGAAGAATTGGCGCAGCATAAAGATATACAAGCCTTGGTACAAGAAGGGCACCGTCAATGCCCAGAATGTGTTCAGCCAGCCGAGTTGGGCCACATTGACGTATACCGGAATCAAAATCATATGGTAAGGAACCATCATCGTCGCGACGACAATCCAGTAGATAACGCTTTTGCCCCGGAAATCGAGCTTGGCCAGCGCAAATCCCGCCATCGGGTTAATGATCAGATTCCCTATCACGACAATCCCCGTCATAATGAGCGTGTTGAGGAACCATCCTGGCACATCATACGCTTCATTGGTGAAGAACATTTTATAGTTGTCGAGCGTCCACAATTCAGGCGACACCAGCTTGTTGACGTATCGCATCGGAACGAGCGACGTATAGATCGTGTAGAGAAAAGGAAGGGCAAACAAGAGCCCAATCAGGATCGCGCCGAGGTACAGGAATAGCCTCCCGGTTCTGCTTCGAGTCTTCATGCGCTCACCCCTTCTCGTCCAATAATTTTTTTTGCAGGAACGTGATGAACATAATGATGAAGAAGAACAGCACGACGGCCGCGCTTCCGTAACCGATGTTCATATAGCGAATCCCGTGCTGGTAGAAATACGTCACGACCGTGCTCGTGGCGCCGGCCGGCGAACCGAGCGCACCGTATCTGGAGATGGCCGCGATCTGGTCGTAAATCTGGAAGCCGGTAATCGTAGAGACCGAGACGATGAAGAACGTAATCGGCCGCAGCGACGGCACCGTAATATAACGGAACTTATGCCACTTCGAAGCGCCGTCAATCTCGCCCGCCTCATACAGATCCTTCGGAATCTCCTGCAGCCCGGACAAATACACAATCATCGTGAAGCCCGCCTGCTGGAAAATAAACAGGATGCAGACGAACAGCAAGGCGTAGTTCGTATCCGCGAACCAGGTGACATTGCCGAAGCCCAGCATGCCGAAGAAGTCCGTCAGGAACGTCCCCTTCTTGAAGAGCATCATGAATACCGTCGTAATCGCGATCTGAGACGTAATATAGGGGAGGAAAAAGACGGTTCGGAACATCCCCTTCCCCTTCAGGTTCTGATTCACGACCAGCGCCAGCAGCAGGCCAAGCAGCGTCTGAATCGGAACGGACAAGACCACGATTTGCAGGGAATGAAGCACTGCCCGGAAAAATTCCTTGTCTTGAAGAATCGCAATATAGTTTTCCAGTCCGATGAACTTGGCTTGATCAAGATTTGCAAAGTTCGCATCCTGAAAGCTTCTCACGAAGGACTGGATAAACGGATATAAAAACCACCATGCCCATAAAATTAGAAAAGGTAGTGAAAACATCCAGCCCAGTGTCATATCGGAATCCGCCAGGGAACGGAACCAGGATTGCCTAATCTTCGCCCCCCTTGCTTCCGCGTTGTTGCTGCCATGTTTGGACATTGTTTTCCTCCCGGTACTGAAAGTGTAAGCGGCCTCTGTGAACAACCTCTGTCAATGAAATTCAGCAGGTAAAAAGGTACTGCTCCCCCTCCCGGGGAGGGAGAAAGGAGCAGCAATCAAGACGGCCGACTCACCTTATTGGAATTGCTTCTGAATATCGTCCAGAATTTGCTGTGCCGTTTTGCCGGAACCGCCAAGAATTCGTTCTTCCAACTGCTTGACCAGTTCATCGGTGAACCGCTTCGTGTCTGTCGGATATCCATAGTCCGTGCTGTATTCCAGCGCCGGCTGTACTGGCTTGAATTCCGGATTCTTCTCGAAGTACTGCTTCGACAGCTCCGGAACGGCCGGGTTGTAACCAAGCTCCATGAACTCGGTTTGGGTCTTGTCATTCGTCATGTAGTAAGCGGCTTTGAGCGCAGCTTCCTTATTTTTGGCATCCTTCAGCACCACATAAGCGTCGGAACTCATCGTGCTGCCATTTGTCGTGCCCTTCGGAACCGGAATCGCGGCATATTTCAGATCCGGATTCGCATCCTTCAAGAAGCCTTTGTACCAGTAACCGCCGGTGCTCATCGCGCCCAGCTCATTGCTGAATACTTCGCCGTCCCAGCCGAAGCCAAGCGCCTTCGGCGTTACGGCCAGTCCGTCATTGTACATGTCGATAATCGTTTCCAGCGCTTTGACGTTCTCTGGGGAGTTAATCGTTTTGCCATTTCCCCAGCCGCCGCCGAAGCTTTTCACATAGTTGGTGATATGGAATGCATCCAGATTGATGATCATACCGTGCACTTTATCGGTATTCAGCTTCTTCGCCGCCGCTTTTACCTCATCCCAGGTTGTCGGGTAATCGCCCAGGCCCGCATTTTTCCACATCGTCTCATTAATCAGGAACATCGCCGGCATGTCGCTGTTCGGCACGCCATATTGCTTGCCGTCCACGTTCCAGATCTTCATCGAAGCTTCCGGGAAGCGGGCCATGTCGACCTGCGTCGAACTGATCAGCTCATCCAACGGAGTGAACAATCCTTTATTGATATACTCAAAAGCGCCTTCATTGGAAATTTTGATAAAATCCGGAGCCACTCCTGCGGCAATCTCGCCAGGAAGCGTGTTCCAGAACTGCTCGCTGCTTGGGTATTGCTTAATCTTCAGCTCGATATCCGGATATTGCTCCGAAATCGTCGCGGCTGCATCCTGGTAGACCTTCAAGTCCTGCGCGGTGCCCCAGAACCCCATGTTAACGGTTACTTTTTCGCCCGCAGCCTGGTTGCCTGTTCCTTGATCCGCGGTGTTGTCCGCTTTGCCGCCTCCGCAGGCCGTCAAGCCGACAAGCAGGGCCAGACAGAGAATCAGCGTGGCCGAGATTTTTTTCTTCATCTTGCGCATGTACGGTACCCCCCATGTAGTATGTTGGACTTTCCCTTGCTACTTCAGCATAAGATGAAATGGGTACAAAAAAAATTAATCAAATAATGATTAATTTCAAAATATCGGCCAACTGGGCCCTTTTCTTTTTTTTATACTGTACCGAAAAAATCATTTTTATAAATTTTTGTGCTTTTTTTTCTATAATCACACTTTTTCCTTGCGATATTGCATCGGGGACAGGCCCGTATATTTTTGAAAAACAATGGAGAAATGGGCTTGATTATTGAAGCCGACCATTTCCGCAATATCATAAATTTTATAACGGTAGTCCTTGAGCAGGGCTTTGGCTTTCTCGATCCGAAGCTCATTGATATAGTCGAACAGCCCTCTTCCTACTTCCTGCTTGAACAATCTGCTGACATAATTCGGGCTGACATGGAACAGTTCGCCCAGCATCTTCAAGGATAACCGCTCTTGATAGTGCTCATGCGTATAGTGAATGATATTCCGCGTCAGTTGACTGTAGCCTCTATCTTCCCGCTCCCTGTCCTGCACGCGCTTCATGAAGATCGCCCGGTAGTACGCGGACAGTTGTTCGAAGTTCTCCAAATCAGCGGCACTGCCGTCGCCATCCGGGGAATCGATCTCATTGCCGTCTCCCCCCATCATGAACAGCAGGCCTTCATAGATTTTGCGCACTTCCTTCTCGTCCAGGCATTCCTCTTGACGGAGATGCCCCTCCCAGCGCGTCAGCAAGCTCATGAAGGTCTGATCCGCCTCTTCTCTTAGAGCCGCCTTCATCTCCGAGACATACGCGTCGGCCCGCTCCACGGCATCCTCGCTCGGCCGCTTCAGATGCTGATAATAGAAGATCGAAGCATTCGGGTGATAGAAGCTTCGCGAGAGCGCCTCCTCCGCCTGCGCGTAGCCGTTCGGTATCCCGCTGAAATCGGCGAACCAGTCGCTTATGCCGAACACCAGATCGATATTGACGAACCGCTTGAGGGCGGATCCGATCATTTGAACCTTCTCATTGACCCGGGTCAATGAGGCCAGCAAGCTTTTCAGCTCGCTGTTGCTGATGAAGACGGCGCTGAGCCGCTGATCCAGCTGCAAATATTCGATCTCCTTCTCCTTGGATAGCAGCTCGGAGACGATGTTCCGGATCGTATTGGGGAGCACCGATTCCGTGTCTGCGGTGTACCTCCGGATGACCTTGTCATAGTCCTTGACGGCGAACAGCACCACGTACAGATTCCCTTCGCGCAGCCCCGTCGCCGACATACTGTGCGGATGGCCATGCAGCGCGTCTATCAAGGCCTGATCGGCCTGGCGGGTGGAACTCCCGGCTTCGGGCACAGCTGCTTCCGTACCGTTCGCGGCGTTCTGCTCCCTGATGGCCGTCAGCATGGAGACGAGCTCGCGCTCGTTAATGTCCGGCTTGTGGAAATAATCGACCGCCCCCAGCTTCAGCGCCTGCTTCACATACGAAATATCATCGAAGCTGCTCAAAATAATGACCTTGGCCGGGATATGTCTCTCCTTCATCGCTTTCAGCACTTCAAGGCCGTCCATCTTCGGCATTTTGATGTCCAGAAGCACCACATCCGGCGCATGGGCCCTCATCATCTCGAGCGCTTCTTCGCCATCGCCCGCTTCCCCGACAATGTCCACGCCCTGCTTATCCCAATCGATCGCCGATTTAATCCCGATTCGGACAAGCGGCTCGTCATCTACAATTAGCAATCGCATCGATATCACCCTGCCGTTTCTTCGTTGATAACCGGAACCCGGATCGTCGCGACGGTCCCGCCCTGCTCCCGGTCTGTAATCCATAAGCCGTACTCCGTTCCGAAATGAAGCTCGATGCGGCTTCGCACGTTCGCAATGCCAATAGAAGTGAACGGATCGCGCGGGCTATCTTCTTCCGTCCGCGATTCTTGTCCTTCTTCCGGTAAGCCGCGCCCGTTGTCCGTTACCTGCATGACCAGCTCATTTCGTTCCTTATCTTCTTGTATCGAAATAATCAGGCTGCCTTTGTAGTCGATTCCGGTAAATCCGTGGAATACCGCGTTCTCCACCAATGGCTGGAGCAAGAATTTCAAGGTTTTACAGGAGAGGACGCCAGGATCGATCTCATAGGTCACATCGAATTTGTTCATATAACGGTAATCGAGAATGTTCGTATAATTCCGGATGAATTCCACTTCATCGGCAATCGTGACATAGTTGCCGCTCGTCTTTACGGTGAATTTGATGACGGACGAGAACGCATGAAGCGCTTCTTCGATTCCCGTGGCCCCCTGGATCTTGGCCATCCACTTAATCACGTTCAGTGTATTATAAATAAAATGCGGGCGGATCTGAGATTGAAGGGCGATCATTTCCAAATCCCGCTTCTCTTCTTCCTCGCGGTAAATCCGCGCAATCAAGCCCCTTATCTCCTTCAGCATATTATCGACCGTATTGCTGATAATGCCGATCTCGCCATACTGCTTGTCGAATTGCACATTGAGCTGGCCCTGGGAGACCAGCTTCATCTTGCTGTTCAAGTCCGAAAGCGGCTTCATGATCATGGTCGCAATCTGTGCCGAGATCAGGATGGACAGCACCAGCAGCAGGATCAGGCTGACCGCCATAATCGCGACCATCAGATAGACGATCGAGAACAGCTCATGCTTCGGAATGACGGTAACCGCCTTCCAGTTCGACAGCTTGGAGGAGGAGGATATCAGGTACGTATCCTTCTTCTCTTGAGTCAGCGTTTCGCCAGGCAGCTCCTGGAACGGTTCCCCGAGAATCTTGGAAGCCGGCTGGCCGATCCCGTTCGGATCCTTACTGTATATAATGCGGTTGTCCTCGTCGATCAAATAAAAATTCGTATTCTCCGTCATGGAGGAATCTCTCCATAGCGTCTTCATCCCGTTCGGATCCTTACTGTATATAATGCGGTTGTCCTCGTCGATCAAATAAAAATTCGTATTCTCCGTCATGGAGGAATCTCTCCATAGCGTCTTCAGCTTGTCGACGGATATATTCAGCAGGATGAATCCCAGGTCTTTTTTTGTATATGGATCACGAATGGCTCTCCCGACAGACACGACGGGCTGGCCATGCGGCGACAGCAGCCGTTCCTGGTGAATCCCGATAGGAACATATCCTCCGTGCTCCTCTCTAATCCTCTGCACGAACGGCTCGTGGATGAATTCCTTGTCCAGGTAAGACATGTTCAAGTATTGACTGTTGCTGCGGCCAATAATGATATGGTCATTGCCATGGTAAATGATAGCCGAATCGATCAGATCGGAGTACAGCATCATGCCATTGAGGATCAGACCGTTCACCGTGTCGAAGTCCCGTCCGCGTTCCAGCATCGGATAAGGCATCATGCTGTATTCCTTGCGCATAATCTGGTATATGGTCGATTCCTGCAGCGGAAACATGGACAAGCGCAGCAGAGGCTGCATTGACGTGTCGATATTGTTCATAATCTGCCGGTTGTTCTCGACCGCGGCATCCAGCATCGTATTTCGGTTATTGTCCACATATACCCAGGATACAATGCCGCCGATCAGCAACAGCGGGACGATAATAAAACAGGAAAATGCCGCGATTAATTTCTTCTCGAGGCTCCAATGCAATATTTTCTGCTTCAGTTTGTTCATAGCTGATTCCTACTTTTTTCAGGTTTACTTGCCGGAATTGTCCCTGCGGAACTCCCTCGGCGTCATGCCCGTAAATTTTTTGAAGATCTGTGTATAATAACTTTGGCTGCAGAACTTGAACAGGAAAGCGATTTCGGAAATGGACTGATTCGTATAAATGAGCAGATGCTTCGATTCCTCCACCTTCTTCGCGTGAATGAACGAAGTAATGGACATGCCGGTCTCGCGCTTGAAGCGATCCGACAAATAACTCGGATGCACGCCTATATGGTCCGCGATCCCTTTCAAGGCAAGATCCTGGAAAATATGCTCCCGAATATAATGCACCGATAGATTGACAATATGCGAATAGGGCAGCACTTCCTTCTCCCGCCGGATCGTGGCGATGAACTGCATCAGCATTTCGTATTCGAACAGGTTGAGCCGCTCGACGTCGCTCATCCGCTCGATCTCCAAAATCAGCGTATCGCTAAGCTGAAAGGCGGTCTCCGCATCCACGCCGCCCTTAATAATCGCCCGGGTGAACAGCGTGCAGGAAGCAATCAGCGCATTCTTCCTGGAGCGCAGCGGATAGGTAGCCAGCACCGCGCCTTCCAGCTTGTTGATGCGGTTCAGCATATCGAGCGCCTTGTTCTCGTCGCCGAACCGGATCGCCTCCAGCAATTCTTGTTCATAATCGAACGGAGGATGAACATAATTATCCCGCAAGTATTGCATGCGGGACGACAAGAAACTCGGCCGATCTCCGGCATGATACGACTTGTTCACGCATCTCTCTCCATTCACCTAAAAATATTGATAATAATCTGAATATTTTAGTATAATCTTATTCTTTTACGAACTAAAATTCAAATCATAATCACACAAGGGAGGCTGCGCAACCATGACCTGGACAATTTCCAACCGTGATTTGACATCGGACGCACTGCTCAATATGGAAAGTATCTTTGCTCTTGGCAACGGTTACTTGGGCGTGCGGGGCAACTTCGAAGAAGGCTACGGGGAAGCCATGCCGACGATTCGCGGCACCTATTTGAACGCTTTTCACGATGTTATCGATATTCCTTACGGGGAGAAGCTCTTCGCCTTCCCGGATACGCAGCAAAAGCTGGTCAATCTCATCGACGCTCAGACTATCCAGATTTATGTCGGCGAGGAGGAAGAGCCGTTCCGCCTCGATCAAGGCCGAGTGACGGCCTTCGAACGCCGCCTTCATCTGGACAAGGGGTATGCCGAACGCACGGTGCGCTGGACCTCGCCATCGGGCAAGGAGTTGAAGCTGACGTTCCGCCGATTGGTATCGTTCATCCGCAGGGAACTGTTCGCCATCAACATCTTGATTGAACCGGTCAACTTCACGGGCGGCATCAAGATTGTCTCGACGGTCAACGGCAATGTGACCAACTACACCAACCCGAATGATCCCCGCGTCGGCGCAGGCCATGCCAAGCGTCTGACCGTAGCGGACTTCGGAACCGAGGGCTCGTACGGCTATGTCGTGGACGAGACGATGACGTCCTCGCTGCAGGCGGCCTGCGTGGCCTGCCACCGCTTCGATGGCGAGGCGAAGGAAGCTTGGGAAGCCGCATCCGGCCAGGTTGTCTATACGGCAACGGCCGATGTATCCGGTCCGGTAAGCTTCACCAAATACAGCATCTATACCGACACGCTGCGCCATGGGGACGGTCTGGTGAAGCAAGGCATCGCGCTTCAAGATCAGCTTGCGGCGCTGTCGTTCGACGAACTGCTTGCGGAGCAAGCGCATTATATGGAGAATTTCTGGAAGTCGGCAGACATCGTCATCGAGAAGGATGACAAGCTGCAGGAAGGCATCCGCTTCAATCTGTTCCAGCTGCTTCAATCGGCGGGACGGGACCGGCACAGCAATATCTCGGCCAAAGGCTTGAGCGGAGAAGGCTACGAAGGCCATTATTTCTGGGATACGGAAATTTATATGTTCCCGATCTTCCTCATGAACCAGCCGGAGATTGCGAAGCAGCTGCTGCTGTACCGCTATTCGATTCTGGATCAGGCGAGAGCGAGAGCCCGGGAGATGGGGCATCGCCGGGGCGCGCTGTTCCCGTGGCGCACGATCGCAGGGACGGAATGCTCGTCCTTCTTCCCGGCAGGCACCGCGCAGTACCATATTAGCGCCGATATCGCTTACAGCTATATCCAATATTATCTGGCCGAGCTGGATAACGAGTTCCTGTTGTCCTATGGAGCCGAGGTGCTCATCGAGACGGCCCGCCTATGGGCGGAGATCGGGCATTACCATCAAGGGGCCTTCCATATCGACGAGGTCACCGGTCCGGACGAGTACACCTGTCTGGTCAACAACAACTACTATACGAACGTCATGGCCAAGCATAACCTGAAATGGGCGGCCAAGAGCTGTGCTATCCTGCAATCCTACGATACGGCGGGGCTGCAGGCGCTGTGCGATCGTCTCGGCGTCACTTCCGAGGAAATCGAGGCATGGGAGAAGGCCGCGGAGGCAATGCTGCTTCCGTATGATGAAGAGCTGGGCATCAACCCGCAGGATGATACGTTCCTGCGCAAGGCGGTCTGGGACTTCGAGAATACGCCGAAGGACAAGTACCCGCTCCTGCTTCATTATCATCCGCTGACCATATACCGCTATCAGGTCTGTAAGCAGGCGGACACGGTGCTGGCGCATTTCCTGCTTGAGGATGAGCAGGATCTCGACACCATCCGCCGGTCTTACGATTATTATGAACGGATCACAACGCATGACTCTTCCTTGTCCTCCTGCATCTTCAGCATTATGGCCGCCAAGATCGGCGACGTGGACAAGGCATACGACTACTTCATCGAGACGGCGCGCCTCGATCTGGACAATACGCACGGCAATACGAAGGACGGCTTGCATCTCGCCAACATGGGCGGCACATGGATGTCGATCGTCTACGGCTTCGCCGGAATGCGCCTGAAGGAGAGCGGGCTGTCGCTCGCGCCGGTTCTGCCGGCAGCATGGGAGCAATACGCCTTCCGCCTTACGTTCCGCGGACGCCTGATCGCGGTGCGCGTCGCCGGCAATGGCGTCACGCTTGAGCTGTTGGAAGGCGACAAGCTGGACATCGCCTTGTACGGCAAGCCGGTAAGCCTGGACAACACCGGGGCGGTTCACCGTCCGCTTGGCGCCAAGTAAGACATCGAAGAAGAAACCGGAACCTATGGGAGGAGCGATAACGATGAATCAGACAAGTTCGCTGCAGGCTGTCCTGTTCGATCTGGATGGCGTCATTACGGATACAGCAGAGTATCATTATTTGGCCTGGAATGCGATTGCCGAAGAGCTGGGAATCCCGTTCAGCCGCGAATTCAACGAGAATCTCAAAGGTGTCTCACGCATGGATTCCTTGAAGCTCCTGCTCAGCCAAGCGCCAACACCGCCGTCCTATACGGAAGAGGAGCTGGATCAGCTGGCGGATCGGAAAAACAAGCTGTACCAAGAGCTGATCGACAAGGTGACGCCCGCCGACCTGCTGCCCGGCATCGCGGATTTCATTGCCGATATTAAGCGGCACGGCGTGAAGATGGGGCTCGCCTCCGCCAGCAAAAACGCGCTGGCGGTCATCAGCCGCCTCGGCATCGCGGATCAGTTCGACGTCATCGTGGATGCCGCGAAATTGAAGAACAACAAGCCCGATCCGGAAATCTTCCTGACCGGCGCAGCGGCGCTGAACGCCGATCCGAAGTACTGCATCGGGGTCGAGGATGCGGTCGCGGGCGTGGACGCCATCAAGGCCGCGGGCATGTTCGCGGTGGCCATCGGAAGCCCGGCCGCGTTCCCGCACGCCGACCTGGTGCTGGAGAGCACGTCGCAGCTTCGGTTCGAAGACTTGGCGAAGCGGTTCACCTAAGCCGCGTTATCTCACGCGAACAGGCAGAGACATCCGTCTCTGCCTGTTTTGTATAACTCGCTTGAATGGAACGAGGCTGTCCCATTAGTTGTGGTAGGGAAAGCTGTAGGAAAAAAAGCAGAAAAAGTGCCGGGGGAAGCGGCGGAAGATGAATGACGCCGTGAATCAGACGCATAATGTAATGAAGTCAGATGGATAATCCAGTGAAATCCTGCGTCACTGCAGCAATTTACGCTCTTTGATCCGATATTTTATTCAATTCCTGCAAAAGTACATTATTCTCGCCGATTCTGCTTCCTACCTCTTTCAAATTGCCGAAATTGATGCGGTTTTCAGGCTGTTGGAAAACCCCTGTTTTTTACGAAGGGGTGGAGATGTCCATTTACATAATCAAAACTTGGCACTCAAAGCGTTTTAAGTCGATTTTTTCTACTGAGAGACGAGATCCACCATATAAAAAATGGAAGTAGAGAAAATTCCCACAGAATTCTCAACGGCCTGATTTTACGGGATCCAAGAGACAGCTCGGATCCTGGGGGCATCATCGCCTCCAGGAGGTATCATCGCCTCGTTGCCTTCAGGAGGCATCGTTGCCTCTCGAGGCTTGAACGTGTGGAGGGAATTGCTGCTATTTTACAGGAATTTCGGCTCAATGAGTCCGCATCCCGAGGAATTGCTGCAAATCTACATCATTTATGGCCCTTTTGCTTCAAGCCGAAGCAAAACGGGTGAAATTCCTGCAGTTTTGCAGGATTCCCTTTCTGGTAAAGTCGTCCACATCGAATTGCTGTATTTTCACAGGATTTCGCTTACCGAATAGGCGTGTCTAGGGAAATGGTCCAGCTTTCAGGCCGTTGGAAAACCCCTGTTTTTATTAAGGGGTGGAGATTGTCCATTTCCTACTCAAAACTTGGCACCCATAGCGTTTTACCTCGATTTTTTCTACTGAGAGACGAGATCCACCACATAAAAAATGAAGTGCCAAAAAATCCCTTGGACTTTCTCAACAGTCTGGGTTTTGCAGAAATTCCTGTCACGAAGTCAATGTCATAAGGGAAAGCTGTATTTTATACGAAAATAAAAACGTTGAAGTAAGCACGACAGTCCTTTCAAAATGTATGAATAGAACTTTTTCGGGCCATTATTACTCTAAGAAAGCAAAAAAAGACTCACCCCCCGAAAATGATCACATCATTTTCAAAATTTAGCTTGTTTCGTTTTCAGTTAGTTGAAGTGCAAAGCCCAGCTCTTGGAGTTTCTTTACGTAAAAATTAGCTGTTCTTTGTTTAGACATGCGTGCCTGCATGTCTATTTCTTTGTATGGCGTTCCTTCTTTCATCATGGCATATATGATTTTAATTATGAGATGTCCGGTTGCCACACTTGCTGTTTTCTCGCCTCGTCGTTTCCGTATCCGTCTAAAGTGCTCCCCGATTCGATTCCTTGACCTGTAATTTGCCCATGCCGCTTGCGTTATGCTGCGTTTCAGATACTTGTTCCCTTGCAGGCATTTCCGGCTTTTCTTGCGCCCCCGCGCTCTCATTATTACCTGGAGATACCCCTGCCCATGAGGTGAATTGCTCGACCGTGGGAAAACGCGTGGCGATATCCGGCCCCATTTCTGCAAATATAGCGGAAGCACAAGACTTGTCAATTCCGGGAATGCTGTCTAAACACTCAATCTCTTTTCGATAAGGCTCAAGCTGTTCGTCGATTAATGATTCAATTTCTTGCAGTTGTGCTTCCTCAAACAGCAGGTGCTTCCAGTGTGCACGCATCATAACACGATGATGTCGCCGTAGCTGACCATTCAGAGCTTCAACTAACTGAGGCACTTTTGTTTTTAGCTTGGTTTTGACGAGTTCGCGTACGTCATCTTCTACGAGTACTTCTCCGTCCATGAGCTTTTCCAGGAGCAGACGCCCGGAACCGCCGAACAAATCGCTCATAAAACTCGTAAGCTTGATGTTTCCGTCTTGAAGAATTTTATGGATACGATTCTTCTCAGAAGCAATGGTCGCCACGATTCTCAGACGATACCTCGTTAGATCTCGTAAATCCCGCAAATGCTGCGGCAACACCACGCTTGGTTGAATGAGACCACAACGATGAAGTTGTGCAATCCACTCCGCATCTTTCTTGTCTGTCTTACGCCCTGGTGTATTCTTGATTTGTTTAGCGTTAGCCAACACTAAATGGCAGCTAGACTCCAAAATATTCCATACCGGTTTCCACAGCACACCTGTGCTCTCCATGGCTACTTCTTTACACTGATGTGCGTTAAGCCAATCTTGAAGTCGGAGTAGTTCGGTAGTCGTTGTTCCAAAGCTTTCGATGACTTTCTTGGGCTTGGATTCTAAATCCCCGTAAAGGATACAGGCAACTACCGTTTTTTGATGGACATCTAATCCGCAACAGCATTCGCGTACGGCATCCATGCTTGCACCTGCTTTCATGTGTACTAACAAATCATGCGATCTGAATAAAGAAATTTTATACACGCACTTGGGTGTGCATTGGGCGGTTCTCGCGATCGCAATTGAACGGTTTTTGCAACAGGGTCGTACCCCAATAATACAGTCGTCCTTGGATTTGTTAGTCTCATGATTACCATCTACAGTAACTTTAAAAGTTTACATCTACCTATTTTCATTCTGGGGGGTGACGTCGTAGACGTCATGGGAGTTTTTGCAGTTTTCGGCCATTTGAGCTTTGAGAATCAGGGGGCTGTCGCACTGTAACTAAATAAAACTTCTGGGACAGCCCCGTTTGGTGTCTGCATTATCCGGCCATTTGACGGCTCGCGATGGGTCACAGCCAGCCGGCCGAACCAGGAACGCTTTCCTCACGGCCTGGCCTCGTCTACTCCATGGAGCTCCGGAAGCCCCGCCTTCCGCCGCTGCTCGATAATATACTGAACATACCACTCGGAGTTTTCGGTGTTCCTTCTTATCGACCGGATCGGGAAGGCTCTGGAATTGGTCAAGGACAATCAAAATGCCAATCTGGTTCATGAGGAATATCATGATCTGCAAAAGGGGACATTCATCGGTACGCAAGGGTACGAAAACTATTATTTCCGCTCCAAAAACAGGGTGGCATTAGTAGTCATTATCGATAACCTCTACGGGCGAACCCACGTCCGTGCGATCTCGACAGGAAGCTCCGAAGGATTGTTTTTCAATATCGATTGGGGTGCGGCATCGAACTTCACTTCTTCCGTTGAGCGCTCAAATAAAAATGCACCACCTAGAATTCATTGGATACCTAAGGGGGTTCCAATGTCTATTCTAAGGGGTGCACTTCAGACATGACCCATCCATGGCGGGCTTGTCCTCTAAGAGATGCAATTCATTCAGCGCGCCTTCAGCGGCAAGCTTCTATTGATCGACGTTGTGGTAGACCTGCTGCACATCGTCCAAATCTTCCAGCGCATCAATCATTTTGTCAAATTGCCCCTGCACGTCTTCCGGAAGGGACACATAGGTTTGAGGCAGCATCGTCAGCTCCGCCACAGTAAACTCTTCAGTGCCCGCTTCGCGCAGCGCATTCTGGACCGCATGGAACTGATCGGGCTCTGCATAGATGATGACCGTCTCGTCCTCTTCGAGGATGTCGCGGACATCCAGATCCGCATTCATCAGAATCTCCAGCACTTCCTCGGCGGTCTTGCCTTCCAAGCCAATGACGGCCGTCTGATCGAACATATAATTGACCGATCCGCTAACACCCAGGCTGCCGCCGTTTTTGTTGAATGCGGCACGCACCTCGGACGCTGTCCGGTTCACGTTGTTGGTCAAGGCATCCACAATCACCATGGTCCCATTCGGACCGAAGCCTTCGTAGCGAAGCTCATCATAATTTTCATCCGAGCCGCCTTTGGCCTTCTCAACCGCACGATCAATGATTGCTTTCGGCACATTGTATGTTTTGGCGCGCTCTATTACAAACTTCAAGGCTTGATTGGATTCGGGATTCGGCTCCCCCTGCTTCGCAGCCACATAAATCTCTCTGCCGAATCGGGCATATATACGACTCGTGTTAGTATCCTTGGATGCTTTCTTTTCCTTAATGTTATTCCATTTACGCCCCATCTGTACTCGCTCACTTTCCACATTGAATGTCCACAATCATATTTATAATAATATCTCTTCACCGAATCTTGAGCAACAATGGTCACAAAACACAGTAAAGATTTGCGATGAACGGGCCTGGCCAATTCCAGGTCAAACAACGGTACCGTTCCGAAGCAAGTCCCGCTAAATAGTGAAAGGCCCTTTCCCCGGCAAGAGGATTAAGAGCCTTAATGCGTCTATCCTGTTCACATTGACAATGCCTTGTTGGCGTTCTTCATATCGTTCTCCAGCAGCTTCGGCAGGTCGTATGAAGGATAATATCCGCGATCCAGCATATAATGGAACACCTTCGCATGCAGGTCGATCGCGGCATTGAGCTGCTTCTTCAGCGTCTGACGCAGCGACGGAGTCGACGTCTCGGTAATGCCGATGGCGTAGCTCCGGACCGTCGTCTTGCAGAAGGCGAGCAGATGCCCGGCGTAGAACCCGGTCATATCCGCGCCGTCCCCCACATGACGAACAAATGCCGGGGCCATCGGGTAATATCCAAGCAGCTCCTTCAAGTTGTTCTCCATTGCATAGATCGCTTCCTCATATAATCCGCGCAGCTTCGCATCCTTGACGTCATCCAGCATCATTTTGAACGCCATCAGATGGTTTGCCTGGAACGCCGTCAACTCGTGCATTTCCATTGTCTCATGCCATGCCAGATGCTTCTTCCGTTCACTCTCAGCCAATCCTAATCCCCCCACCTTCGATTATGGGGTAGCATATGCCTATATTAGGCGGGTGGTGCCTGCCCACTCCGGGGGCGCCGCAGCTTATGTCTGCTGATAAGTCGTGGCGGCGATGCGGCAATCCGGGCAGATGAAGGCGTAATAGATTCCTTCCCCGTATTCCTCTACGTCTTCCCAGTCCAGCTGCCCAACGAACTTCATCGTGGCCGAGCAGCTTGGACAGGCGGGGTAGTCGGCGTCCTGGATCCAGGTCGGATGTCCCCCGAGCTGGGAGGAGGCCGCCTCCAGCGTCCAACTCGCCGCATGGAAGGCGCTTCGCTTCGAAGCGGACAGGCCGAGCGAATGAGTGGTCTCCGCGAAGGGGCTCTCTTCATCCGGCTCCACCCAATAGTCGGGCTCCCGGTTCCATGGACTCCACTGAACCTGCCCTTCAGCATCGACATCAGTATAAATATAGCCGTAACAGGTGCAGCTGATGCAGGTGGCGATACGCAGTCTGTTCCACGGGAGGCCAAAACCTTGCAACAGCGGGTGGGTCATATCCAGATCGAACAATACGGTCAACTCGCTCCCGCACCACCGGCACTGCTGCTCGGCTTTTTGCAGGATCGCCGCCGCTTCGCCTTCCTCCCCGGGCGGCATCCCCGATACTACCGGGTAGCACTCCGAATTGTACAAATTCCGCCGCTGACCGTCCGCCGTCAGCTCCCAGCCCGCTTCCCGTGCATACGCTTCGGGCGCGATATACAGCTCCTTCGCCCATTCCGGCGGGTGAGCCTTCCATTCCCGGAACAGCTCAACAACCTTGTCGTCGCCAATCCAGGCCAAAGCGAGAAGAATGGCGTTGCGGTTCTCCGCATCGAGATTCACTTGACGGATCAACTCGTCCCGAATCTCGGCGGAGGCATGCATATAGAGGATGCTCGGATGGTACTCCTGCCGGCGCATAAGCAAGGGGAGACAGTCCGCAATGGACGCCTCCGTCCAGCAGACGAGCGCTGTCAAAATCTCTTGCGCCGTATCCAGTTCATCCTCCTCGATCAACGCAGCGGCATACGCCTTCAGCCGCTCGATATCCCCGCTCGACAGCGAGGCGTACATCTCCTCGCGGCTCTTCTCATAAGGAAGAACCCGCTCCAATGGATTGTAGGGCCGCGGCGTATGCATCAGCCGCAATATTTCCACCGGATCCGTAATCCCTGCATAGACGTCAATATCCTTGCGGTTCTCCCGGATATACGCCTCGCGCTCAAGCCGGAGAAGCTCTTGGTGGCACGGCATGCAGATGCCGCCCGTCTTCTCCGCCGTCGCCGGCAGAATCGTCGCCGAGCATCCTTCCGTCCGGCAAGGAATGCGTTCGCTCATTCGCTTACTCCTCCCCCGTATTACTCTGCCGCCATGGCGGCTCTCCCTATTTCCGGCCGTAATCGGCCTTAATCTCGCCCCATGCCTTCGTGTCCCATTTCAGCACCTTGTTGTTATAGGTGTTCGTCTGGAGCCAGCCAAGCGCCCGATCCACGAGATTCCAGATCTCCTTCGTAGACTCGTTGCGCTCCAGGGTGGTGGCCACCTTCTTCTCCCGCACCCATTTCATGGCGGTTCGAGAGTCGCTGTACACCGTCTGGTTGCTGCCCTTCCGCTTCAAATACGCCAGCGAGTGGACGATAGCCAGGAACTCTCCCAGATTATTCGTACCGTTCGGGATCGGACCGACGGCAAACAACACCTCGCCCGTCCGCGTTGACACGCCCCGGTACTCCACCGGCCCCGGATTGCCCCTCGTGCCGACATCGACGGAGATGCTGTCGTAATCCACCTCGGCCGGCGGGGCACTGGAAGCCGCGCCTCCCCGGGCTGGCGAGCCTGTCCCGTCCTTCTTCTTGCCCCAATGCTTCTGCCAGCCGTCCCGATAGGCCTGCTCCGCCGCGGCCTTGGAAGGAAAAGATTTGTACTTGGCATCTTTATAGTTATCCGTCTGCGCCTTGCATTCCGCCCAGCTTGCATAGATGCCTGGACGATGACCGGCCCATACGACGTAATATTTTGCCTGTGCCACGATTATGTCCACCCCCAGCAGAAGCCGTCCCGATCCCAGGCAATCCGGCCGCGGTGCAGCTTCCGGAATGCCTTCTTCACTTCCTTGTCCAGCGACGCATTGCCTCTCTCATTGACGAACACGAACGCTTCGCCGAAATGAGCGCGCACATACGCAATCACATCGCTCTGATGGACGACTCCCTTCGCCTGAATCTCGGATACCATCCATTCCGCCACTTGCTGTGCGGTCGCTTCCATCCTGTCCACTCCTTAACAAATACAAGTCTTCTTCCGGGTCCCCAGCTTGCCGGCGGCGACCGTCTTCTCGATATAAGGCACGGCATCCGGCACCTTGCATGCGGTCTGCCCCATATGAACCTGGACCTTCCCGATCGCCTCGGCCACCTGGACTGCCTCCTCGTGCAGAGGCCGGACATAAGATCCGATGACGATCACGAACATGTTCATCGTATAGCGCACCCGATTCTTCTCGCTATGAATCGTTGCCGCAATCTGCTGCAGAAGCCGGCGGATCTCTTCCAGATCCAAGTCTTCATCCTGCGTAATCGAGATATAGTTCGCGTACGTGCTCCAGCCGCAAGCAGCGATCATCTCGTCGCTGGACTGCATCCATTCCCGGGCCAGTTCAAGGGCATACGGGCTCTCCGCCGCCACGCCTGCTACCGTATACTCCGCAAGTAAATACCAATTGGCCCGCTTCGCCCAAGCCTGCAGCGTCTCCCTGTCCATCGTCTTCGGGTTCACCGTCAGCCCGGCCAAATACATCGCATCGCTGTTGCCCGTCTCGTACAACGCTCGGGCGAGCGCTTGATCCTTCTTCACATCTTTGACCAGCTTCTTCAGGTCCCCCACCTTGACGCCGAATAGCGGCTCCTGGGCCCCATGCCGGAGGAACGTTTTTTTCGTCTGCTCCGACCCCATCGCTTCCAGCTTCTTCATGATGTCTTCTACGGTCATGCGCTTCACCTCTCTGAGCGGAATGATTATGGGTGTATTATATCATGCCGTCAAAAAATAAATCTTTACAAAAGTGGAGTTTGATGCTAGTGTTATTGATGTGCATGTTTTCCAATAATTCCCCATAATGGACTCTTATTCCGCGTTCCATTACGACGGAATGCAGTCTTGCCGCAGCATAATAAGCAATTTCTTATGGACGCTAGTTTAAACATTACATAGGGGAAGCGTCTTAGCTTCCATACGCTCCGATTCTGACATACTCCGTGTGCGGCATAAACCGATACTGATGCTCCCTTGCCTAACTTCAGCAGCGATTCCATCTCATCATCGCTTAGGTTCGATCCATGCTTCGGTATGATTTGATTAGCTGGCCAGCTTTCAAATATATCACTTTATTCATGGAGGTCTCATTGGTGATGCGTACTAAGAAGATAGTAAACAAATCCTTATTGGCACTATTGTCCGTACCTGTTCTTAGCTTGTCCTTATTTTCCGGGGTATCCTTCGCTGATTCCCAGTCCAAACCGTTAACGATTCCGGGAGGTCAAGGCAAATTAACGTCGAATGTATGGAGAAGTACGTCGCCGACATCCTCCGGGAACACGTATCAATGGGATTGGCAAGTATCGGCGGTCTATAGCGGCTCCAAAACAGTGCAAAGAGTAAGAGCCTCTTGGAAGAGCACCGCGTCACTAAGAAGTTCCGCCTCCATCAGCATGGGCGTATCCGCTGACGGAGCCAGCGCCGGCGGCAGCTCGTCATGGCAGTCGATATCTACGAAGGAAAAATATTGGGAGAACTCCAACGGCTCCAAATCCTCGGATTGGCGCTCGAACATCGTCATCGGACCGAAGAAAGACTACCGGAGCGGAACGATTGTAACGACCAACAAGGCACAGGTGAAGCTCTCAAGCGATCCGAAAACATACGAGATCAGCGCCGGCGTATAATTGAAGAACGTATCCAATTAAATAAAGAATCGGCAGACGCATCTGTCGATTCTTTATTTGTCACAATAGACGGCAACCATTGCGATGAGGGGGAGAAATGAAAAAGTTCACGCTCGCATTCCTGTTCATTCTTTGTTCCTTGGCCACGGGCTGCGGCAAAAGCAGCCCCGGCACGATAGCAGACGCTCCACCCAGGATCGCGCTGCCGGAGTGCGGTTCAACGGAGAATTGCATCTACCTGTATAACCGCTATTCCCAGAAATTATTATCCTATAATGTAGATGCCCAAACCGTTGAACAGCAGTCCAATATCGTCAATTACATCCAGTATGAGTTCAATGAGGCGAAGAACCGTTACTTTACCGCCGGCAACAGCCTCACGAACGGCTTTGCCATTCTATCGGTCGACCGGAAGGAGATCACAGAGGTCCATCGCCTCGCAGACGAGAAAAACGAAGCCGTGTTCCCTCTGGCGACGGACGGCGGGAAGCATCTATTCATTCGGAGCTATTATGACAATGATGGTATGGAATCGAAGCGCTCTATCGCGCAGTTGAACCCGGACAATACGCTGTCCGACTTTTCAAATGTAACGGGGCTCGTGTCTTCGGGCGTCCTCATCGGCCAGCAACTGTTCTACACCACCTATGAGGAAGCCATCAACGCTTACTCCCTGTATGCGTTAGACGTCACTGACTTGTCAAGCAAGCCGCAGCTCGTCGGAGAGAATCTGGAAGCAAGCGAATTATATGCCTTGAATGGCCGCCTGCTGGTGTCGGATCATCAATATATTTACAACGACGAGGAACGTTTTGTGAAGCAGCCCCTCAACTATTTCGATTCCGGGAACGGCATCCTGATTCAAATCTATCCTGACAGCAATGCCAACCTCGCCCTCGACGCCATCGATACCGCCACCAAGCAAGTGATTGGAACCGTAAGCAACATCATTGATTTTGCGATTGAGGACCATCAGATTACGGTCTACGGCCAAGGCCATATCGGTCACATTCCATTGAAGCCGAGGGGGGACCAATGAGCAGTCTGCGTTTGATTAACATATCCAAGCAGTTCGGAGACAAATTGCTGCTCGACGCCATCGATTTCGAATTCCATGCTGGCCGTATCTATATCATCAGAGGGGAGAGCGGTTCCGGCAAGACGACCCTGTTGAATATTATCGCGGGATATATTGAAGCGGATGCCGGCAGGCTGGAAATGCAGCCGAATACAAAAATCGAATATCTGTTCCAGGATGAAATGCTGTTCTCGAATCTGACGGCAAGAGAGAATATGTATATTAAGTATAGGGCGCGCAACCGCGATGACGCAGGCTTCACGCCGCTTGCCGAGAGCACGTTGGCCCAGTTCAATATCCTCGATCTGGCGGACCGGAAAATATCGATGCTCTCGGGCGGAGAAAAACAACGAGTCCAGTTGGCCTCCATCCTCATCTCGGATCCCGATATTATTTTGATGGATGAACCGACGTCCAAGCTGGATCTGCACAATAAAAAAACGATTTATGAAGCGATCATGTCAGTGTTTCATCAGAAATTAGTCATCATCGTCAGTCATGAAAACAACCGGCTCATTGATGCCAGCATCAATCTAACGTTGGAGCATGGGAGATTGCATGATGAAAAGCGATAAACAAATAGCGGCAAACATCTCTCGTCTAATCCGGAAGAAATCCAGCTCGCACCTGAAAATATCGATTTTACTCTTTGTCGTCTCGCTCGTGTTAATATCAACGGCGTCTGTCTTTTTCATTAACCAGTACTTGCAAGTGGAAAAAGATTTTATTGCGAATCATAATACGCATACGATCGAGATTACTTCGGCCAGAGGGAACGCCATGCACGCCGTGCCCTTGCAATTTGCCGATGAACCTGTTTTGCGCGATCACATTTCTTCGCTGGGGTCCGGGACGAAGTACCGTCTGTTCAAAGAATATCAGTTTAATTTCGGCATTCAGGACAGCGAGGGAAATACTCACTTCATTTACGGCCTGGACGAGGACGCCGCCGCCTTGTTGGGAGACTGCAGCCTGGAGCGTGCGGTAACCTGCGGCCAGACCGATAAGGGGCCCGCGGCCACCTTGAGGATTCCCGTGATTGACATTCATGAAGACGGCCTGAGCAGCAGCCGCTTCGCGGATTATACCGTCACGCACAACACCGGGGTAGCCGAGAACAACCCCTTCTCCCTGTATAATGACGAACAGTTGGATAGCGTGTACGTCGGCAGCGCAACGTTCAAGGATATGATTGAGGCGGCGTATTCCGTCTCGTGGGACGAATTCGTCACGCAATACGACGAGGACAATCCCTTCGGCATTCAAGCGCTGAGGAAGATGTATATCTATGTGGAGGATTTGTCCCAAGTCGAAAAGATTGCCGAGCTCGTGAACGACAAGGGGTATAATACCAATTATACGTTCAAAGCTTTCGACGATTTCAGCCAATCGATGAACAATACGCTTGTGTTGTCCGTCTCGCTGGCCAGTCTTATTCTCATCATTACCGCGTCCCATGTGCTGCTGTCGTTTCATTCCTTTTTAAAGGTGCAGCAGAAAGACATGGGCATCTTAAAACAGTTCGGATATGGAAATCGGATGATTCAACATATATACGCCGGCAACATTAATCGTATTTTTGGCCAGGTTGCCGCGGGAATCGCGGCATACACCGCGATCATCTGCCTGTTGTTCGTTAAGGAACGGCTTTTGCTATATTCATTTTCTTTACTATTTTTTCTAATGATAGTATTATTTATAATTAATCGGATTATTGTGCTTGTCATTGCCAAAGGCTACACGTCCAAAGATATTCTGACTTTGCTGAAGACGAACAAGGAATTCGAATGACGCCATCCTTCGAAATCGAGGGCAGACCGAACAGGGAGGATCATCGATGAAAAAAGTGAGCAGACCTTTGATTTTTTTATTTGTCCTATTGTTAGCGCTCGCGGGTTGCGACTCCAACAGCCGTAGCGGAGGAGCTGGAGACAAAGACATTTTCCAGTACAAAAATTCTTATGTCGGCGATAACAGCGCCATCGGCAGCATTCTGGGGATGCTGCCGCAGAGCGACCGAGTGAAGCAGTTCTCGCTGAGCACGGCTGAGAAGCCTTACCGTATCACGGTGCAGTACAATGAGGCAGCTTCTCCGATGAGCGAAAGCGATATTCGAGAGACCGTCATTTTCAACGCTACCTTTTTGTTCGCCTTGGTACGGAATGTCGACCAAGTCCACCTGGAGCTCGAGGGCCAGAGCTACCTCATCACCAGAGAACAATTGCAGAGCTGGTACGGCCAAGACCTGGATCAATTCGAGAACGAACAGGATCTCAGAAATTTGACGCAGGAGTTCATACCGGATACAGACAAAGTGGAGCAATTATTTGCGAAACTGCAGCAGCAGTGACAGCGGGGGAAGAGCTCGCAGGCCGGCCCGCGAAACCGCGGCCCGGCGGCTGCCGCCCGGCAGGCTTAATCTCATTCTAATTCGCGCTCCGGCCGCATACATACGTAAGTAGCGGATTCATTCAACGCCGTATGGGAGCGGTTCTGCGAACGTTCCATAAGACGGCAGACAGTTCCCAAGAACGGAGGAGCCCCTGATGCGCGGAACGTGGCTCAATTCCCCGCTGTCCTACGCGCTCGGTATGTTCGCGATGATGGTGCCGACACAAGCCTTCAGCGCCTTCTACAGCTACTATTACGTCGAGAAGCTGGGACTCGGCGTCGGGCTGGCTACGCTGGCCCGCACGATCTATTTAGTCTGGGATGCCGTCAACCAGCCGCTGTTCGGCCATTGGTCCGATCGCACCCGAACGCGGTTCGGGCGGCGCAAGCCGTGGATCTGGGCTTCGATCCCGCTGTTCATGATGACGTTCTGCATGATCTTCGCCGTGCCGCAAGGCTTGGCGCAGCACCAGAACAGCCTGTTCCTCTGGTTCCTCGTCGCACTCCTGCTCTTCGAAGCGGTGTCGACCGTCATCTGGGTCAACTATGGGGCGCTGTTCCCGGAGCTGTTCCGGGGGGAACGCCTCCGGGCCAAGGCCTCCGCAATTCAGCAAGGCTTCCAGATCGTCGCTATCCTGATCGGCTCCGCCCTGACTCCGATTCTGTTCGCCATAATGGGCTTCGGCTATATGTCCCTGGTCTACGCCCTTCTCTTCGCCGTATTCATGCTGCTATGCATGGGCTCCGTCAAGGAAAATATGAATATTCAGCAGGAGCCGCAGCTCCCGCTGAAGGAAGCGTTCCGCGAAACGCTGAAGAATCGCGAATTCTGGATCTTCAACATCGCCAACTCGTTCGCCCAGACCGTAAATGGCCTGGTCAGCTCCATGATCCCCTTCTATGCAAAATACGTATTGATGATTCCCGAATCGCGGGTATCCTTGCTGCTGGCAGCCGTCTTCGTCTCCGTCATCCCGCTCGTCGCGGTCTGGTACTGGATCGTGAACCGGCTGGGCGGCGTCCGCGGCTGGCGGCTGGCGCTCGCCGTCTACGGATTGTCTGTCATTCCGCTCTGGTTCGGCAGCGGTCTGGCCAGCGGCATCGCCGCCGGCATCATCGTTGGGTTCGGCTTGGCCGGCTTCCTCGTCACGCCGCCGGTGCTGAGCAGCCAGATCATCGATCGGGATTTCGCGAAGACGGGACAGCGCCGTGAAGGAGTCTATACGGCGGTCGGCGGCTTCATCACCCGCTCCAGCGGACTCATCTCGGCCCTCTCGTTCTGGGTCGTCGGCCTGCTCTTCGGCTACGTCAGCGGTGACAACCCGGGACCGAACCCGGAAGGGACGTTCCGGGTATTAATCAGCGTCGTCCCGTTCTGCCTTCTGGCCGTCGCCTTTCTCTTATCCTTGGCCGTGAAGCCGAATGATCATCCCCATTCTTTTGAAAGGAACCATTCATCATGACTCAGCGCCCTATTCGAACCCGACTCATCCTCAATTGCGACGACTTCGGACAGAGCCCGGCAGCTAATCAGGCCATCATTCACCTGCTGGAGGAGCGCACTGTCTCCTCCGCTACGATAATGCCCCCTGCTCCCGCCTTCGGGGAAGCGGCGGAATGGTGCAGACGGACCGGTCAGCGGAATGTCGGCCTGCACCTCACGCTGACCAGCGAATTCGAGGGCTACCGCTGGAGCGGTCTGACCGGGGGTCCGTCCCTGCATGATGAGTCCGGCTATTTGCACGCCACCGTCGAAGCGTTCGAACAGAATGCGAGCGCTCCCGACGTGAAGAGAGAGCTGCACGCCCAGTACGAGGCCGCCCGCCAAGCTGGCATCGACATCTCTCATGTCGACAATCATATGGGGAGCCTGTACGGGATGGCCACGGGCCGAAGCTTCCTGCCCTATGTCCTGTGGCGCTGCTCCCGCTGGGGCTTGCCCTTCCGGCTGTTCCGGCGCATCGATGAGCGGGATCAGCTCCTCGCCTCCATCCCCGGGGCGCACCAGACCTTGCGGAAGGTGGTTGCCCTCGCCGATGCGCTGGGCGTTCCCCTGCCCGACTACCTGCTCTCGCACCCGTATTTTATTGAAGTAGGAGAAACCTATGACAGCTTCAAGCGGATGCTGATCGGCAAGCTGTACGATCTGCCGGAAGGCATCGTCGAGACCTATATCCACCCGGGGGTAGAAGACAGCTTCATGGCGGCGCGGATTCCTTCTTGGGAAAAGCGAGTGTGGGAGTACCGGCTCATGCTGGACGATGATTTCGCCTATGCGAGGCGTGATGCAGGGGTGGAATTGACCGATTACCGTTATGTCCGGAAGACTCGGAAGCCGGTCAGGCTGAGAGGAGCGCTGCGTCTGCTCGCGCTGCTTCTCCCCGAATCCAAGAACGGAGCCAGATGAGAACGCGGAAAAATAATCTCGTTGTGTCACAAACGGCTCCTCTCTCTTGTCTTAAGGGTGTAACTGCCTGATCAGGCAATCTAATCGATGGAGGAGATTCGAATGACTCAGAGACCGCAAATGAATATAACCAACCCCGAGGCCTACCAGGCGATGGGGCAGCTCGAAAAATACGTTGCCGCCTCGGGATTGGAGCCGCGCCTGCTGGAATTAATCAAGATTCGGGCTTCCCAGATCAACGGCTGCGCCTTCTGCCTAGATATGCACACGAAGGACGCGAGGAAGCTGGGAGAGACCGAACAGCGCATCTATACGCTTCCCGCGTGGCGCGAGACGCCTTACTTTAGTCCGCAAGAGCAAGCCGTGCTGGCCCTGACCGAGGCCGTCACCCTGGTGGCGGAGACTCATGTGCCGGATGACGTCTATAATGAGGCCGCACGGCATTTTGAACCCGCCGAACTCGGCAATATTATTATGGCGATCATCACCATCAACGCGTGGAACCGCATTGCGATCTCAACGCGCAAGATGCCCCAGTAATAGTGTCTTACCCATATTGAAGAGCACCGCGATATGCAGGTGCTCTTCTCTCATGTAAGGCTCTCTATTCTCGTGCAATGCAGCGGACTACCACCCGAGATCCAGCGTTCTGCCCGTCTCGGCCAGCGTCTTGACGTTGGACAGAATCATCCACCAATGGGAACTCGCATTGGGATAGGAAGGATGATTGGCCGGCCACTGATCATTGACTAGCGTCAGCTTCGTGCACTGGCCAACGGTCTCCAGCGTGAAGGTGATTCTCGTCTCCAGCTCGGCGTGATTGCTATAATAGGACGGGCCCGGATGTTCCGTTCCGCTGAAGACCTTGTTCGGCTCGTACTGCAGCACGGTGCCATACACGTGGACTGTCTCTTCACCATCATTGCCCGGGCCTACGTATTCGTACGTATCCCCGACCTGGAACGTAGACCGAAGCTCGCTGCCAAAAAAGATCTGGCGCGTCCCTTCCGGCGACACTAGCGTATTCCAGACCGTGTCGGCAGGGGCGCCGATATAGAACTCGTATTTCAAATCTTCCATGTCACTCACTCCTCTGCTCTCAGGGAGAAGGCTCCCTCTCCATATAGTGCCGCGATATTGCTTCGATTATAGCTTCTTCTGTACAGCAAGGATTGTAAAAATGCGACAAGCTGTACGCCGCTCCCGATCTTTGGTAAAAGCGAACGTTATATCTATTACCATTGATAAATGTTCGTGATTTAATTGACATCGGGTCGGGTAGACTGGTATCGTAAACAAGGAATAAAGTGATTTGCTCGACGATGACGATATACATCTTGCAGAAGCGAAGAGAGGGATTATCCGGTGAGACAAGTATGGTTGAAGAACGGCTGGATATTGACGATGGATGGGGAGCGCCGCGTCTTCCAGAACGGTGATGTACTGATCGAGAACGATCGCATCAAGGCGATAGGCGCCGTTGATCCGTCCGAGGTGCGGGCGGATGCGGAAGTGGTAGAGCTGAACGGAAAGACGGTTATGCCGGGACTTATCAATACGCATGTCCATACGATGCAGCAGCTCGGCCGCGGGATTGCCGACGATGTCGATCTGCTCACCTGGCTGTACAAGCGCGTCTTCCCTTATGAGAGCTGCATGACGGAGGAAGAAGCGTATCTGTCCGCACTGGCTTGCAGCCTGGAGCTCATCCGCTCGGGTGTAACGACGTTCGCAGAGGCGGGCGGCAAGGAAGTGAACGGCATCGCCCGGGCGGTGCAGGAGGCAGGCATTCGCGCCGTGCTCTGCCGCGCGACGATGGATATGCCGGAAGGACTGCCGGAGCCATGGCGGGAGTCGACGGAGCATTCGCTCGCCGTGCAGGAAGAACTGTTCGAGCGCTGGCATGGCCAGGCGGACGGGCGCCTGCGCGTCTGGTTCGGCCTGCGCACGATCTTCAACTGCTCGGACGAGTTGATTGTGCGCACGAAGGAATTGGCCGATCGCCATGGCGTCGGGATCCATATGCACGTGGCGGAGATTCCGGAGGAGATCCGCTTCGTGGAAGAGCAGCGCGGCCGCACGACCGTAGAACATCTCGCCCATCTCGGCGTGCTCGGCCCGAATATGCTGGCCGTTCATACCGTATGGATGACGGATCGGGAGATCGATCTGTTCCGCCTGCACGATGTGAAGGTATCCCACAACCCGGCAGCGGCGATGCGCGTGCTCGGCTTCGCCCGCATTCCGGAGATGCTGGAACGCGGCATTACCGTATCCATCGCTACGGACGGCGCGCCGTGCAACAACCGGATGGACATGATCGACGAGATGCTGCTGACCGCGCTCATTCACAAAGGCCGCACGCTTACGCCGACGAAGCTGCCGGCCGTGCAGGTGCTGGAGATGGCGACGGTCAACGGAGCGCACTGTCTCGGGTGGGCGGATGAGATCGGATCACTGGAGGTTGGCAAGAAAGCCGATCTTATCATCATCAATCCACGCAGCGCGGGCGTGCTGCCGGTGCATGATCCAGTATCGACGCTCGTCTACGCGATGCATTCCAGCAACGTCGAATCGTCGATGTGCAACGGACAATGGATTATGAAGGATTGCCGCATTGTCACCTTGGACGAGGACGCGATTCTCGATCGCGTGCAGGACACGGCCCGGGCGATCGTTCAGCGCGCGGGCATCGAGCTTCCGCACCCTTATCCGGTCACGAAAGTGCGTTAATTTTAGACACGGTTATCCTTGGAGCCGCCATTTTCTCATTTTTGGGGAATGGCGGTTTTTTGTTCGGTAATCTCTCCGCCCGCCTCCCTGCTCTTCACTATTTTCTCATATTTTCCGATAATTATGATTATCGTTCATTTCAGGAAACATCTCATTCAACAGCAGGAGGTATAACCGTGAACCGGTCGAAAAAGATTGTGCATGCCACTCTCAGCTTTGTCGTCGTTCTCATCCTTACCCAAGCGTTCATTACCCCGATCCTTGGCTCAATCGAGACACCTCAGTTTAGATACTCGCTTTCCTTGGTGATCTCCGTTATCATCTCGTACCTGATCACGAGAAAGCTTCTTCGCCGCTTGTACCGGAAGCATACGCTGTAACATGGCGTGAACGCTTTGACAGGGAAATCCGAAGTTGGGAAACAGGCCGACCCCGCATTCATGGATTCATGGTGCGGGCAGCGTACTCCTATATAAGCCCCCGCATACGATAGAGCATGTTCATCTCGTGAATGAAGAGAAGCGGAGATTGAAGTCGAGCTGAATCATCAGTTCAACAAGCTGGTCACTGCCGGAATTATGCCTACCCACCTGGATTCGCATCTGGCCCGGCTCCTGCATCATATCCATTATTTGCAAGAGGGAACAACGACCGAGATCATGTGCCACCCCCGGTACCGAGGGGACGATCATCCGCTCCGCATCGCACCGGAGGCCAAGGATGGGGAACTCCGGGCTCTGACTTCTCCAATTCTTCGAGACGCCATTCGAGTGCAGTCTATTCGCCTTATCCACTTTGGGCATGTGGCCAAAGTGTCATATGTAGATTGAGCGAGAGGCATACGAACGGTATGCCTCTGTTTGTGCTTCCGGTGCCGGGCAATTTTTCATATAGAGCCCGGTCCTCTTTTCGCTTTACACCTCATTACACAAAAATAATCGCAAGCCCTTCGTCTTTTTTTCGACTTTTTTCGTTACAGTTAGAGGAGGGGGTGAGCACCGTGCTTACCGATGAGGAATTAATTGAAGAGATCCGAGACGGGAGTCAAGCTGCGATGGAAGTGCTTGTGAAGCGCCATTATTCGGACGTCTACTCCTATCTGTATCGAAAAATCGGGAATCGGCATACCGCTTACGATCTGACCCAGGAAGTATTTATCAAGATGATGCAATCGCTCGGCAACTACCGTGACAAGGGGAAATTCCGGCATTGGCTGTTGAAAATCGCCGTCAATCACTGCTATGACTATTACCGCAGTAAGCAGTACCGGCACCGGCATGCGCATACGGAATTGGAAGTGGACATGCCGGATGAGAACAGCAATGTATGGGATCTGTTCCATTGCCACTATCAGCAGGAGCAAGCGAAGCAGGCCGTACTCTCCTTGCCGGAGAAGCAGCGGGACGCGATTATACTGAACTTCTATCATGATATGAAGATTCGAGAGATTGCGGAGATGACGGACACGAGCGAGTCTACGATCAAATACCGCATCAAAGCGGGAATATCCAAGCTCAAACAAATACTGCTGGCCGGAGGTGAGGGCAGTGACCACAGGAAGCAAGGGTAAGCCAACAGAACAGCTGCATGACGCCGATTACGAAGCTATCCGCAACCTGCTGAAGCCCTATCGGGTAGAGCTCCCGACCGACAATGAGGTAGAGCGGACAATCGAAGCATTAAGAAGACATGTCCCTGTAAAATCGGCAGCAGTGCCGCCTCCGAAGCGGCGATGGGGCGAATTGATGCGCCGGGCGGGAGCAGACATCGCAATGTTCAGCCGCTTGTACTGGCTCGGCTGCCTGATTCTATTCGGAGCAGGGCTGTGGTTCACGATTGCGGCTGCTCATTCTTCCTATGCTGCAGTCATCCTATTAGCGCCGCTTCCGTTTATTATCGGATTGATAGAAGTATTCAAGGGCCGAGAGCAGGGAGTGCTCGAAGTCGAGCTGGCCTGCAAAATATCCGTTCAAGAGATTATGCTGTCGCGGTTGCTGTTCATTTTGCTGCACAGCCTGGTATGGAACACATGCTTGTCCGGCCTGCTTTATTTGGTACGGGATGACTTTTCGTTCTGGAGTCTGACATGGAGCTGGTTCACGCCGTTCATCATCATCGCCTCCATTTCCCTATGGATCGCCATGCGCATCCGCGGCACATCTGCCATCATGGTTCTGACCGCCGTCTGGATGGCGCTGGGCATGATCGTGCTGACGAATTCGAATGTCATGCCGTACTTGATGGGAATCAACATCGGCATCACCGTTATCATCAATGCCGGAGCCCTCCTGCTCCTCATTCGGGAGGGCATGCACCTTGTCCGGCGCCATTCATTTATCGTGGAGGGAAGTCTGAATTATGGAGCTAACGATTGACAACATATCGAAGCAATACAAGGACAAGCAGGCGGTGCGACATTTTACGGCAGAACTGACCCCTGGCGTATACGGATTGCTGGGCCCCAATGGAGCGGGCAAGACAACGCTGCTTCGCATGCTCGCCGATATCCTGCGCCCGACCTCCGGGAGCATTCGCTTGAACAATCACGATATTCGTACGCTGGGAGAAGCCTATCGCGACATACTGGGCTATCTGCCGCAGCAATGCGGATACTACAAGGAGTTTACGGCCCGGAAATTTCTGATGTATATCGCTTCGTTGAAAGGAATGGATCGAGGTTATGCCGTCGGCAAGGTCGATGAGATGCTGCAGTTAGTCGGCTTGGCGGATCAGGCGAAGCGAAAGATCAAATCCTTCTCCGGCGGAATGCGGCAGCGGCTCGGCATCGCTCAGGCGCTGCTGAATGACCCGAAGGTGCTAATTCTGGACGAGCCTACCGCCGGACTCGATCCGAAGGAGCGGATTCGCTTCCGTAATATTTTGTCCGAGCTGTCGGGAGACCGCATCGTCGTTTTGTCGACCCATATCGTGTCGGATATCGAATATGCCGCCAAGGAAGTTCTGCTCATGAAGGAAGGGCAGCTGCTGAAGCAGGATCGGCTCGCTTCGCTGCTGGGACAACTCGCAGGCAGCGTCTGGAAGGCGAAGATCGATGAGAGCCAGCTGCCTCAGTTGAAGCTGCGCTACAAAATCGGGAACCTCCTTCGCCAGCCGGACGGCATTGAGGTGCGAATTCTGGCAAAGGACCAGCCTTTCTCCTCTGCGCAGCCAGAATCGCCGGGGCTTGAAGATTTGTATTTGCACTATTTTAACGAGGAGTTTGAAGCATGAGACATTTGTTGAAATATGAATTAATCAAAATTATCTCGCGTAAAAGCGTGCTTATCGTCAGCCTGCTCCTGCTGCTCGTTTTTGGCCTTTTTATCGTTTACCAGATTGATTATTACAAGGACGGCTCCCAAAAATATAAACCGTATGAACGGGTCATAACGGAGCAAGATATTGCGGAGGTACTAAAAATATTTGAAGAACATGAGGACAGAAGATTATTGCCGCTCGTTGACCGCGGTTTGCTCCAGGATATATGGGATGTGCCTATGTTAGAAGATTCTTATACGAAGCAGCTTGCGGAGATTCGGGCCGAGCTTCGGCTTAGCGCTCCCGGCAGTTATGAATACAAGAAGCATGCCCTTCATGAACGACTCCTGATGGAGAAGGGGCCTCCTTCGGGTCAAGTATATTACAACAAGCCTTGGGCCAGTATTTTCTATAACATAGATCAATTCGGGGTTGCCTTCATAGGCGTGATGATTCTTATCGGTTTGGCTCCTCTGTATTCTGAAGAATATACAACTGGAATGGACAGCCTAATCTTAAGCAGCCGGTATGGGAAGGGGCAGCTCATCTCCGCCAAATGCTGTGCCGCCATTATCTATGCATTCATATGCAGCGCCGCCTTCCAACTGATCAATCTCGCTGTGAGCGGGCTACTGTCCGGCAATCTGGATGGAGCGAGCAGTCCACTCTATACCATAAGCAGATATGGGGATTCGCACCAGTTCATGCACTCTCCGTATTCATGGACGGTTATACAGTATTACGTCATTCAGTTTGGGGTACATATCATCGGATGCATTGCATTTGCGCTTGCAGTTATGTTCGTGTCTTCCTTAAGTAAATCATCGTTCTTGACGCTATTCATTGCGGGTTGTATCCTTGGCGCCCCTTACGTACTAAATGATATGTTCAACATTCGATTTGACATTATCGAGTGGCTGGCAACATTCAGCTATAGCCAATTCATCCGGGTTCCCACGCTATTTAATCGATTCGAGACAGTTAATATATTTGGCTTCCCCATCCTCTATCCCGTGGCTGCGGTAAGCTGCGTCGTCGCCGTCACTGGAGTTCTTGTCTGGGTGACCCGGCGTGTGTTCCAGCGGCACCAGGTGACTTAAGGAGGTTTAGGAAAAGCGCTTAAATTTATATATTACATATAAACCAATTATGTGGTAATATATGTATCGGGTGGTGTTTATACTACTAATTCGGCCGAATATTGGTAGGAGCATCATAGGAAATCACTTACAAATCACCTAATAACTGATTAGGAGTGATTCTCTTGAAGCTTAACCGCAGAAAATGTTTAGCTCTTGTAACTTCTGTGCTGGCAGCATCGATGTTATTTGCTAGCGGGGCGTACGCTAAGTCCTATACCACTGGTAAAGCCGGAAATAATGATACTTCTGGCAGGATAACAATTTATAGTGACAGCGCCTCAGGACAAACTTCATGTGGGGGCAGCAATTGCTACTCTTCTGTTAAAGTAACTTACTACTACAAGCATGGAGATGCAAGCAAAACTCGCTCTGCAACAGCTTCGGCTTATGAAAAGCAGCCAGGTGTCTCGGCTACCGCCAAAGCACAATACGTGCCTGCATTGTCAGTATCCGCAACTGCAGAGCATAAGGCGGAAGTAGGTTCAGCTACATGGGAAGATACTACGTCAGTTAACTACTAGTAATATTTTACATTAACAATTTAGCCTTGGGGGAAGGGGAACGGAGCACTTTCCCCAAGGCATTATCTCTTTATCGTCACATAACTGCAATATCTAGAGAAAGGATACCGTGATGAAGAAATACATTTTCTTTACCCTGCTACTATGCCTGATCCTTGCATCAGGGTGTTCTAGTAAGACATTACCTGACGACAATGAGTATCAGTTGGATTGGGATTATCCATTTATGTTCCACAAACAAGGATATGGTTTGAAGATAACCCGATCAGAGACGGGATATTACTTCCTTCACGATCAACTGATTTATTATATGGACAAAGAGAGCACAAAGCCCATTCTTCTAGATAATCGCCCTGACAATCAATGCATGGACAACCCGACTACCGAAAACTGCTCGGCGTTCGTTCAATTTACATCGTCTGAGCCTCCTCAGTTTTTACAGTATTATGATTCGCACCTGTATGTACTAGAAAACTACTGGGATAGGGAAAGCAAACGCTCAAGGTTCGATACTACCTGGACGCTCGTCAGGTTGGATCCGGACGGAAAAAATCGAAAAGTCATCAAAACATTTGAAGCCGCGCCGAGATCGCTGGCCATTCATCGAGGCTATCTCTATTATTCGACTACAGACGGGAACAGAGAGAGTGACTTGGAAGTGAACGTCTTCAAAGCGAGCCTTGATAATTTGAAGCAAGATCCCGAATTGATTTATCACGCATCTGATCAAGTGAATGAGATAACCGATATCATTCCATATGGAACGCAATTATACTGGCTTGTATTTAACGAGAAAGGCTATGAAACCCAACGATACGATCTTCAAAGCGGCCAAGTGACAACATTGTGGGATCGCGGAGATGGCGGGTTATCCAGCTTACGCAGCATCGCTAATAATAGGCTTTACTTCTCTTATTTCTATGGCGATCCGCTGGACAAGCGGACGCACAAGAAATACTCGTCCGACCTGGAAGGGAATCATATCGAAGAAGTAAAGGTAGATCACCCACCTATTATTTCTTATATTTACAGAGACTCGTTATATACATATATTCAGCCGATAGGCGGCTATGTCCATGAATATGCTCCAGACGTCCCGGTTCAGCTATCCATTTTCAAAGATAACGCTCTGATTCATCAAGTTGATCTATCTCCTTTTTCCAAACATATTGAAATGGTTCCAGGTGACGATCGCTATATGTTTGCCTATAACGAGCAGTCAGATAAGAGTTCCATCTTGTATTTGGACAAACGAGAGATCGAGTCAGGACAAGCTAAGTTAAAACCTTTGTTGGAGACAAAGCTCCGTTAAACCTTGAGAATGCCATTGATGCAAGGAGTTCCTCATGACATTAATCGGATATGAACTGTTGAAGGTATGGCATAGACGAGTCTTTGCCCTTTTGGCCGTCCTGCTGCTGCTGGGCAATGGGCTGTTCTACTATAATACCCAGTTCCGCGAGCAAATAGCTCTGATTCAACACAGAGATGAGTATGAACGCCTGGAGCAACAATATCGAAGCTTGCCAACCGATGAGGGGCTGGCAGTAACCGCCAGACAAGCGGATTTATTGGCTTTATACAGCACATTTGCCCAAGAAGGAACCATTGCCGAAGAGATCTGGGAGCAAGCCATCCATGAAGCCAAGCAGGCCCATCCTCAGGAGTATAAGCAGTATAGGCAAAGCCCTTATGCAGGCAACCCGGAGCTGATTGGCCGAGAATTATATCTCATCGAACGAATCAAAAAGCAATACGAGCATATGGACCAGTATCGGCGGACGATGGAAGAAATGGGCACTCGAGCAGAAGAGATGCTGTCGGTCTCCATCTTCTATCAGGAGGGAACTTACTCCTACCGTAATATTGGGAAAACGGTGCATGACTTCGAACCGCTCCGCGGCTTGCCGCTGCAGTTGGGACTGGAAGAGGGGCTCACATCAGGCACGCGGCTGCAGTCCACGGATATGTGCCTTGCCGCGCTCTTGTTCCTGCTATGCATCATTTTGTTCCAGGTTGAGAAGGAAGAAGGGCTGAACCGCCTCATCCGTTCGACGCGCAACGGTCTGCTTGACCTGTGGCGAGCGAAATGGGTTGTGCTGAGCCTGCTGACCGTACTGCTGACCCTCTTATATCAGGGATCGATTTTGGTGATAAGCGAACAGCTCTATGGCTTTGGGGACCTTGACCGTTATATCCAATCGATGCCGTCGTTCCAGGGCGCAGTCGAAGCGTTGACAGCAGGACAGTTCCTGCTCCTGTATCTGCTGCTGAAGGTGGCTGCCAACCTGTTGTTTGCCTGGATGCTTGCTGCCTTTTTCTTATTATTTCGCCGGGCCGGAGGAGTCTACCTGGCGACAGCTGCATTGTTAGGCATCAGCTTTCTATGCTATTCCGTGATCCATCCGAATTCATACCTGAATATGTTCAAATATATGAACGTGGTTGCATTCTACGATTCCTTCCAGCTTCTTGCGGATTATCGGAACCTGAATGTGTTCGGTTACCCGGTAAAGAAGACGACATTGACGTATTGGCTCGGCGGGGCTGTGATGATGCTGCTGCCCCTACTCTGCGCGTGTCTTTATGTGTCCGATGCCGGCATCGGGTCCCTGCTTCCTTGGGATCGCTGGCGGGGAAGATTGCATGCGGCATGGTTCAAGCTGCGGCGCACCAATTCCCTATTGATGCATGAAGGATTTAAATTGTTCATCTCCGGGAAAAGTATCCTCCTGCTGCTGCTCGCTGGAGTTATCGTATATCAGCAGATCGATTGGGATGAACGAAGGTTCGATTTCGATTCCATCGTCTATAACCGCTATTTGGATCAGATCAGCGGTGCAATCAATAAAGATAAACTGAACTTCCTGCAGGAAGAAAGGGCAAAATATGATGATCTGCCGCGACAATTCGCTTATTGGTATGAACAATATACGACCGGCAGCATTGATTTTACGGTCTATAATACAGAAAAGGTGAAGCTGGAGGAGTTCGCCAAGCAAGCGAAAGCATTTCAGTACATTGAGGAGCAGAGGGATTACTTGTTAAGGCTGCAGGAAGTCCGTGGAATTACGGGCAGCTTCGTGAATGTGACATCTTCCGATGCGCTGTTCAACCGGCAGCAATCGGATCTGCGGGATGGCCTGTTGTATGCCGTCTTATTGCTGGCCGGACTCAGCCCGCTGTTCGCCCTTGATTACAGGTATGGCATGATGGCTATACTACGGAGCACCCATCATGGCAGGGGGAACCTGTTCCTCTCCAAGCATGCCGTTGCCTATTTGTACAGCGTCTTCCTGCTCCTCCTGCTTCAGATCCCGAAGTTCTATAATATGCTAAGGCATTACCCTGACATCGATTGGCAGGCTCCGGTTCAGAGCATCGAAGTGCTCGGGCATGTAGAGGGATCGTTGAGCATCCTGCAGTATGTTCTTCTGATGGGTGTGTTCCAGATCGGAGGCGTGCTGCTGCTCGTTCATGTCGTGCTATTCCTGGCGGTGCTTGTCCGCAGACAAGCGATCCTGCTGCTAATTTCAACCGCTATCGTGGTCATCCCGCTTGGTCTGCAGTATATGGGATGGAAACCAATCGGCAGCATATCCTTCAATCTTCTTTTTCAACTGTATCACGCCTTTCCAACATCACAATATGCGCTGAACATGAGCATGTATTATGGAACGCTGCTTCTTCTTGGCATCGGATGCGGCATTGGCGCATGGCGGACATTCAATAGCTTCATTCAGAAGGGGGACTGACCGTGGAACTGACTATTGATCGTGTAACGAAGCGCTATAACAAAGGGCGCAAAACGGCGCTAGATCGCTTCAGTGCCGAGTTCTCCCCTGGAATATACGGCATATTGGGTCCGAATGGCGCTGGCAAGTCTACGCTCATGAATCTGATTACGAATCAGTTGAAGCAGGATGAAGGAGAGATTCGATATAACGATCAGATCATCTCTCGTCTCGGCAAGGAGTATCGGAATATTTTGGGATATATGCCTCAGCAGCAAGGACTATATCATCATTTCACGGGTCGGAGATTTCTATGGTACATCGCCGCTCTCAAAGGGATCAAGGCGCCGCGGGCTAGAGAAAGAATCGATGATCTGCTGGACATCGTGAACCTGCGCAAGGATGCGGATACGAAGCTTGGCGCATACTCTGGCGGAATGAAGCAGCGTATTCTGATCGCCCAAGCGCTATTGAATGACCCGAAGCTTTTGATCCTGGATGAGCCAACCGCAGGGCTTGATCCGAAAGAGCGCATTCGCATCCGCAACTTCATATCGACCATCGCCATGAACAAAATTGTGCTTATCGCAACCCATGTCGTGTCCGATATCGAGTTCATCTCGAAGCAAATTCTTCTCATGAAGGAAGGCAAGCTTCTTGTCAAAAACGAGCCTGCTCGCATCCTGGCCGGCATGGAAGGCAAAGTCCATGAGGTGCGCGTCACGGAGTCTGAGCTTGCCGAGGTGCAGTCCCGCTTCAAAGTTAGCCAGATTACGAGCGATTCAAGCGGCATCTGGGCGAGAATCGTTCACGATGAACCCTTGGAGCATATGGAATTCCGAACGGTAAAGCCGAATTTGGAGGATGTGTACCTTCGATATTTCGAGTGAATAGTCACCAAAACCGGCAGTGATGTTCTGCCGGTTTTCGCTGCGATTTAGTTGCGTTTCTTCACCGGACGCAGCACGGCATAACCGTAACCCTCCGGGAAATGGCGCTGATAGTCCTGCTTCGTCTCCTCATCCCATTCATAGCCCATGCTCTCAGGGTCGAAGCTCCACGCCGCTAGCTCCACCTTGCTCATTACCTCGCCGTTGCCCTTCAAATAGTCAAAAGGGGGATGAAAGAAAACGAGATACTCGGATTCAGGTATATCACGGCACTCCATTCCCTCCGGAATGTCCCCCTTATAATAATGAGGAACAGGGATGCCGTAGAAATACCCCTTCCGCCCCTTTTCGTAAAACCATCCTGCCGTCTGGCTCAATTGCCCAGACAGCGTATGATGAGACAGGCTCTCCAGAATCCCGCAAATGTCATCGCAATCATGCCCATTGCTCCAGAATTGGCCGTAGTTCTGTGCCGAGCTGTCCCAGATTCCGATAAACTTATGCGCCGGTATAAACTCCACCTTGACTTCTGCTTCCTGCACCTGTACCTCTCTCATTCTGCCTCGCTCCTTCATCACATAATGATAAGGGGAGAACACTTCGGCGCGAATGGCTAATGGAATCGGTCCCGGACTTTTGCGATAAGCCAATCCAGTCGATCATGAGCTGGACCATTTCATTCCATTCATACACGAAGGCCTCCTCCTTTCCCTGTCATCATAGCAAGCATGCCTTACTCTATATTTGACCTGAATTGCAATCTCTTGCTCTTGACATTCATAGCGAAGTCTTTATAATGATAGAGCTTATACTACATGTGAAATATGTAACAAGAGGAGCGAAGTCATGTGGTTTTTGTATGCGGTAGTAACCGCTTTGGCTTGGGGAGGCGCTGATCTCTTTTATAAAAAAGGCAGCGACCCTCATGATCGGTCCAGCCATATTAAAATCGTCATTATGGTCGGCTTGGTTATGGGGATACACGCTACGGCATATCTGTTCATCAGAGGAATTAACTTTGATCCGATCGATCTCGTTCGCTATTTGCCGGTATCCGCGCTGTACATCTTATCGATGACGATCGGGTATATTGGGTTGCGGTATATGGAACTGTCTATTGCATCTCCCGTACAAAATTCTTCTGGAGCCGTAACTGCCATACTATTGTTCATTTTCTTCACCCACGAGCTAAGCATCGTTGAAATCTTAGGCATAACCATGATTACGGCCGGCGTGATTGGAATTGCTATTTTGGAAAAGAGGGCGGAACGCGAAGCGCTTCAGAACAGCTTATCCGCGATCGATCAAAAATATCAGATCGGCTTTATGGCCATCACCTTCCCGATTCTGTACTGCATCATCGACGGGCTCGGGACATTTGCCGACGGGATTTATTTGGATGAACTGAGTCTAATCAGCGAAGATGCTGCTCTGCTCGCCTATGAATTCACTTTTTTCATTTGCTCCGTGTTCGCCTTTACATATCTCAAGTTTATTAAAAAACAGCCATTCCGCATTTTTCAAGAACGCGTGAAAGGATATGCCGCCCTATTTGAAACAACGGGGCAGTTCTTTTATGTATTCGCCATGTCCAGCAACGCCATCATTGCAGCGCCCCTGATTGCTTCCTACAGCATTTTTTCGGTCATCCTGTCCCGAATCTTTCTCCAGGAGCGGCTGAACAAGAAGCAATATGCGATTATCGTCATGGTCATTGCCGGCATCGCCTTGTTAGGCCTTGCGGATGAGCTGTAGTCTCGTTTCATGTTACCAAGCCCAAAAAAGCCGACCTTGCACGGTCGGCTTTGGGATGGCGGCTGTCCGGGTCAGTTGAGCTTGTGACCGCAATTCGGGCAAAAGTTAGCTCCTTCGTTTTTGGATCCGCAATTCGGACAGAAGTTCGGCTTTTGATTGCCTTCCGCAGGAGAGGAAGCGGCAGGTGCTGTCTCAGCCGAAGGCTTTTGGTTTTGATTCATATTTTTCATCATTTCATTGGCGATGTTCATTCCCATCATCATGCCTGCCATGTCCGAAGCGGCGCCACCGCCTTTTACTTTGCCGGAGGCAATGCCGTCCGTCATCGTCACCTGCTGGTACTTCTGCAGATTGCCGATCATCTCATGCGAAGCCGTCTTCGTAATCATATCTTGAATTTCTTGCGGATAATTGAAGCTCATCACTTGAAAGCCGGTAATCGTCAGGCCGTTGTCCATCACTTGCATATCCAGATCTTCGCGGATGCCCGCGGCAATATCGGAAGCATTCGCCTGCAGGTTGAACATGTCCTTCCCTTCCCGGCTGATCCACTTCATTAACAACTGATCCAGCACGGAAGTAATCCGTATTTTCACATCCTCCACCAGATAGCTGTCCTTCATCCCGGCCACCTTGTCGATCAGCGTCACGTAGTCATTCACTTTAAAATTAAACGTGCCGTTGGCGCGAATAGGCATGCCGCCCGGAAGCTGCGGAGACGGGATCAGAACCGGGTTCTGCGTTCCCCAGCGAACGGTGAACTCCTTCGTGTTCACGAACAGGACCTCCACCCTCATCCCGCTGTTGAAGCCGAATTTGAACCCTTTCAACGTGGACAGGAACGGGATGATATCCGAATCAATGTTATACTCCCCTTCATCCTTGAAAATCCCTTCGATTTTGCCGTTATTTACGAAAATCGCATCTTGTCCGGCGCGGATAATTAACTTGGAGCCTTTTTTAATCTCCCGATTGCTCCACTTCCAAAAAATCATATCGTCTCTAAATTCTTCCCACTCGACTACATTCGCAAATTGGTTTCTGAAGAATCCCATCCTTATCCCGTCCTTTCAATAAAAATCTATGTTCAAAAAGGCTGGTTTTCAGCACCGAGAAGGTTGCAAGAACTCGAAGCGTATGCTTCCGATGCGAGTTTTGCTCCGCAAAACTTGTAAGGAGCTGCGGAGTGTAGGCGAGACTACATGAGCAGCCAAAATGTTTCCGCAGGAAACATGCTTCGGAAGCATATGCTTTTCAAGAGTGAATGCAAGATTCGATGCCGTCTTGCCCCCTATTCTTCATCGTGATCAAAAGCAGACGCCTCTAAAATGATCCTCTGCTGCCGCTATGCGAATGGCCCCCTGAAGTAGTCCCTCCGCCTCCGCCGCTTGAGCCGCTGCTGCTGCTCCGTTCGATCTTCCGTCTCGTTGTGTTGGTATGAAGATACTTGTCCTCACGAGCGACGACGCCCGAAGTGCTAGAATTCTCGTAAGTCCGGGAATTGACCGTAACCCGGCCGCCCGAACGAAGGACCATCAAAGTAACGACGCTCCCTCCGATGACCAGCGCGATGCCTAATTGCACCCACGTATTGAAGAAGAGATTGTCCGGGTTCACCTCTGGGCGGAATCCCATATATTTATGCGCCAATTGGATATATTTTTGAAAGGCAAGCTTGTATTCGCCATCTGACATATCTGATGATATCTTTCTTCGTATTTTGTCCAGTCTGTCATCATCCAGATAGGTCTTCGCTTTATAAAATCCGGCCAGGTACACTTCCCGATGCGTCATGTCCACCATCAAAATGGCGGCATTGCCATGCGGCTTATCGTAACCGGGCCCATAATTATCATAGAAATCCTGCGTCATTGCCTTCACGTCATAAGCTTCCGGGCCGTTGATCGTAACAATGATAAAATCTGTTTCCCGCTCGGCTCCGTATTGATTCGCCAACGCGTTCAGCTCTTCAATCTCCTGCGAAGTAAGCAGCTCCGCTGTATCGAAAATCAACTGCTTTTCGTTCGTCGCGGCCGCTTCACCCGCAATGATGTCCATCGGAATGGCCAGCATCATGAGGAAGAAGAACAGGTAGGCGAGGATCGCTCTCTTCCTTCTCACCACAATCCACCTCCCAAAACCCAGGAGGACACCGCGTGCATGATCAGGAAGGAGGCGGCCGAAATCCCGGCAAACCATGCGGCCACTTTTCCCTTGCTAATTGGAGGCTTGCCAACCACCTTGCCCGTCTGGCCATTCATGGCAAACGTATACTCCTTTTTATTGTAGTCATAGTTCACCATCCATACCGGAAGCAGGACATAATCGGCACGCTCCAGCTCGGTATCAATGTTGACATCGGTATAGTTCACAGTCGTATATCCCGACACCGTAGACTTAATATAAGAGCGGATATAGTCTTCTACCTTATGCTTCACCCGGGGGTATAGCTGTTCCTCGTTATAGCTGTACTTTTCGGCAATGTAACCGGCCAGATACGGCGTTTTGAAGCGTTCCAGCTTATCATAAGGAAAAGGCTCCAATTTATCCATCAGTTCATCATTCATTTTCTTCGATGCGTCAATCGGCACCCTTACATAATCAAGATGGATTTCTCGGTATACGTCATAATAATCTGTTTTGGTATACTCGTAATCTCCCGAAGTGTACGTGCTTAATCTCGTGGCGCGGGCATATGCCTCAACTTCGTTATGGAGATCATACAGCCAAAACGGCACATACAACCCGGTGATTCCTTTGATTCGATCCGCCGTCATGAACCCGCGTGGCGTTACCAGACCACCTCGGCACCATTTGCGGAAAGCCTTCATCGCTTGTTCCTTGCTGATGGAAAAAGGAATCACCTTCGCCGGGGCCAGTTCCCCGGTCAGCCGATCGCCCAGCACGACGGCCGAACCGCAGAAGCTGCAGTTGGTTGCGCTCGTCTCCGCATCCGTCATAATGACGGCTCCGCAGCTGTTGCAGTGATATTCCTTAGTCTTATCTTCTTCCGAAAACACTTGCTTCGTCAAAGGATCGGGAATTTGCTCGATATTGTCTTCCCTTCCGCAGCTTCGGCAGGCTAGCATTCCCGTTTCCGCATTGAACTCCATCCCGCTGCCGCAGTTCGGGCATTTATATTCGATAACCGGCATCTGCTCACCCCTATTACAAAGAAGCCATTATTCCTTCTTGTTCAATTTCTCTTTGAGTGCAGCCAATTCATCTTCCGCATTGGTGGTTGTATTCGCATTCGTGCGCAGATCCTTCTCCAATTGCGCAATCAGGTCATCCAGATCGTCTTCCTTCGCTCCTGCCCGAAGCTCGGCCAGGGCCATCGCTTCGTCCAAGGCGCGATTCGCCTTCTCTTCCAAGGCATCGAACGAGGAATTGACATCGCCTAAGGAAGAGCCGCCGGAATTCATTTTGGCAGCCGCCAGCTTTCCTTTCAGCTCCGCATGCCTCGCTTCCAGCCGGCCGATATCCGATATCAGCTTATCCTGCATTTGCTTCATCTTTGCGGCGTTGGCCGAAGCCAATTCATAGGCGGTTTGCAATTCACCCTTCTTCCCTGCCAGCGCTGCCTTCCTCTCGAGGAACTTGAGCGCATCCTCTTTCTTGCCGGCTTCCACGGACTTCTCCGCGTAACGCTGCAGCTTGCGGATCTCGGCATTGCATTCATCCAACGCCCTGCGGGCCCTGCCCTCGTCCGCCAGCACCGAAGCCGTCTCCGCCTTCACCTTGCCCAGGTCCTGGTGCAAGCTCCGCATATACTGATCAATCGTCTTCTCCGGGTCTTCCGCCTTATCCAATAAAGCATTCACATTGCTCGCCATAATATCCCTGAACCTCGACAAGATTCCCATGCTGAGCTCCCCCTCGAATAGATTCCATCTTATCTTATAATACAGGAAAATGGGGAGGGAGGTTTCATTTCGGGCAAATTAGCTGCATGGTGAATTTGGGTAAAATACACTGGTTGTTCGGAATCGGCAAACGTACAGGGGCAACATTCTTTGAACGCAAAAGTACCGCCAAAGGCGTCATAGAGGACGAAATTGACGGTACCATACAAGCGATTGGCAGGGGATATAACCCCTTTTCAAAATAATCTAAAGAGTTCTGGAATGATTGCGTCGCTTCCATTCGCGATAGTGTTCCGAAATAACCGGTTCGATCATGCAATAATTACAGCTAGATATCCCCGCCGCCCCATCTTACATTTTGATGCAATTTTCTGCAAAAATTTGAGCCATATCTGCAATAGAATATTTCCCATTTACAATGTCTACCATGAAATTCACTGCAAATTCCCGTTCCATTTTTAGATGATAGCCATTAATTTTAAGGAATGATTTTACAGATAAATAAGCCGTTCGTTTATTGCCATTATGAAAGCAATGGTTTTTAGCCAAAGAATCAACCAACGCAGCTGCTTTCTCAAATAATGTTGGATACGCATCCTCGCCAAATACACTTTGCTGCGGCCTATAAACGGCAGATTCAAGAAGAGGATGATCTTTAACGCCCGCTTGTTCCATATCGCGCATCTGCTTCATCATGAAGTAGTGTCCGGCCACCACTTCTTCTTTGGTCAAATACTTTACCATTTATCGGTCCCTTAGGTCATTAAATATGTCCTTATCCTCATGAAAAACATCATAAAATGCTTCTAACACTTCAGGCCGCACATGTTCAGGCAAATTCGATTTCCAAACCTTTTTGATTACGATTTCTCCCTGGTCATTTTCGAAAAATTCAATCTCGTCACCCTGTGTAACATTCATTTTTTCTGCAAGTCTCTTTGGTAAACTAATCCCTAAACTATTGCCCATTCGGCCTATTTTGCGAGCGTATCGAGTCCTCTTCGTTGTGTCACGGTCTTTTTCCATATTGACCACACCATTCATCATAATGTTCTCTCCTCATAGTATGATCCAAGCGTACAAAATTATACCTTACTAATGTAATAACTTAATAACATTCTAACAGAAAATACGAAGGAGTAAAGCAAAAACCCGACCTCATGCAGTCGGGTTTTTCATGGTAGAGACGGGGGGTTCGAACACCTGTTCGAAAATTTACGCTGAAGCAGAAGACTTTCTGCTATCGGCTGGCTAGACTACCGATAGTTTCATGGCTTCGGTGGCTTCATGCAGATATTTAATCTGATTAACCATAAATAATATAAGTTAACCGGATATTACTGCTGCCGCTGATTCTGTTCCCTGACTGAAAGTGTATGAATGCCAAAAATAGGCGGCTGTAGGTACCATAGGCGAATCCCCAACATAATATAATGCAAAATAGTTACAACGAAGGAGAATAATCAATGTATCGATACGATTTCGGTCATTCCAATTACGCTCCATCCGGTTACGACCCGTATGGTTACGGTCAATTTGGCGGGTATTATCAACTTGATTATCCTTCCGACATATCCGGTGTCCCATTTCGACAGCAAGATTTGGGCATTGAATGGCATGAACAAGAAGGCCCGTGGATCGGGGTGTGGCGCAGGCGAGGGAACAGCAACATCTTCGATGCCAGATGGACTATGCCTGGAGCTCCGGCTATAACAGCTGTTTTAACGATCTATATATTCGGAAATTTTGTTTTTGTCCTCCGGCAAAACAGCAGCGACGGAAATGACTGTGCCTACACAGGAACACTCTCCAGAGATGGTCGTACGGTTAGCGGGACTTATCGATGTATCCGAGGAGGAGGCACTTGGACGGCCACAATCATCCGGCGCGAGAGAATCGATTTGGGCAGGGTCTGGTATGAACAAGAAGGCGGCTGGAATGGTGTGTGGCGGCGCCGGGGAAACACCAACATTTTCGATGCAAGATGGACTATGCCTGGGGCACCGGATATTACGGCTGTATTGACGATCAACCTATTCGGCAATAACGTCCAGGTTTTGCGTAGAAACAGCAGCGATGGAAATAACTGTGACTACACCGGCACTATAGCTGGGGACGGCAGAACGGTTACAGGCACTTACACATGTAACCAAGGCGGAGGGTCTTGGAGAGCCACTATAACTTTTTGAATTAGCTGTGAGGGACTGCTCAAAGAGGAGCAGTCCCTTGTGTTTATGTTAGAGCCTCCTTATCGAAGACCGTTTTGCCATGTAAATAATACCGAATGACCAACGCCTCACAGGCTTGTACGGGTGTAATCACATTTGGATATCCCCCGAATCAGAATCGTTTAATCTTTCGCAGCTCATCGATAAGAGCAGGCCGATTGGGATAAGTGGAGCATAACTGTTCAATAACCTTTTCCGCATGGGCTGCCCCGCCTGCTTTGATGAGATCACGAATCATTCTGCATCCTTTCTGATATTGTTTTCGATTGGAAGCCTGGGCGATTTCCTCTGATATGGTTTGTGTAAATAAAACAAAGACCTCTTCTGCATATTTACTTACGAGGTATGGATAGTAGTCCAGTACCGTCCGCTTGTTCTTTCGGACATAATTCAGTAATTTCTCCGTTTCCTTCTCTTCAATAAGCACTCGGGTATATAAGGACTCCGTTCGCCAATTCCTGTTGTCTTCGTCTTCCAATTTGGCTAATAATCTCTCATATGCCTGTTCCCATTCATCTCTGCTGTATAATTCTTTTAACATCATATAATAATGATAATCCCCTGACACTGCGAATTCCTCTGCAAGCTTCTTTTGAAGATCCACTTGACGAGTATGCCCATAAATTTCGAAGCGATACTCCTCCCATTGTTTAACAAGACCGCGGTAGCCTTTTTCAGCGTCTTGTTGTTCTCCTTGCTCGGCAAGCTCCAGCGCTCGATCGAATTCCTGTCTCTTGATAGCATCTTCAATCGCCATTTTGCGAAAGTGCGGATTGTCGAGGTGGTCTTGTAAAAATTGCAATGCTACACTGTCACCTTCAAACTTCTGAATGACTTGGTATCGAAGTATAGCTGCATGCTCTGTAAAAAAAGTACCGGAGAAGGATTGACTTTTTTCATGCGCCTCTAATTTAGCGATCAACTCACCCCATAAATCCTTTTCCGCAGAAGCGGCCATCAAATAACCTGCACTTTCCAGAAGAGACAATTGCCACTCATTCCAGCCCTTTGTATTCGGATGGAGCACCTCTTTGAGAACTCGTTGAAATAGGACGGCTCTATCCTTAGAGGAGCTATTTTCTAGCTGAACTGATATACGATGAATATTGTTTAAACATTCCTGAATTAGACCTCCGACGATTCCGCTGGAATCATCACACATCTGCAGCAAATCTCCCATCTCATGCATAATGCAAAAATTAATTTCAGCGGCACGAACGTAATTTCCGCTATCCAGCGCTTCCTCCGCCTTCTTCAGTATTTGTTCGGCACCCGTGACAGCGTTGGGAACATTCCGATAAGCAACAAAGCCAGAACGATCAGAGTTTTGTTTAATAGAGTTACGAATTATTTTTTTAAAATGGTTTTCACTTTCCTTCTCACCGGTGTCTATAAATTTCAGTGAGAGCGCTTGCTCTACTTCCGTGATTTCGTTAGAGAAATGGACAAGAAGCGCGACCAACTCGTCCTTACTGAGCTTGGACAAATGGTCAGCCATACTCTTTTTATTTTCAGACTTGCCTTTAGAATCGGATTCCGCCTTCTTTTTTTGGGAGGCATGTCTGATTGCCAAAAGGACAGCTGCGACATGCTTACAAATGGGGCCTTTGTCATAGGGGCAATCACAGAATGTATGGACGACTTCCCCGCGCGAACTAAGCTTAATTTCGACATTGTAAAACACGACCCCCTCCACCTCGGCGTGGTAAACCCGGGGCTTCACTTCACGAAAAGCAACGATATGACCATTTTCCCAGTACGCTTCTCCTCGCTCTAAAACATTTGGATCTATCGTATTTTCAATTTCCGTCAGCTTCATTTTGTTCACCTGCTTTCTCTTTATTGGACTAGCTATTAATGACACTGGATACAAAGGTGATTGGAATATTTACCTTCTCTGATGGTAAACAAAGAACTAAAAACATACTCTTATTATAACAATCTTGACAAATTGCGATAAGTAAACTATACGCCGCAGGTTTTCCCAGATGGCAATCATAGATAGAGGTTCAAGGCTGTGCCCGTTTGCTGCTACTTTTTGATACACGGCTTCTCAGATGCGGTTACCCCTTGTCATTAGCCAACTGCAGCACGCCAAAGTCGTTCACCCTCATGATGTCACCCATAATGGCTTATCACGCAAAAAAACGACCTATCACGGTCGCTTTTCTGATGGTAATGGCGGAGGCGAGGAGTCACGCCTTAGAAAAATTCTCCAGATCACTCCAACTAGGCACGAAACATTCCTGCGACCGATTCAAGGTCGTCTTCGAGAAGTACTCGCAAGATATAGGGTCTCACCGTCTGCACCGACAACAGTTCCTTCATTTGCTTTTCAAAACAACAAATCATATTCCGATTTCCCTCATTTTCGCCGTTACTTTCTCGATCCTGCCATCCATATCCGTCCCGGTGAATTTCGGAAGCTTCAGATCGCTTACGATTTTTCCATCGCGCATAAACATAATACGCTCCGTCCGCGCCGCAACCTTGGCGTCGTGAGTGACAAGCATAACCGCAGTACCCTCCGCGTTGATTTCGGAAAATAGGTCCATAATTTCCTGCGCGGATTGGGAGTTGAGCGCGCCCGTAGGCTCGTCGCCGAATATAATTCTCGGGCTGTTCATAAGCGCGCGGCATATTCCCGCACGCTGAAGCTGACCTCCCGACACCTGTGTAGTGTCGCGCTTTTCAAGCTCCGCAATGCCTGTCCTTTTCATAAGCGCTCTTGCTTTTTCTGTAATTTTTGCGGCGTTTTTTCTGTTGCCCCGCATGGACGGAAGAATGATGTTGTCGAGGATATTCAGATTTTTCAGCATCGTCGGTTGTTGGAACACAAATCCCATTTTTGTTCGGCGTATATCGGAAAGCTCATTCTCCCCAATCTTCGATAAATCCCTGCCGTCAACTACGACTTTTCCGCCATCAACGCCATCCGTCCCGCTCAGTGCAAACATCAGCGTTGATTTCCCCGAGCCCGAAGGTCCCATCACCGCAACGAACTCGCCCTCGTTTATTTCAACGGACACTCCGTCGAGAACATTGCGCTTTTCATCGCCCTCGCCGAAAGATTTTACGATATGATCACCGATAATCATCCTCTTCATTGTCTACTCCTTTATATTTTCGGAAATTTTGACTTGTCCCGCGCCCGATGTCCCGATGATAGTTGCGATAAGTACCGAGCCTATCATCAGCAGCGGACTAAGCAGATACGCAGCAAGCGGATTGACTGTAAAATGAAACGTCGACGCTCCAAAGGAGGAGATCACCGCGCCCGCAAGCATCTCTCCGAGCGTGTTAGCCAGAAGCGTGCCGAGAACAATTCCGACAATCAGCACGAATACCGAACGGGAAACATACTGCACCTGAATATCCCAATTGGTAAAACCGAACGCTTTCATGACGGCAATGGAATATCTGTCTTTTGCAACAAGCATTTTCATAAACAACAAGGTAACCAATACCGATATAATCAGCGCGACAGCAATGGCAGATTTGGAGGCCTTCCCGACGGAGCTTATTGTTGAGCCATATGTCTGTGCCATATATTCATCAATGTCCGAAACCTTTGCATACTCAAACCTGTCCGCATATTCCAAAACCTTACTGTCAATAAGAGATGGATCTGACAGCTCCGCACAGATCACGTACCACATAATGTCCGCCGAATTGTCAGTGAAAACAGCCTTTGCGGTTTTACCTCCGTTGGTAATGTCGGAATAAATGCCGCTTACCGTGAGATTTTTTTCCTTCCCCTCAATCACCAAGGTAATGATTTCGCCGACCTTTGTGCTCAGCTCATTGGCGTTCATAGCCGACAGCGCAATTTCGTCTTCTGCGGCGGGTGCTCTGCCCTCGGCATATTCTACAGGGAATATGGAATGGTCGCCGAGCTCAATTTTTAACCTTTCCTCCGAGCCGTCCTCCGTCTTTGCTTTGAATGTTTTGGTTGTAAGCACGGCATACTTTGAAATGGCACTGTCGCTGCTCATTGTTTTTATAATTTCAGTGGCTTTTTCAGAAATATTGCCGGTCTGCTGAATGTCTATGCGTATATCGCTATTACCTATCCCCATATATTTGATGAAGTTTTTTGAGGATATCGTGTTGTACAGGTTCTGCGGAACAATTATGATAAATGCAGAAATCACCAGCACCGCAAGCATTGTGGCATAAAGCTTTTTCCTTGCGAGAACATCTTTGACACCGAGAAAAATATTCGTGTTAAACAGCCTGTTTCCGCTCAGGTTAAAACGCTTTGCGCCCGCGGTTTTTTCCTGTGAAGTGCCAAAACGGATTGCTTCGGCGGCAGATATTTTCCGAAAGCGTCTCAGCACTCCGCTTACATAGGCAATGATTGCAAGGAATACAAGCAGTATGCCGAATATTCCGAACAACAAGGCAAAAGAAGAATTTTCGCTTTCACCCATATAAAGCCGGATATTTTCAAGAAGCATGCCTTTGAACAGAAACGAAAGTGCAAAACCGAGTATGCAGCCTGCCGCCGCAATCGCCGCGTACTTCGCAAGATAAATCTTCTTTATGTCGGAGATCCGCAGCCCGATTGCCATCATAACGCCAATTTCGCGGTAATCATCTTCGATTTTCGCAAGGAGCGTAAAGCGTATGCACATAAATGCAATTGTAACGACAAGTACGCTTACAAGAAGGACAACCCCAATCATCATCCCGTCGGAAACTGCGTTAATCGTTTTGAAAAGCGGATATGTAATGGTTGGCCCGTTCGCTTCAAGTCCCGCAGAAGCATAAGCCGTTTCGAATTCGCTGAGCTTCGATAAATCCTTTAACCTAAACTCAATCAGATACTCTATATTTCCATGGTTTTTTAGTTCCGCGTAATCATTTCTACTTACAAGAAATCTCTTTGAGGAGGAGAGCATGGAATTCATCTGCGAATCGCGGAGAAAACCCGCAACGGTAAATTCCTTTCCGCTTATTACGGCCTTGTCACCGACCTTTGTGGTGTTGTCCTTCATATAGCTTATCGGAACATAAAGCTCGCCGTCGGATACGTTTATGACGTTTCCGTCAAGACCAAGGAGATAATCGAACTTCTCGCTCTGTATGCTAAGCCCATTGTCCTGAACACTATTCGCAAGCGAACGATCTTCAAATATAATCCGAGCGCCGTCCATGTTAAGAAATTCAAGCACCTGAAATTCGTCGACATTGCTATTTTGCTCCGCAAAAGATGTAAGCCGTGCAGTATTAAGTTCACCCGAATGCATCTGCATAAAATGCGGAGTTTTCGCTTGTGTCATCAGCGTATCCAGCGCGCCCGAAAGATTGACGACGAGTATCGCCGCAAGTGAAACAAGCATAGCCGCGGCAGCGATAAATATCATTGTAGTCAGGGTAACTGCTTTGCTCTTTAAAATATCATTGCGGATTATCCTGTAATACATAAGTCACCTCTGTCTTGGAGCTTTTTTACCGATTTCAGTTACAAGTGCCATGGCCGATGCCTTTCCTGTCTGCTGGAAAACGCAAATCCCCAGCCCGAACGACGTAAGCCCGCTTCCTATTGCTGAAATAAACTGTCCCGACCACAAAAGTAGAAATTTCTGAATGGCTTTGTTGAATTATTCATTTCTTCATCCATTTCGGTCGCCAAACATCTGCATAACGTGCATAAGACTTCCGCTTTGGGCACCGAGCAGCCTTTCTGTGTTGAAAACAAACGCCTGCATGCGTGAAGCACGCTCTTCGTTCGTCATTTGAACCATATCGTCATCAAAAACTGTATTCGCATAGGTCACAACCATTTCCATGCACTCATACGGAAACGGTGTGTTGAACATTCCCTGCTCAATGCCCTCGCGGATGATTTCTGTCAGTATGGGCGGAACGCCGTTGATGATGACCCTTTGTATTTTCTGATGCATAAGTGCATTCTGCGGCTTATGAATGTGCTCCATAATTTCCTTACTGCTGCTTCCGCCGCTTATGTTCAGTGCCATAACAACGCGGATAATGCGGTCGACGACGGGGATGCTCTTGTCTGCGGCAATTTCCTGCGCCGCACCTAAAAGACGGACACTATACCGCTCAATCAGCGCGTCCATAATATCCTCCTTCGACTTGAAGTGATGATACAAGGTTCCCCGCGCAATTCCGACCTTTTCGAGAATATCGTTAGTACTTGTGCCATCAAAGCCCTTCTGACCGAAAAGCTCATCCGCCGCGTCAAGTATTTCGTTCCTGCGTTCCTCCGCTTGTTTTACAACTCTCATTTTTGTACCTCCTTACTAACCGACCGACTATCTGTCTGTATAATAGTAGCATGTATTTCAGCGATGTCAAGGGAGACCTAAGTTGGCCAAAAAAACAAAGAAAACACGCCAAGAAAAAATGGGCTCACTTCCGGAAAATGCTATTCAAACGACGTGCTTGTCCGTTAATGCTGTTCCATGGAGCGACAGCCCCCTATGCGCGCTCGCCCCCTGTCTCTACGGGCTTGGCTGTTTCTCCTCCCTTACATAGACGCAAAAAAGCCGACCTCACGCGGTCGGCTTTCCTGATGGTGGAGGCGAGGGGATTCGAACCCCTGTCCGAAGATAACGCCACACAGGCTTCTACGGGTGTAGTCACAGTTTTGATGTCACCTGCGGGAACGCCCTGTAACCGGCTTTCTCACAGGTCAGCCTGATTGTCTTCTTCCGTTAGCCCCAGGCGGAGACTACGCGGCGTATCCCACTGAAGTTGAGCCCCTATCCCGGCACATGGGCGATGCAGGGTAGAAGCACGCTAGCAGGTTATTAAGCTGCTAAAGCGTAAGAAGTTTGTTGTTTGCCGTTTAAATTTGGCGTTAGCGTTGATGAAGCGGACGCGTCCCCACTACCCGCTACCCATGCTCGAACTATCCCCGTCGAATCCAAGAACGCCCCCATAATCGAAGCGAAGCAGAGTTAGGCTTCACCCCAAGGGGTAGTCCGTCTCGGATTAAGATGTCGAGACATCGGTGCATTGCATTCCATCGTCCGGCCAGCTCCACCTGAAGCCGATACGGCCGATGCATTTAGTATACCATAAATCAGGCCACAATGTGTATTCACTTCTTGCCAAGGAGGGAGAAGACTGGATAGTGTCCATCCTGCCGACACCGCTCAATACTTCTGCTTCTCCCGCAGGGCCCGCTGAATCTCGCGCTGCGCATCGCGCTTGGCGGCCGATTCACGCTTGTCGTAATTCTTCTTCCCGCGTCCAAGGCCAATCAGCAGCTTCGCATAGCCGTTGCGCACATAAATTTTAAGCGGCACCAGCGTATAGCCTTCCTGCTTCGTCAAGCCGATCAGCTTGCTGATCTGCTCCTTATGAAGCAGCAGCTTGCGCGCCCGGGTCGGATCCCCCGGATTGAACCGGTTGCCCTGCTCGAATGGGCTGATGTGCATATTATGCACGAACACTTCGCCGTTCCGAATCGTAGCGAACGCATCTCCGATGTTCGCCTTGCCCAGCCGCAGCGACTTGATCTCCGTTCCCGTGAGCACCATGCCGGCCTCATAGGTGTCCTCAATGAAATAATCATGGGACGCCTTTTTATTTTGAGCCAATACCTTGCCATCGGTCTTTTTCCCCATGATCGACGACCTCCAACGCACGACAGTAATGAGTGCCCAATCCCTAATCCCGTCCGGTCGCACCCATTCCATCAGGAAGGCGCTGATACCGGCAAGACAGCAATCGGACTAGACTTATATTGTATCAAAAAAACCCCGTCCGACTCAAGCCGATACCGCCGCCATTACCGAACTTCCACACTCGTAAAACAACGATACTCCCCATGCGAACCTAAACGCATTCAAGACACGAGCCGCACATCCCGAACGCCTTCCTTGGCGAGAAGCAGCTCCGAGCACGCGGCGATCGACTTCATGTCCTCGGCCAACACCTTTAGCTCGATTCGCACATAACGACCGCAACCCGCCGCCACATCCGCAGGTTCTTGCTCATCCTCATCTCTTCCTTCCGCATCATCGAGCTCTTCGGAAGCGCTTGCTTCTTCCCGTTCCGGCTGCAGCCATCGGGTCCAGCTCTTGCTCCGTGCGGTCGAGACGGCATGCATGCGGAAGCTGCGCACCGACATGCCCTGCGCCTCGACTTCCTTCGTCATCGCGGTCAGCCAGCCTTCCCGTTCGTCAGCGATAATCTCCAACAGATGAAGACGGTGGGCGACCCGGTTTTTGATATCATATTGATTCAACACCCACAGCGCGACCAGAGATAACCCGCAGCCGAGCAGCGCCGCCGTAATGAAGCCCGAACCGCAAGCCAGCCCGATCGCAGCCGAGACCCACAGCGAAGCGGCCGTCGTCAGCCCTTTGACGCTTGTGCCGTTCCGAATAATCGTACCCGCTCCGAGGAACCCGACCCCGCTGACCACCTGAGCCGCAATCCGGGCCACATCAACCTGCGCCTTGCCGCGCCCATCGAGAACGGGAAATCCGTACACCGAGATCAGCATGACAAGCGCCGACCCGAGACTAACCAGCATATGCGTCCGCAGTCCGGCAGCCTGGCTTCGCTTCTCACGCTCCAGCCCGATGAAGCCGCCCAACACGACGGCCAGCACCATGCGGAGCACCACATGAACCAGAGAAATATCCGCAGGAGTCATTTGCCATCACCTAGCCCTTCCTCTCCCAACAATAACAATATGTATATTATACCATATGTATGCCGGCCGATTAATCGTTTTCATAACTCGGGAAGGTGGGTGCCCATAAGAATAGAATATCCAATACCCAATCATCTCATGGCTCTGGCGAACAGACAATTCAAGCCACACAGACGCAATTGAGAGGACCCCGGGGGCGAATCAAGAACACTTCAACATAACGCAGCAAGGGCCAACCGCATAAAGCGGAAGGCCCTCGCATATAACCTGCAACTGCATCTAATTCCGATTCATCAACAAAGGAACCATCCCCTGCTGTACAAGAAGCTCACCATCGGTCAGCTCCTTGATATGACAGAGGAGGATAGCCCGCGGCTATTCGTCTGACCTCTTGGCTTTCGAATCGCCGTTCGTATTGACAAGCAAAGGCAGCATTTTCATATCACGTGCCATGGCAGAGGAGCACATCGGACAAGTCGGCTCCAGATCGAAGGCAAAATTGTCCCGCATCCAGCCGTTGCAGTCCTCATTCGTGCACGACCAGATTGCCGTGTTCTCCACCGGAATTTCCTCTACTGGCTTCTTGCGATAATTCATCTTGATACCCCTCCTTTTGATAATCGGACCAAAAGAAAGAACTGCCCCTCACGTACGTTCAGAGCAGTCCGGCTTGGCTTTTACTTACAGCTTGGTTACGTTTTCCGCTTGTGGTCCGCGGTTGCCTTGTACCACATCGAATTGTACGCGTTGGCCTTCGTCCAAGGACTTGAAGCCGTCACCATTGATTGCGCTGAAGTGTACGAATACGTCACTGCCGCCTTCGACTTCGATGAAGCCGAAGCCTTTTTCTGCGTTAAACCATTTTACTGTACCTGTTTGCATGGATAAACCTCCAAAAATTAAATGAATATGATCCATTTTTTACATCAGATATAAAAAAATTCACATATTGAAAAAAGTTCCATTGTGTAAAATGATACCCTTTTCAATATGTGAATAGCGGTTCAAATTTAACAACAATGTAAGTATAACATATTCAATTATAAAAAGCAAATGAATTTAGAAAACTTTTTCAGTTGAAGGGGATTTTGGATGCTCGGCCGAAGGAGCGGCCCCGAAGGGCCGCCTGGCCGTCTCATGCCTTACCGCTTCTTGCGCACGAACTTGGCGGTCTGGCTGCTTGCCTTCCGCTTCTTGCGCACGGCTTGGCCCGCTTGCTTCCGCGCCCGGGCGGCCGGCTCGCCGATGAAAATGCCGCTCTCGGACGTGCTCTTGCGGCCCTTCTTGCCGCCGCCGTTCGGCGCGTCGCTGCTGCGCCGGCCGTATCCGCCGCGTCCGGATCCGAAGTCGAAACGGCGCTGCGTCTCTTTCGCTTCCGCCTCGGCCCGTTCAATCAGATCATCGACCCAGTTCTCGCCGTCCGGCTGCGAACCGGCCTTCTCCGCCTTGGCGCCGTTATCCTGGCCGAGGCGAATGCCGCCCTTGCCGCGAGCCCGCTTCCCGGAGCTGCGCTCATACGGATTCACCTGCGGCTCATTCCCGCGCCCGCCGCGGCCCCGCCGGCCCTGCCGCTCGCGGAACTCGGCCTGATTGTACCATTCGCCCTCGAACGACTCGGCCAATTCCTCCACGCTCGCATCCGCTCCCGGCGAACCCGCCGGCTGCGCCTCGGCGCCAGCCTTGCCGCCGCGCCATGGCTGCGGCGCAGCCTCCTCGCGCGCGCCTGGGCCGCCCTGACGCCCGCGGCGCCCGTTGCCGCCGCCGCGCTCATCGCCTCGGGCGGCGCGCTTCCCGCCGCGCTCGCCCCGGCCCGCGCCGCGACCGCCGCTGCGCTCGGCGCCTTTACCCCCGCGGCTGCGCTTGCGCAGGTCGAGCCCGAACTCGCGCATATCCCGGTCGCTATACCGCGGCGAGCTGCTCACGAGTTCAAAATCAATCGTGTAGTCCTCCAGATTCACCCGGCCTACCCGGATGCGCACCTCGTCGCCAATGCGGAAAATGTTCGACGTGCGCTCCCCGACCAGCAGCATATGCTGCTCGTGGAAATGATAATAATCATCCGTCAGATCGCTCAGCCGGATAAGCCCTTCCACCGTATTGTCCAGCTCGACGAACATGCCGAAGCTCGTCACGCTGCTGATGATGCCGTCGAATTCCTCGCCAATTTTGTCGAGCATGAACTCGGCCTTCTTGAGCGCCTCCGTATCCCGTTCGGCGTCCACCGCTACCCGCTCGCGCGCCGACGATTGCTGCGCAATGTCAGGCATGCGCGTCTGCAAATACTCCTGGCGCTTCTCGGACAGCGTTCCGCCGTTCTGAATCACCTCGCGGATGACGCGGTGAATGACGAGATCCGGGTAACGCCGGATCGGCGACGTGAAGTGCGTATAGAATTCGGCGGCCAGCCCGAAGTGGCCGGTGCTCTCCGCATCATACTTCGCCTGCTTCATTGACCGCAGCATCATCGTGCTGATCACCGTCTGCTCGCGGGTGCCTTCGATCTCCTCCAGCAGCGTCTGCAGCGAGCGCGGATGGACCGAATTGCCCTTGCCGCGCACGACATAGCCGAAGTTGGCCGCGAACGCCATGAAGTGGAACAGCTTCTCCGCGTTCGGCTCCTCGTGAATCCGGTACAGGAACGGCACACGCAGCCAATGGAAATGCTCCGCCACCGTCTCATTCGCCGCCAGCATGAATTCCTCGATAATCTGCTCCGCGATCGAACGCTCCCGCTTCACGATATCGACAGGCTTGCCTTGCTCATCCACGATCACCTTCGACTCCTCGAAGTCGAAATCAATCGCCCCGCGCTGCATCCGCCGCTTGCGAAGCTTCAGGGCCAACTCCTTCATGAGCAGGAAAAACTCCTCCAGCTCCGCATAGCGCGCGATAACCTCCGGATCCTCGCCCTCGACAATTTTGCGCACATTCGTATATGTCATCCGCTCCACCGTCCGGATCACACTCGGGAAAATCTCGTGACGGACCGGCTTCATCTTCTCATCGAACTCCATCACGCAGGACAGCGTCAGCCGATCGACATGCGGATGAAGCGAACAGATGCCGTTCGACAGCCGGTGCGGCAGCATCGGGATGACCCGATCCACCAAATAAACGCTGCAGCCGCGCGCATACGCTTCCCGGTCCAGCTCCGAGCCTTCCGGCACATAATAGCCGACATCGGCAATGTGGACGCCCAGCTCATAATGGCCGTTCGGCAGCTTCACTACGTGCACCGCATCGTCGAGATCCTTCGCATCCTCCCCGTCGATCGTCACGATCGTCTTGCCGCGCAGATCCCGGCGCCCCTGGCTGACGATCTCCTCTTCGCTGATCGCATCAGGCACCGCCTCCGCTTCCGCCATCACCTCGGCCGGGAAAGCCTCCGGCAGCTGATGCTTGCGGATAATCGACAAAATATCGACGCCCGGATCATCCTTATGCCCGAGCACCTCGATCACTTCGCCCTGGGCTGCCGCGCGGCCTTCCGGATAGACAGTGATGCGGACGACGACCTTCTGTCCCGTAACCGCGCCATGCATATGCTCGCGGGCGACGAAAATATCCCGGTTAATCCGCTTGTCATCCGGGATAACGAAGCCGTACGATTCATGATTTTCAATAATGCCGACAATCTGCTCAACAGCACGCTTGACGACGCGCACCACCGCGCCTTCCATCCGCGTTCCGTCCGTTCCCTTGCTGGTGATGCGAACGAGCACGATATCGCCGTGCATCGCCGTCTTCATATCGTTCGCATGAATGTATACATCGGGATGTCCCGTTTCATCCGGTATCAGAAATCCAAACCCCTTCGCATGCGCCTGCAGCCGGCCGCGCAGCAGATTCATTCGCTCGGGAACGCCATAACAATCCGAGCGGGTACGTATAATCTGGCCTTCTTCCTCCAGCCGGGTAAGCATTACGAGAAATGCCTTGAAATCGGCAGCATCCTGAATATCGAAATGCTGCTCCAGTTCCTGATAGGTCATCGGCTTATAAGCGGTTTCGCGCATAAAATCCAACAACTGTTGTTCCGTTATCATGTCCTCACCTCACACCTCGCCATGACCTTGCTTGTAACAGTATACCAATATATACCCCTGTATACACGTAATAAATGCGAAAACGTCAGCGGTCGCGGCGTCCTTCCATTCGGTTGCTTTCAGCAGATTCAAGAGCAGCCCCTCCGGTTACAGAAGAAGGCTCAATACCCAGTCTTCCCGGAAAGGCGGAAATCGTCCCATGCAGTTTTTGCCGTTCCGAACCGGTCCATCCGGCCGACTAACGCCTAACGCAGCCCCCGCCCAAGCCGCTCTCTTCATAGGCCGGCATACAAACATCAAAAAAGCGGAGACCTACGTCCCCGCTTGCTCATTCTCATTATTTCGTTCCCAAATAAGCCACAATCATCGATACAATCATAAAGCCTGCAGCCGTTACGATGGTTGCACGCTGCATGAACAGCTCCAAACCACGCGCCTTTTGCTTTCCGAAGAGATGTTCCGCACCGCCGGAGATGGCGCCTGACAGGCCGGCACTTTTCCCTTTTTGCAGCAGGACTATGCCAATCAATCCGATTGAAAAGATGACGAGCAATATTTTCAAGAAAATTTCCACAACTTCCACCTCCAATGCGATAACACCTTCGAAAACATTCAGCTGCATGAAAACAGCAATATTATTGTAGCACAGGACCATCCATTAGGCAAGGACCTTGCCCGGCTGCCCATCAAAAGTGGAACAGAACTTCCGAAGGCTTGCCCCTTTCCGGTTGTCCCCGGTCCAGCTCCCGGTTACTCCTGCTCCCCGTGCTCAACCTGGCGCAGCGCATTATGGCGAACCGGTCCGACATACTGGTTCAGGCGGAACGAATGGCGAATCGCTTCCGTAATGAACCGCTTGGCCGTATGGACGCTGTCGCGAACGGAATGGCCCTTCGCCAGCTCGGCAGCGATCGCGGCCGAATACGTGCAGCCTGCGCCATGCGTGAAGGTAGTGTTAATGACTTCCGCCTCCAGCAGCTCGAAGTTCGCGCCGTCATACAGCACATCGACCGAGGTCGGCAGGCCAATCTTGGAGCCGCCCTTCACGAGCACGTACTTGGCGCCCTTCTCGTGGATCAGAGCCGCCGCCTGCTTCATCTCGTCCAGCGTACGAATCGGAGCGATGCCTGCCAATTGCGAGGCTTCGAACAGATTCGGCGTAACGACGGTCGCCTTCGGAACGAGAATATCGCGCAGCGCGTCATTCGTCTCCGGATGAAGAGCTTCATCCGCTCCTTTGCAGACCATGACCGGGTCTACGACCACGTTCGGAATGTTATGCTTCTCCATCGTCCGCGCAGCCAATTCAATGATATCAATCGATCCCAGCATTCCCGTCTTCATGCCTTGAATGCCTACGCTCAGAATCGTCTTCAACTGTTCTTCTATTGTCGACAGCTCGATCGGGAAGACGCGATGCGCCCAGGAATCGTCGGGATCCATTGTGACAATGGTCGTAATCGCGGTCATGCCGTATACGCCGCGTTCCTGGAACGTCTTCAAATCGGCTTGAATGCCTGCGCCCCCGCTGGAATCAGAGCCTGCCAATGTGAGTACTTTCTGAATAGGTTTCATCGTATTGCCCCTTTTCATGCCGCAAAGCAAAATAAATTCATTATAGAGGTTGTTCAAAAAATCGTCTTTTAACCGCAGCCGGCCGCCGACGCCTTGAACATTCGCTTATAACCGATTATAATCACATCTCCCGAGATCACAAGCTATTTTTCGACAATGGTAATCGCCCCAAGATCCGCTCGAGCCCGAATCACCATATCGCTTTTCATTTTCGAATCCGGGGCGTCGATATCTCCCAGATTCGTACGCAGATCATACACGCCCTCGAACTGAGGCGATACCGATATTTTGATGCTGCCGAGATTGCTGCTGGCCGTTATCGGATGCGGCTCCTTCTGGTCGATGACGATACTGCCGGCATCGGCCTTGGCCGTGACGGATTGGGTCGTATGCAGCAGCTTGACCTGGCCGAGAGAGGAGCTGGCATCGATCACCGCATCCACGTCCTCCGCCAGCACCGAGCCGGCGTCCGAGGACAGCTTCACTCGGTTGCCTTGCAGCTGCTTCGCAATGACTTCCCCGAGATTACTGTTCGCCTCCAGTTCATCTACCCTGCCGCCGGATATTGTAAATTTTCCCATGGACACATTAGCCTTCAGACGCTCCAGTACCTGGGTCTCCGTCGCATGAATCGTGATTTCATGGTTCTGCTTCTGCGTGTTGACGCCGAACTGAATCCATTGCTCCGATCCCTTGGTCCGATAGTCGAGCACCAGCGTTCCATTGCTCACCTTCGCCTCGCTCAGGTTGGATATCACCTTATCCGGAGCCTGCCCGTTGATCTCGATTGTGTTCCCCCCGTCGAACACCCAATTGACCTGAATATCGCCGCGGTCTCCTTCCAGCTCGATCCGCTTCAAATCCGTTCCGGCTTCGATCGTATATTCATAATGCGGGAGTTGGGAAGTAGTTAGCGTCTCGGTCCCGAATGCAAATAGACCTAATACTCCGGCGGCAATGCAGCCTATTCCGACCATGTTCATAATGAGCTTATTCATCTAGCTTCTCTCCCTTCCTGCAACCCATTGGAAATAAATACGATTCAGGCGGCCATAGGCGCGGAACAACATACCAATGCCCTGAATCATGAAAATCCCGATACCGAACATGATGAACATGATGGACATTTCCGCTCCGTAGAAGCCTCCCCCGAAGGCCAGCTTCAACAAATACACTAGCGGAGCAATCAACAGAACGAACGCAACGCAAGCCAGGCCAACGGATAAACCCCATCCGGCGATAAGCAGCGGAACGGCGAAAAAACAAGAGAAGATAGCCCCGATAATGCTGAGCGCGCTTCTGGATGGAGGTCCGTACCCGTCCCTGTAAGGCATATCATACATCGGCGGCGGCATAGGCGGTGTTCCGTATGCTGTTCCGTGCGGCGTCCCATGCGGCGTCCCATGCGGGCCGTAGCCTCCTGCGTCTTGCATGTCCGGCCCCCGATGCATATCAGGCCGGTAGTAACCCGAAGGCTGGTCCATCCCGCCTTCGTTCCCTCTGGAAGCTCCCCCATCCCGGGCCCCGAGCAGCTCGACCGCCAGTTCTTCCGGATCGCCAAGCTCCCTCGCAATCTCCTCTTCCGTCCGTCCTTGCTGCTCACCGAATGCGAAATGGGCGCTGTACTCCGCCAAAATCTCATCTCTATCTTCAGGCGGGAGCGACATCAATCCATACTTCAGCTTTAATAAAAAATACTCTTTATGCACTCTTTCTCACCCCTGCATCAAATGTTCTACCTTCTTAGACCGAAAAATCAGACGTTCCCTTCCGCCTCTTCGCGAACGGCCTCGCCGCCGTTGTCTTCGTTATCCTGAGCCTGGTCTCCATCACCAGTCGCCTCCAGCAGCCTCTGGACGCCGTCTACGAACTTCTCCCATTCGCTGACCAGCTCCATCATGTACGCCTTGCCGGCCGGGGTCAGCTTATAATATTTACGCGGCGGGCCTTCCGTGGACTCCTGCAAGTAAGTCGTGCAGTGCCCATCCGCGACCATGCGGCGAAGTACGGGGTATAGCGCTCCTTCCGCCACCTCCACATGCTTCGATATTTGCTGCGCCAACTCGAAGCCATACCGATCGCGCTGATTGATCAGCACCATTACGCACAAGCCGAGCACGCCTTTTTTGAACTGAATAATTTCCTTCAATATCGGTCACCTGCCCTCATATCGCAATCCTCTGGCAATACTCTATGTTATAATCAACAATCAGTATTGTTTATTGAATAGTAGCTAATATACATTATATCCACACCGTTGACCTCCCCGCAAGAGGCAAATGGAAAAACTAGCCTCAGGTCCAGCTTATGCCTGAACTTTCGAATTAGGACAACTTTAGCGCAGCACCCTAGCATTTCGAGCGAACATAGCGCCTTTACCCTTAACTGCACAACAAAAAACCGGACCCCCTCAGGAGTCCGGCTTCGCTTGGACGTACCGCTTAACTCGGCTCGTCTTATTTTTTCAGGTTGTAGAACGACTTCAGGCCGTCGTAGCGGGCAGTTGTGCCCAGGTTGTCCTCGATGCGGAGCAATTGGTTGTACTTCGCTACGCGGTCCGTACGGGAAGGTGCGCCCGTTTTGATTTGTCCTGCGTTCGTTGCCACGGCGATGTCGGCAATCGTGCTGTCCTCGGATTCGCCGGAACGGTGAGAGATAACCGCCGTGTAGCCTGCGCGCTTCGCCATTTCGATCGCGTCGAACGTTTCGGTCAGCGTACCGATTTGGTTCACTTTGATCAAGATGGAGTTGCCGATGCCTTTCTCGATACCGGTAGCCAGACGCTCGGTGTTCGTTACGAACAGGTCGTCGCCGACGAGCTGCACTTTGCCGCCCAGCTTGTCAGTGAGCAATTTCCAGCCATCCCAATCGTCTTCGGAGCAGCCGTCTTCGATCGTAAGGATTGGGTATTTGTCCACCCACGAAGCGAGCAAGTCAACGAATTCAGCGGAAGTGAAGGATTTGCCTTCGCCAGCCAGCGTGTATTTGCCGTCTTTGTAGAACTCGGTGGAAGCAACGTCCATGCCGAGGAATACTTCTTCGCCTGGCTTGTAGCCTGCTTTTTCGATGGCTTCAATGATAATTTGGATAGCTTCTTCGTTCGAACCGAGGTTCGGCGCGAAGCCGCCTTCGTCACCTACAGCCGTATTCAAGCCTTTGCCTTTCAGTACGGATTTCAGGTTGTGGAAAATTTCCGCGCCCATGCGGAGCGCTTCTTTGAAGCTAGGAGCGCCAACAGGCAGAATCATGAATTCTTGCACATCTACGTTGTTGTCCGCATGCTCGCCGCCGTTGATGATATTCATCATTGGCACTGGCAATTGCTTCGCATTGAATCCGCCCAGGTAAGTGTAGAGAGGCATGTCAAGCGCGTGCGCCGCTGCGCGGGCTACCGCCATCGATACCGCCAGAATCGCGTTAGCGCCCAGCTTGCCTTTGTTCGGAGTGCCGTCCAGTTCGATCATGGTGCGGTCGATCAGGACTTGATCCAGCGCGTCCATGCCGATAATTTCAGGAGCGATAATTTCGTTCACGTTTTTCACGGCGTTTTCTACGCCCTTGCCGAGGTAACGGCCTTTGTCGCCGTCGCGAAGCTCAACCGCTTCATGGGCGCCTGTCGATGCGCCGGATGGCACGATCGCATGGCCGAAGCCGCCGGACTCAAGCTTTACTTCGACTTCTACTGTAGGGTTGCCGCGGGAATCAAGCACTTCGCGTGCGTATACGTCCATAATCATCGTCATGGGGATACATCTCCTTTGTCATTCATTCATCTTCTTAGCTTTCACAATAGCTGTATTGATTATTTCTTGTCAATTAACGAAGTCCCGGTCATTTCTTCCGGCTTCGGCAGCTGCATCAGATCGAGAATCGTCGGCGCGATATCGGCCAGGATGCCGCCTTCGCGCAGCTCGACGTCCTTCGCGGTGACGATGAACGGCACCGGATTCGTCGTATGCGCCGTGAACGGACGGCCTTCCTCGTCGAATACCATATCGGCATTCCCGTGATCCGCCGTAATGAGGCAGACACCGCCCTTGGCCAGTACCGCTTCGACGACGCGGCCCATGCATTCATCCGTCGCCTCGACCGCCTTGATCGTCGGCTCCAGCTTGCCGCTGTGCCCGACCATGTCCGGGTTGGCGAAGTTCAGAATGATTGTGTCGTGCACATCCGATTCAATCTCGCGCACAGCCGCTTCCGCCACCTCATACGCGCTCATTTCCGGCTTCAGGTCGTAGGTCGCGACCTTAGGCGAAGCGATCAGAACGCGCTTCTCGCCTGGAAGCTCCACGTCGCGGCCGCCGCTGAAGAAGAACGTCACGTGCGGATACTTCTCCGTCTCGGCGATGCGAAGCTGCTTCTTGCCATGCTGAACAAGAACCTCGCCAAGTGTATTATCAAGCTCCTTCGGCTTGTACGCCACGAATCCCCCGACGGTCTCCGCGAACAGCGTCAAGCAGACGAAGTACAGGCTTTTCGGATAATGATCTCCCCGGTCAAAGCCGCGGAAATCTTCGTTCGTGAACACCTGGGACAATTGAATCGCCCGGTCCGGACGGAAGTTCGAGAACACGACCGCGTCGTTGTCGCGCACGAGGCCGACCGGCTCATTGTTCTCGTCGACGATAACGGTCGGCATGACGAATTCGTCGAATACCGACTGCTCGTACGATTCCTTCACCGCTTGCAGCGGATCGCGGTATCTCGGCCCGTCGCCGTATACCATCGCGCGGTACGACTTCTCCGTCCGCTCCCAGCGCTTGTCGCGGTCCATCGCATAGTAACGGCCTTGCACCGTGGCGATGCGGCCGACGCCAAGCTCGTCGATTTTCGCCTGCAGGCGCTCGATATAACCGATCGCACTGTCCGGAGCGACGTCGCGTCCATCGAGGAAGGCATGAACATAGACCTTCGTCAAGCCGGACTTCGCAGCCATTTCCAGCATTGCGAGTGTATGATCGATATGGCTGTGCACGCCGCCGTCCGACAGCAGGCCGTACAGGTGAAGCGCCGTGCCGTTCTCTTTCGCATGCTTGACGGCCCCGAGCAGCGTTTCGTTCTCGAAGAAATCCCCTTCGCGAATCGATTTCGTAATCCGGGTCAGATCTTGATACACGATGCGGCCCGCGCCGATGTTCAGATGGCCGACCTCAGAGTTGCCCATCTGGCCTTCCGGCAGACCGACCGCTTCACCGCAGGCGGTAAGAGTCGTATGCGGGTACGTATTCATATAACGATCGTAATTCGGCTTCTTCGCCTGCGCGACAGCATTGCCTTCCGTTACGTTGCGCAGTCCGAAGCCGTCCATAATAATCAGAGCTACAGGTCTAGGTGCAGACATCTTACTTCGCCCCTTCCACCAGTTGAATGTACGAACCCGGCTGCAAGCTGGCGCCGCCTACCAATGCGCCGTCAATATCGCTTGCTCCCATATATTCGCGAACATTCTCTGGCTTCACGCTTCCGCCGTATTGAATGCGGACCGCTTGCGCCACTTCCTCATTGTACAAGCCGGCGACGACGCTGCGGATGTAACTGATCGAGTCATTCGCATCTTGAGCCGTCGAAGATTTGCCCGTGCCGATCGCCCATATTGGCTCGTAAGCGATGACGACGGTCTTCGCCTGCTCGGCGGACAGACCTTGGAACGCCGCTTCCGTCTGCACTTTGCACACGTCGTTCGTCTTGCCGGCTTCGCGCTCTTCCAGCGACTCGCCGACGCAGACGATAGGCGTCAGGCCATGCCGGAATGCGGCATGCATTTTTTTGTTCACGATCTCGTCCGTCTCCGCGAAGTACGCGCGGCGCTCGGAGTGACCGATAATGACATATTCTACGCCGAGGTCTTTCAGCATCGCGCCGCTGATCTCCCCGGTGAATGCGCCGGAATCTTCAAAATGAAGGTTCTGCGCGCCAATCTTGATGGATGTGCCCTTCGACGCTTCCACCAAAGCCGGCAAGTTCGTGAACGGTGCGCAGATGACGCTTTCTACGCCTTCTACTTCCGCCTTCCCTTTCACGTCTTGAATGAAAGCGACGGCTTCCGGAACCGTTTTGAACATTTTCCAGTTCCCTGCAATAATCGGTTGTCTCACGCAAGCTCAACTCCTTCTGCACAGCAGAAGCGGCGGGAACGCCGCTGCCGCTTCACTTCCTTACTTATCGTTCAATGCCACTACGCCAGGCAATTGCTTGCCTTCCATGAATTCGAGGGACGCGCCGCCGCCGGTCGAGATATGGTCCATCTTGTCTTTCAGATGGAATTTCTCTACCGCTGCCGCGGAATCGCCGCCGCCGATGACCGTATAACCTTCGGTCTCTGCGCAAGCCTGGGCGACCGCGCGCGTTCCGTGAGAGAACGGTTCGATCTCGAACACGCCCATTGGTCCGTTCCATACGATCAACTTGGAGTTTTTGATGACATCCGCATAGATTTCGCGTGTCTTCGGCCCGATGTCGATGCCTTCCCAATCAGCAGGAATCTCGTCGATGGAGACCACCTTCGTATTGGCATCCGCGCTGAAGTCATCCGATACGACGATATCGACAGGCAGGTAGAAATTCTTGCCGAGCTGCTTCGCCTTCTCGATGAAGCCAAGCGCGACATCGAGCTTCTCGTTGTCGCACAGCGATTGGCCGATCTCATAGCCTTGTGCCTTGAAGAACGTGTAAGCCAGACCGCCGCCGATAATGACGTTGTCCGAGATTTCCAGCATTTTGTTGATGACGTCGATTTTGTCTTTGACTTTGGAGCCGCCGATAATCGAAGTGAACGGACGTTCCGGATTGGACAACGCTTTGCCCAATACCGACAGTTCCTTCTCCATCAGCAGGCCGGATACGGCTGGCAGATGATGCGCGATGCCTTCGGTCGAAGCATGCGCCCGGTGCGCGGCACCGAAAGCGTCATTCACATACACGTCCGCAAGCGCTGCGAACGCCTTTGCCAGTTCCGGATCGTTCTTCTCTTCGCCTTTGTGGAAGCGAACGTTCTCCAGTACGACAATGTCGCCGTCGTTCATGCGGTTGATCTCCGCTTGCACCTGCTCGCCGATCGATTCGTCCAGCTTCTTGACCGGCTTGCCGAGCAGCTCGCTCAGACGATTCGCCGCAGGCGTCAGACGCATCGACTCGACCACCTCGCCTTTCGGACGTCCCAGGTGGCTCGCCAAAATAATCTTGGCGCCTTGCTCCGCCAAATACTGAATCGTAGGCAATGTCTCGCGAATCCGGGTATCATCGGTAATCTTGCCGTCTTCCAGCGGCACGTTGAAGTCTACCCGCACAAATACGCGCTTGCCTTTTACGTCGATGTCACGCACGCTTTTCTTGTTCATCTCGCGTTCCTCCTATCACTCGCATGAACGGGCCTCTCTTCGAGAAGCTTGCGTTCATCGGCTCCATACGGTTCTGTTCTCTGTCCGGTATGCGGTGCTGCCGCGGCAGCTTCGCTCTATATTCGTTCTGTATTCGTTCTGTATATCTTTCGATGCCGTCTCTTTCTAAGTCTAATCCGGCTCTATCTATTTTATATCTTGTACGGTTCGGTTCGTATTCCTTACGGAATCGTTCACGGGCTCTCTCCAGCCCTGCCGCCCTGCTCCAAGTCCACGAATGGGCCTGCAGGAGCGTCTCTATCTATCGTTCGGCCGGATCTTTATGTTCATATCCGGCTTCTCTATTCGTTCTTGTATCTGTTCGGTCAGGTTCTCGATATGCCGTACGCGCACGTATGCATGGATCAAAGAGGAGCCCTTTGCGGTTACTCCTCTTTGATTGTCAATGCTATGCGATTACAGGCCTTTTTTTGCGATAAAAGCTACCAGGTCAACAACGCGGTTGGAGTAGCCCCACTCGTTGTCATACCAGGATACGACTTTTACCATATTGTCGCCTACAACCATCGTCGACAGCGCGTCGATTGTGGAAGAAGCTGGGTCGCTGTTGTAGTCGCTGGATACGAGCGGCTCTTCGGAATAGTTCATGATGCCTTTCAGCGGGCCGTTAGCCGCTTCTTTGAGGGCACCGTTCACTTCTTCAACCGTTACGTTTTTGGACAGTTCAACGACCAGGTCCGTTACGGATACGTTAGGCGTAGGAACGCGCATAGCCATACCGTTCAATTTGCCTTTCAGCTCAGGCAATACCAAGCTAACCGCTTTTGCAGCGCCTGTAGTGGAAGGAATGATATTCTCGGCAGCTGCGCGAGCACGACGCATGTCTTTGTGCGGCAGGTCAAGAACGTTTTGGTCATTGGTGTAAGAGTGAACGGTCGTCATCATGCCTTTCACGATGCCGAACTTGTCGTTCAACACTTTCGCGAATGGAGCCAAGCAGTTCGTTGTGCAGGAAGCGTTCGAAATGATGGTGTGGTTAGCAGCATCGTATTTATCTTCGTTAACGCCCATAACGATCGTGATATCTTCGTTCGTAGCTGGTGCGGAGATGATAACTTTCTTCGCGCCGCCTTTCAAGTGCATTTCAGCTTTGTCTTTCGCTGTGAAGATACCCGTCGATTCAACAACGATTTCAACGCCGTTAGCGCCCCATGGCAGGTTCTCAGGGTTGCGCTCAGCGAAGACTTTCACTTCTTTGCCGTTAACGACAAGCGCGCCTTCTTTGGCTTCTACCGTAGCGTCCAGTTTGCCGTGAGTCGTGTCATATTTCAACAGATGAGCCAGAGTTTTGACGTCTGTCAGATCGTTGATTGCGACAATTTCGACTTCCGGATTGCCCAGAGCTGCACGGAACACGTTACGACCAATTCGACCAAAGCCGTTAATACCCACTTTCACCATGATGATTCCTCCCATTTCCTAAGTAGATTTGATTTTTATTGCTCAAGACGGCCCGTAGGCACATCGAGACCACTATGCTTCAACACTTCAACCGCTGCCGCTTCATCGATGACCAGAATGTCTTCATGCCCGTGGCGCAGCACGGCGGCAATGGCTTCGCCCTTGCTCTTCCCGCCTGCGACGGCGATTACCACTTCGGTACGCGTAATGTCCTCCAGGCGCAAGCCCAGAGACAACATCGTATGTACGACGCGGCCATCCCGGTCGAAGTAATACCCCAGCGCTTCGGCGACAGCTCCCTGGCGCTTCAATTCTTCCCGTGTGGCTTCGTCTACCTTCCGGCGCGCAGCCATCACTTGGGCGTCTCCGATGCCATGCACGACGATGCGCGCTTGCCGGATAACCCGCAGAATCTCCTGAATATTGGGCTCTTGCTTCAACGATTGGTACGCTTCTTCGCTCAATTGATCGGGTACATGAAGCAGCCGGTATTGAGCTCCTACGCGCTTGGCCATCGTCGAGGCAATCGTATTCGCCTGGTATTCCAGGCTCTCTCCCAATCCTCCTCGGGCCGGTACGAACCAGTTGCCCTTCCATGGTGTGGCGCTCGTCAATTGATCTGCCACCGCAGCCAATGTGGAGCCGCCGGTCACCGCGACAACATCTTCCTTGCCCATGACGCTGCTGAGAGCGCTGCATACTGCCGTGCCCAATTCATCCTTCACGGCGGGCGATATATCCGAATCGCCGGGCACGACGATGACCTGAGTCAGTCCGAAGGCTTGCCGGAGACTCTCCTCCAGATGGCGCATGCCGAGCAGTTCGCCCATCAAGGGCTCCAACTGGCGGACAAGCTGCCTGCCTTCCTCGCTGATGCGCATGCCCATGCTGTCGATCTCGATCAGGCCCTGCGCCTTCAGCAGGTCCGTCTCCGCCCGCAGCACGCGCTCGGTCATCTGCAATGACGTCGCGAGCGTCCTCCTGCCAATACAATCGGACAACATGATCTGATGCAGGATGGTGTAACGCTTCTTCAACAGTTCGATGAGTTCGGGCAGCAGTCGCTTTTGTAATTGTAACCAATCACGCATTTCTCTCCACTCCTGCTCCGTAACCAACCATTGGACCAAAAACGTCCCATCGCAACGATTTGTGTCCCACCATTATTCTATCGAATAATCGTTCAACTTGCAAGTATCCCGCCTCTATAATGGGCAAGGAAAGAATAACTTATTCATTGTATTGCCCAGCAGAGGCCCGTTTATATTCTCCGCCTATCCTATCCTTACCCATTTGCGGCTCCTTTTGGACAAAACAAGTCCCAGATCCGGCCGGAGACCGCATAGATTCGGGAATGGCCTTTACGAAAAATCAATGATCGTGTAAAATGAATGACAATCATTCATTTTACGTGCAGTAAACCATTCTCAGGCATGAATGGCCTGCTGCATTGGCATCATGTAAGACAACAGGAGGTTTTATTATGGCTTGGCTGCTTGTACTTGTCGCCGCCTTAATGGAGATTGTGTGGGCTTCCGGCCTGAAGTACGCATCAACGACATGGGAATGGATCGGCGTCATCCTTCTCATTACGGTCAGTTACCTATTGCTTATCCAGTCCTATCGGAAGCTGAACGTCGCCATCGCCTATACCGTGTTCGTCGGCATCGGCACGATCGGCACCTATGTGGCCAGCATCTATTTAGGGGAAGCGTTCAACGGGCTGCAGATTACGTTCCTGCTCGTGCTGCTGACCGGTATCATCGGCATGAAGCTGTCAACCCCGAACCGCGAGGATAGCGGGAACCGCGAGGATAGCGGGAACAGCGAAAGGAGAGAGTCCTAATGGCCTGGTTCTATCTAATCTTGTCCGGACTCGAGGAGATCATCTCAGTCATCGCGATGAAGTATGCCGATGGCTTCAAGAAAAAGACGCCGCTTGTCATTATAACGCTCGGTCTCGTCGCCTCCATTTATTTGTTGACTCACGCGATGAGCGTCATCCCTTCCGGGGTCGCGTATGCGGTCTGGGCCGGTGTCGGAGCGGTCGGAATTACGCTCGTCAGCTTGTTCTGGTTCAAGGAGCAATACACGCGGAAGCAGTTTTTCTTCCTGGCGCTGATCGTGGTCGGCATCATCGGACTCCGCCTGACAACCTGAGCGGAGTTCTGGTGCGTGCGTTGCCTGTCTTTATCAGGTCTTATTCATTTCATTTATTTTACTCTTGCATTCCGGCGGCCTATCCACTATAATAAATTTTGCGTCTTCTGATTGTGCGCCCGTGGTCCAATGGATATGACGTAGGCCTCCGGAGCCTGAGATCAAGGTTCGATTCCTTGCGGGCGCGCCATAAGCATCTTGATGATGCCTTTGATATGAAGCGACATATTTAACGAATAGCCTACAGACATTTAGAACATCTTGAACCGCTCCTTCCGCATAGGGAGCCGGGGACGGATGTTTTTTCGTTTTCTCTGAAAAGAGGAAAGACGGCCGAGCGGCCGTCTCAGATTGATGACCAACTCCCGCGAATATTGCATGCTGCAGTCGCGGGAGTTTTTTACGTTTTTTCCATATTTACAAATACGAAAGAGAACTTAGGAGAGGCGACCGGTCTTCCAGAGCCAGGTCGCCATTTTTTTGAGGTTCATGGCGGCAAAAACAAGCATTGCTTGCGCAGACATTCTTTTTAACCCGCGTAAGGTCGTCCACCGAATACCATGCTTCTAAGCTTCGTTAATCCCGCCGCTCTAGTCATCCACCCACTAAAGCTGCATTATCTCCCGCCACTCTAGTCACCTGCTTCACTAAAGCTGCATTATCTCCCCTCCACGCTAGTCACCTGCTCCACTAAAGCTGCAAAAATGCAGCAATTTCATTGACACGAGGTGGCGAAAATAAGATTGCTGCAATAATACAGCAATTACCCTACGGAAAGGCATAAATAGCGTTCAAAATGGCGAAATAATGTAATTTTGCAGGATTTTCTCGGAATTTAGCCTCTTGAGGTTAAAAATGCTGCGCCTGTGCAGCAATTTCATATGGGGACTAGCTTCCTTCATGCGCAGACCATCTAGCTTCACCTAGGGACCAGCTTGTGCCCTAACCTACTCTCTCCTGCCTTCCCCGGCCCCGCCCTTCCTAAGAAAAAAAGACCGTCGACAGGACTTTGTCGACAGTCTGAGACGGCTGAGCGGCCGTCTTTTTTGCTATTTTAGAAGCGAGCTCCTTCCAACGGATTCCGTTCGCTTGCGTGCAGCCCGGCTTCTCCGGCCTACTGCTTATCAAGCACAAACCGCCAGCTGTCCTCATGAATCGGCCGCTTTGCCGTCAGGCGAACCCGATAGATCCTGCCGCCCCATGCGGCACACAGCCGCTCGTCCTCCAGCGCGATCGGCTCCACTCGGGTATTCCACAGCGTCTCGTCATACGACATGCAGGCCTTCGGGACCCCGGCTTCGTCAACCAAGACGACGCGGCCGGACTCGAAGCGCGGCTCATAGGCGCACATCCAGTTCAGCGCCACATCGCTGCTCGGCGCCTCCAACTGCACCGCCTCTTCCACAATGATGCGGGAAGCGGAGCCACTCCCGCCTTGCCTGCTTCCCCCCGCCGGCTCCCGCAGCAGCGTAAAGGTCCGCGTCCACCGGCAAATGCCGGACGCGGCAGGATAGGCCGGCGCGATGTCGACTGTCAGACGCGACAGTCCGACTTCCGCTTCATGACGAACTTCACCCGACCGGAAAGTGCGGCCAGCCGCTTGCTCCGTCCCGTTCACAGTCGGAACGTTGTGATACCCGGACTGCATCGTCCAGATCGAATACCGTTCCGGGCTGAACGTCTTTGCCGTGTAGGTGCCGACGCCGGCGTCGATCCACAACGGGCATTGATCGGCATAGACGATGAAGCTGCCGATGTCATTATGGTTGTGGCTCTCTTCGTTATGGCCGCCCTTCGCGGCAAGGAACCAGCCGCGGCCGTCGCCCCGCTCCCGCGCCACCATCACTTCCACGCCCGGCATCCATCGATCGAGCGGCAGCGCCGGGGGCTCCGCTGCCGCCCCTTCCATATCCGGCAGCGCGAACAGGTCGAAGAGCATCCGCTGCAGGCTCGGAAGCTCCTCGCCCTCCCAATAGCGATGCCCTCCCTGCCGGCGGTAGACATGCCGCCCGAAATCCTCCAGCCGGGCATCTCCGACCGCCTGGCCGAAGCGGGCGATCAGGCCGGCGGGCACGGGGATTCTCGCTGCCGAATCGGCGAAGTTGACATACGCATCCCCTCCGATGTGCATATGGAGAATGTAAGCGGCCATATTGCGGATTTTCGGCTCGGCGAATACGTCAATCGCGCCGCCCGTGGCGGCATGCAGCAGCTGCAGGGCATCATACAGCGAAGCAGCGGCCCGCACCCAGTAAGCGGGTCCTTCATCACAGCCGCCATCCTCTTCATAGGAAGCGATGAAGCGGTCGAGGCTGCGAAGCGCCTTGTAAACGAGAGCAGCGCGGCGCTCCGCCTTCTCCTCGGTGAGCAGCAGCACGGCCAGGCAGTTGGCATTGCACCATGGATTCCAGTTGTTGATCAGGAGATCCGGCTGGAAAGACATCCACCAGTAGCCGTCCTCCCGTTCATACGAATCGAGGATGCGCGTCTGCAGCTCTCGGCGAAGGCGCGTGCCCAGCGGAGGGCAATGCTCATCCAGCGCTCCCCGCAGCACATAATATGACCAAGCCAGCATAGCTGCCGTCTCCCCGGCGCCGAGGTCGAAGACCGGCCGATCGATATCGGGAAGCGATTTGCTCTTCACGCGGCTGACCCCGTTCAGATGAGCCGGCCAGCACCAGGTGCTCTCCTCGCACATGGCCCAGATGCCGTTCACGATATCATCCAGGAAGCGTCCCTCGTATTCCATGCATTCGGCCATTACGAGACGGACCAATGCCTTGCGGCGCGCGAAATAGGGCTCCTGATACCGCGATCGGTCCCCCGTCCGGACATAATCCATATACAAGGTGGCCGGCAGCGCAGGCCACTCCATGCCGAGGCAGGCCTCTGCCTCACGAATCCAGAACGACCGGACTCCATCGTCCAACGCCAGCCAAGCGTCCCGCCGCGCAGCGGCCGGTACCGGTTCATAGACATGGATTGGAGCAAGCGCCGTTCCGATCACGTCCGGACCATACTTTTCTGTCAGCATAATTAACAGCCTCCCTTTCTTTTGCCGTGTTGCTTCCGAATCTGAACGTTAGCGCTTTCATTTGTGCTATACTAGAACATATTTACCCCGACATTTTGAAAATGTTAGGAGGCACCGCCCCTTGCTAGCTGCCAAGACTCACAAGTTCTCCCATCTGCTGCGTCCGGTCCGCCATAAACAAAAGATGCTCATCTCCATGCTGCTGTTGGCGACCATCCCCGTGCTCGTGCTCGGTCTGACAATCTCGAACGTCCTGACCTCCACCATCCGGGAGCAGGCCACCCTGTACAACACGACGCTGCTCCAGCACGCCCAGAGCAAAATGAACGATCAGATCAAGAAGATAGATGAGCTGCTTCTTCAATATACGTATTCCGACAAGCGCGCCTATCCCGGCATTCTGGCCCAATTCGCCATGAAAGAGCTGTCGCCGCGCCATCCCGAAGTTGTCCGCCAGCTGCAGAATGTGCTCGTCAATATCCGCAGCGGCATGGAGCATGTCGTCGAGCTCGACTTCTATTCCTTCCAATCCGAACGCATCCTGACCTCGGACAATCATTTGCTGACCGAGGAAGAGTTCCGCGATCCGCTCGCCCTGGACCGGGCGAGACATATTTCGCTGCAAGGCGTCTGGATCGATACTCGCACCAGCATTCCGGCTAATCATCGCATTGACCGGAACGTACTGACGTTGATCCGGCCCATCGCCGAAGACTCAACCGAACGAAAATCCATCTCCGGCGCGATCATCGCTTACCTTGACGCCGATACGCTCGGCAACCAGATGTCAGCGAAAAACAGCTACTCCACCCTCTCCCTGTTCGCCGTGAACGGCCAGGGCCAGATTATGCTCGACACCGATCGCAATCAGATTGGGCGCACGATTAGCGCGGACAACCTGGAGTTAATCAAGAACGCCGAACCGCTCGCCCAGATTCGGACCCGGTTGAACGGGGTCGACTCCGTGCTGAGCGTCCTGCCCTCCCGGAATCAGGACTGGTACTACATATCCGCCATCGCGGAAGACGAGCTGAACCGAAGCGCGGACCGGGTGCAAGGATTGACCCTCGGCATTTCATTAACCTTCGTGGCCGTCGCCGCCCTGCTCTCGCTGCGCGCAGCGACCAGCCTGTACCGTCCTGTAAGGAAGCTGACCCAGGCGATCCAGCCGCTCCGCTCATCCAAGCAGTGGAACGGCCAGGACAACGACAATGAAATCGAGCAGGTGCATCACGCGATCAAATCGATGATCTACGAGAACCGGCAGCTCGAGAGCAGCCTGAGCCGCTATCGCGACAAAATGGAGCAGCACACGCTGCATCAATATTTGCTTGGCAGCATCCAGGAGCATGAAGCGCGGACAGACATCCAGTACGGCAGCAGCGCCTCCTATATCGCCATCATGCTGCTTGCCTTCGATCCTTGGAAGCTGCATGCGAAGTACCCGCATGACGATCAGTACCTGCTCTATTTCGCGGTCGAGAACATGGCGCTGGAACTGGCCGAACGGTACGGCCAAGCGTATTCGCTCATGATGAAGCCAGGGCAGCTGGCCGTCTTCATCTCCCATTCCGAGCCGCTCGAGCCGGATCAATTGAAGCAGGCGAGCGCCGATCTGCTCCATGCGATCGAGACCTATTTGCAGCTGACGGTGACGCTCTCCGTCTCCTACTCGCTGCAAGGGCTCGGCGGACTGCCCGATGCCTACCGCCAGGCCGAGCAAGCTTCGCGCTATCGGTTCGTGCTGAATGAGGATCAGGCCATCTTCATCCATGAGCTGGACCCGGCGCTCAGCTTCCAACTGGAGGACATCACCGAATCGACGTACAAAATCTTGGATAGCCTGAAGGCCGCGAAGCTCGAACCAGCCCGGACCGAGTTCATCCATCTGATGGAGGGGCTGAAGGAAGGCGCTATCTTCTCCGTCGATTCGGTGCACGGCTTCTTCTCCCAGCTGCTCGGCTCGATGCTGCGCTGCATGGAACACCATCACGGGATGGAGTTCGCGCCGGAGCTGCAGCGCATGCTGCTCAGCGCCCTGTCCGCCCAGCAGACGCTCGGCGATGTGGAAGCCTTCTTCCTGATCGAGGTGTTCGGACGGCTCAAAACGCTGCTGGACGAGCAGGCCCATCCGAAGCATACGGAACGGATCGAGCGTGTCATCGCCTATATCCATGACCATTATGATCAGGACATCTCGCTGCAGCACTGCGCCGACGCCATCGGCCTGAACACGTTCCAGGTCAGCCGTTTGTTCAAGAAGCATACCGGCTGCAACTTCGTGGACTACGTCATTACGTACCGCATCGAAAAGGCGAAGGACATGCTGCTTCATACCGATATGCGCATTCAGGATATCGCCGCCAAGCTGCGCTACACGTCGGTGCAGAACTTCATCCGCACGTTCAAAAAGACGACCGGAACGACGCCGGGACAATACCGCAAGCAGATGTCCGAACAGGAATAAGCCGCTAGGCAGTTCTATGCGGCCGCTAGAGGAAGCAACGGCTCCCGGTTCTCGCCGCCCTTAGTGCGGGCAGCATTCGTCGGTAGTCTGCCGTATCTTAACGGATTATGATTGCTGAAGCTCCGGTCTAACGGCTGATCTTAGCTGCCATTCCGGTCTGGGTAGGCTCCTGATTTCTGCGAGACCGGCCTTACGCCGCCTCATGCTGTGATACCGGTCGGATGCCGCACTAATTGAGATACACTTTCCGGCCTAGCGCCCATCAATACTGCAAAAGTGCAGGATTTCCACCGAAGCCTCTTTTCGCCAAAGTGAATCCTGCAAAAATACATTAATTTCAGCTCTAGATAGGTCAAACTCGGAATATGTGAGCAAAATCCTGTATATTTGCAGGAATATTAGCAAATTTGCCCGTAAAAGAGATAAAATGCTGCATCTATGCAGGATTGGTTCGTCAAATGCGGCAGAATGGCGGCATGAGAGGTACTCGCGCAGCGGACCGACCTAATGCGAGCCCGAGCATCATCGGGGTGTAGCCCGCATCTGGCGGGGGATGCAGGGTAACTCCCGCCCCCGCCATGCGCGGCGTACCCGATCACGCCAAAAAGCAGCAGGCTCGGAACGCCTGCTGCAATGGCTCTAGCCCTTCACAGCGCCGAGCGTCAGTCCCTGCACGAAATAGCGCTGCAGGAACGGATAGAGCACGACGATCGGGAACGAGGCGAGCACCACTGTCGCCATCTGTATCGAGACCGATGGTGGGAGGGGCACGTTCGGATCGAGGTTGGTGAAAATATCCGCCTGTCCGATCAGCACGACTTGCCGGAGCAAGATTTGCAGCGGCCATTTATCCGGATCGTTCAAGTACAGAATCGCCGAGAAGTATTGATTCCAGTTGCCCACCGCATAGAACAAGGTGAATGTTGCCAGGATGGGCAGGGACAGCGGGAAGACGATATGGCCCAATATCCGCAAATCCCCGCATCCGTCGATGCGCGCCGATTCAATGACGCTCTCCGGGAGCGATTCGAAGAAATCACGCATCACGAGCATATTGAAGGCGGAGATGGCCCCGGGAAGGATGAGCGCCCACAGCGAGTTGATGAGCCCGGTCCCCTTCACGACCAGATAGGTCGGGATCATGCCGCCGCCGAACAGCATCGTGAACAGCACCAGGAACATGATGACCCGCCGGGCGCTGAATTGCGGCCGGGAGCATACATAAGCCAGCAGCGCCGTCAGAATCACGTTGATGAACGTGCCGACGACCGTCAGCCACACCGTATTTTTCAATGACAGGAAGAAGACGCCCGTATCGAAAATATAGCGGTAAGCCTCGGTCGTCCATGTCGACGGCCAGAGGATGAACCGGCCGGACAGCGACTCCTCCGTCGTGGCGAACGACATCGCGAAGACGTGAATGATAGGCACGATCGTAATGACCGCCAAAACGATGAGCAGCGTTACATTAATGAAGTTGAACCACCGATCCCCGCTTCTTGCGCGCATTAACACAGATGTTCACTCCTTTCATGCCGCCATGCGCTTGATAGCTGCGCAACTGCGGTCATGCACTTGTGGCCACGCTCCCTGTGGAGTTCGCCTGCGGATACGTGCCTCAGGGCATACGCCTCAGGATACGGGCCTGCGCCTTCGCGCCGCGAACGCCAGCCAGCTAACGTCGGCCGCGAACCGCGCTGCCCACGCCAGCCAGCTAACGTCGGCCGCGAACCGCGCTGCCCACGCCAGCCAGCGTACGCCAGCGGCGAACCGCGGCAGCCCACCCCAGCCAGCGAACACCAGCGGCGAACCGCGCAGCCCACCCCAGCCAGCGCACGCGAGCCGCGAATCGCGACGGCGCATGGCGGCTTCGGAACTACAACAGCGCCGGCTGAACCGTCAGCCGTTCTTCCGCTTCTGGTACGCCTCGTTGAACTCCTTGACGACCTGCTCGCCGCCTCTGTCCTTCCACTCTTGAATCACCTTGTCGTAATCGTCCACCGGACGTTCGCCAAGAATGATCTTATTCACTTGGTCCGTCAAGTACTGGTCAAGCTCTTTCCCTTTTTCACTGTATGTCGGCGAGAACAAGCCGACCGACTGATCGCTGTACGGCTCGCCTTCCATGGCTACCTTGAACGATTCGTCCTTCATTTTCTTCAGTTCCTCCGTATCGTCCGGGTTGTAGATCCATTCTCCTTCGGCCGCATGGTTCGTCAGCAAATACTTGCCCGTACCTTCGGTCAAGCCTTTGTCCGTCAGGACTTTTTCGCCGTTCTCTACTTTGAAATGCTCGTTCTCCACGCCCCATTTCATGAACTCGGCGCCTTCGTCGCCGATCTGATCGTCCAGGATGGAGAGCAGCTTCTTCACCTTGCCCTCGTCCTTGCCCAGGCTGGCCGGCATCACGAAGAACCCGTAGAAGCCGTGATACTTGCCATAACCCCTGTAGCCGTCCGGGGCCGTTAGCGGTGGAATCGGGGCGACGCGGAAATCTTTGTTGACGCTATACGCTTTGTCGAACCAGCTCTTCGTGAAGGCGGTATACGTCCAGTTGCCGATAATGCCCGCTTTGCCGGTCTGAAAGTCCTCGCTGGTCTGCGTGCCCTTCTTAATCGTATAATCCGGGCTGAAGAGCCCCTCCTTGTAGCCTCGCGCCAGGAAGGCCACCGCCTCCTTCGCGTTCGGCATCAAGTATCCGTGCGTAATCCCGCCCTGGCCATCCTCGAACCAGCCGAACCGGAGCGCCCGGTACGAGCCGAACAGTCCGTTGAACCCGCTGAAGTTGCCGTCCAGGGCGAATCCGTACGTGTCCTTCTTGCCGTTGCCGTCCGGATCGTTCTCGGCGAACGCCTTCATCACATTATACAGCTCATCGTAGGTGGTCGGCATCTTCAAGCCCAGCTTGTCGAGCCAGTCCTGGCGAATCACCATCGTTTGGAACGGAATCCCGCGCAGCCGCGGAACGCCGTAAATATGCCCTTCATACGTCAGCATGTCCCAGATTTCCTGCGGAATCTTGCTCAGGTTCGGGTAATCCTTAATGTAATCCTCGATCGGCAGGAACATGCCGTTCCCCGCCCAGCTGAAGTAATTGGCGTTCGTATCCTCCAGCAGCATCAGATCCGGCATATCCCCCGAAGCGACGGTAACGCCGATCTTGTTCGCATAATCGCCCGCGGCGACCGGAATATATTTGAATTCGATGCCATACCGCTCCTCGATCGCCTTGATGCCTGAGCTATTCGTCGTCGGGGGCGCCGCGCCGTACAAGATATTCATGGCCGAGAAGCTGTACTTCTTGCCTTCGTCCCCCGCGCTCTGTCCTCCACCGGCATTCGATTCCTTGGTTCCCCCTCCGCTGCCGCAAGCCGTCAGCAAGCCGACAGCCATCGAACAGGCCACCAGGAGCGATACGATTTTTTTCCCCTTGAATTGCATGATTACATCCTCCCCCGTTTTGATTGTGGAATCATGATGGGCATTCTACGATGTAAGCACTTACAACAATGGAGGCAACCCGCCCTAGAATACGCCACGCTCCCCCATCCGCTTCGCCAGCTTGTTGGCCCCGTAGATCAGGATCAGCCCAATCAAGCCCTTCATCAGCCCGACCGCGGTCGAGAAGCTGAAGTTGCCGTTGACGACTCCCGCTTGGTAGACATACGTCTCGATGACTTCCCCGACTTCCCGCACGGAAGGGTTCAGCATGAGGAAGATCTGCTCGAAGCCGACATCCAGCACGCTGCCGAGCCGCAGGATGAACAGGACGACGATCGTGCTGCGGATGCCGGGCAGCGTGATATTCCAGATCTGGCGCAGCCGTCCGGCTCCGTCCATCTTGGCCGCCTCATACAGCTCGACGTCGATGCTGGACAACGCCGCCAAATAAATGATCGTCCCCCAGCCGGATTCCTTCCATATGACCTGCATCACCAGCATGGACCGGAAGTTGTCGGGATTGGACAAAATATCGATTTTCGACATTCCCATATCGACCAGCATGTTGTTCACGGCGCCATCGCTCTGGAACATCAGATAGAAGATCCCCGCCACGACGACCCAGGACAGAAAGTGCGGCATGTAGAAGACCGTTTGCAGCACCCGCTTGAACGCCCTTTGCGTTACCTCATGGATCATAATCGCCAGAAATATCGGAATCGTGAAGGCAAATACAATCTGATACAAGCTGATAATCAAGGTGTTCAGAAAAATGCGCCCGATATCCGGATTCTCGAAGATGCGGTAGAAATGCTTCAAGCCGACCCACTTGCTGTCCCAGATGCCGAGCATCATGTTGTAATCCTTGAAAGCGATTACGACTCCGAGCATCGGCAAATATTTATAAATGACGAAGAACAGCAGACCGGGCAGAGCCATCAGCCATAAATACTTTTCGTTCCACAGCGTCCTCCCGATGCGGCTCCATCTCCCACTGGCGCGAGGATCGCGGATAGATGAGGGTGCTCCTGCTGACATTGGCGTCACCTCCTTTGTGTACCTATTGTAGGTCACGCCTCGATGACACGGAAACGTTCACTTTTTGATGCTCATTTTTTGAACGTTCGGCCCGCTCTGCAAAAAATGATACACGCATCCATCCGAATCGTTGCTCAAAAAAAGCTAAAAAAACAGTTTGACCATCTTTGACTTTTGACTGACAATCCGCTATGATAAAGATACGGTTCTTGTCATTCGCGGCGAATGCATATCGTGTTTAAGGGGCCGTGAATTGGTTAATATTTAATGTTATTGAAGCTGAGGAGGGATTATCGTGAGTTACGTTCCTATAGTTGTCGAGCAGACGAATCGAGGCGAACGGTCGTACGACATTTATTCCAGATTGCTGAAGGACCGCATTATTTTTCTCGGCTCCCAAGTGAACGATGTGGTAGCCAATTCGATCATCGCTCAAATGCTGTTCCTGCAGGCCGATGATCCGGACAAGGATATTCATCTGTACATCAACAGCCCCGGCGGCTCCATTACCGCAGGGATGGCCATTTACGATACGATGCAGCATATCAAGCCGGATGTATCGACGATCTGCGTCGGCATGGCGGCGTCGATGGGCGCCTTCCTGCTGAATGCCGGAGCGAAGGGCAAGCGGTTCGCGCTGCCGAACAGCGAGATAATGATTCACCAGCCGCTGGGCGGAGCCGAAGGGCAAGCGTCCGATATCGAGATTCGCGCCCGCCGCATTCTGAAGATGCGCGACAAGCTGAATCATATTTTGGCGGAGCGCACAGGCCAGCCGCTCGATCGGATCGAGAGAGACACCGATCGCGATTACTTCATGTCGGCTGAAGAAGCACTCGAATACGGCCTCGTCGATAAAGTGCTTCACAAGTAATTCCGTCATCGTGCAATACATCATGAGATCAACAAGCTGCTCGTATCGCGCCTGCGCATACGGCAGCTTTTTCTATGCTGCAATGTTGAATTGCCGATCGCTTTCATCGTATTATAAAATGATGAGCCAGAATAGGAATGGCAGCTATGATGATTCCGTAGAAGAGGAGGCGGGGACTTGCCAACGGTAAGAGATATAGCACGTGCAGCGGGTGTATCGCCGGCGACCGTATCGCGGGTTCTTACGGGCAAAGGAAACACATCCTCCGAAGTGAATGAAAAAGTAGAGAAAGCGATTCGGGAGCTCGGGTACGTGCCCAGCCCCAAGGCGAAGCCGAATGCACCGGCTGCCGAATCCCGCACTATCTGCTATACGATCGCGCGCGAACCTAGTGAAATTTTCGGAAATCCGTACTATTCCAATGTGCTTCTTGGTTTATCCAACGCGACTCAAAAATACGGATATGACTTGCAAATTTCCGCCTTTCGCTCTGTCGATCAACAAATTGAGAAATGCTTGACGCTGTACCGGAACAAGAGAGTGGACGGGTTTATTTTATCCGGCGTCATGTCGGCGGACAAAAGCTCGCTCATTCAGAGCCTGCAGCAGAATTCGATTCCGTTCGTCATGATCGGGCGCAGCCTGCAGCACAATATTTTTTGCATTCATAGCGATAATTTCCGGGACGGATATGTCACGGCCCAGCATTTGCTGGACGAGGGGTACCGGCGGATCGTGTTCCTGACCGAGAGTCTGGACATCGATGTCGTGCGCGACCGGATCGGGGGGTACAAGCAGGCCTTGCACAGCAACGGCCTGGAGGCGGGAGACGACGGCGTCGTGTTATGCGGCTCGGAAGAAGCAGACATGATTGCCGCTCTCGACGAATACAGCTCTGGCGGCAGATCCTTCGACGCCATTATCGCGGCAGACAGCGTATTGGCGCTCGGCGTATTGAAATATTGCCGGGATCGCGATCTTCGCGTGCCGGAGGATGTCGGCATCATCGGCTTCAACGATGCCGCCTTTCTTAACAAGATCTCGCCATCGATCAGCTGCACGACCATTCGCGGGGAGCATCTTGGACTGGAGGCGCTGGAGATGCTCATTGAGCTGATGGATGACCCGGAGCGCATTAATAAGAACAAGACGGTCACGCTGCCTTCCGAGCTGATCGTGCGCCAATCGACCCAACGAAGAAGATATTCCACATCCCATACATGATACCACAAGAGGGCGGAAACACCGCCCTCTTTCTCATTACCAATTCAATTCGATTGTCCGCTCGCTCTTGTCGTCCCGAACCGCGATGACGACGCAATGGCACCGCTCATCCACGTACCAGCCTTCCGCATCGTCCTCCGGCTTCGCCGCCAGCCGCTCAAGCCCTTCGATAGTGACCGCATCGGGATCGAGGCCATGAAGATAGAAGCACAGCTTGCGGGGAGCCGGCTCATATTCCTTGCGCTCATACTCGTAGCCGAGCTTCAAGCCGCGGCCGGTGCATTCCGCCTCCACGCGAAGCAAATTATAAGCGCCCTTCTCATAGGCATACGTCAAGCCGTCATCCTCATACAGCACATAGGACGAGTTCGGCGCCCCGCCGTACAGATGGAACAATAATGACGCTTCCGTCTGATCGGCCGCATGCTGCTTCAGCGGCTCATGCGGAATGATCGCGCCGCCCCGAACGAACAGCGGCATCGTATCCAGCGGGGCATGCACCGTCAGATGCTGTCCGCCGGTATACGGCGTGCCCGTCCAGTAATCGAACCATTCGCCTTCCGGCAAATAGACTGTACGGTGCTCCGTATCCGGCCGATAGATCGGCGCCACGAGCAGATCGCGGCCCAGCAGGAACTGATCGCACAGATTAGACAGCTGCTGATCCTCCGGATATTCCAGCAGCAGCGGCCGCATCACCGGAATGCCCGTCTGCGCCGCCTCATGGAACAGCGTATAGAGATAAGGCATCAGCTGATACCGCAGTCCGATGAAGGCGCGGCAGATATCTTCCGTCTCTTGATCGAACGCCCACGGCTCCTGGTCGAGGAAATCGCCGACGTTATGATTGCGGCAGAAGGGGAACAGCGCGCCCATCTGCGTCCATCGAATCAGCAGCTGCTTGTTCGTATGGTGGGCGAAGCCGCCGATATCGGGACCTGCGAACGGAATGCCCGACAAGCCCATATTGAGCACCATCGGCATCGCCATCGCCATATGCTCCCAGAAGCTGCGGTTATCGCCTGTCCAGACCGCCGCGTAGCGCTGAATGCCGCTATAGCCCGCCCGCGTCAGCACGAACGGGCGCTCGCCCTCAAGATGCCGCTGCAGCCCCTCGAAGGTCGCCTTGGACATCAGCATGCCGTACAGATTATGCCATTCCTCATGCGTCTTCATCTTGCCGTTATTGTCGTGCACGACGTCGAGATCCATCGTTTTCGATTCGTTGAACACGGCCGGTTCATTCATATCATTCCAGATGCCGGCGATGCCCATATCGGTATAATACCGGTGCAGATCTCCCCACCAGGCCGCCGTCTCTTGCTTGGTGAAGTCCGGGAAGGCGCTTCGGCCCGGCCATACATCGCCGAAGTACACATCGCCTTCGAGCTTCTTGCAGAAGCGATCCTCCAGCACCCCTTCGCGATAGACCGGATACTTCGGATCCTGCTTGACCCCCGGGTCGACGATCGGGACGATATGGAATCCCATTTTCTTTAATTCGGCAATCATGTTCTGCGGCTGCGGGAACCGATCGCTATCGAAGGTGAAGACGCGGTACTCGTCCATATAATGAATATCGAGATGAATCACGTCGCATGGTATGCGCTTGTCGCGGAAGGTGCGCGCCAGAGCCAGCACTTCTTCTTCGCTTTTGTAGCTGTATTTCGACTGGTGGTAGCCAAGCGCCCACTTCGGCGGCATCTGCATCCGCCCGGTCAATGCCGTATAGCAGGAGATGACCTGCTTCAATTCGGGACCATAGATGAAGTAGTAATCGTAATCCCCAGTCTTGCTCTCAATGGCAAAGAGATCGCTGCGGGATCGCATATCGAAGGTGGTCCGTCCCGGGTTATCGAGAAAAATGCCGCAGCTTGCCCCATCATGGACATGCAGCAGCAGCGGGATCGACTGATATAAAGCCTCGATCTCCGGCACATGCGGCGCATACACGTCGGTATTCCACATCGTATAGCTCTCTCCGCGCTTGTCGAGATAACTTGTCTTTTCCCCCAGACCATAAAAATGAGAGCGCTCGTCCATCGCGAAGCAGCCCGTCACCGCGCCGCGCGCATCCCAGCTGAACGATGTCTGCCGTCCGATGACGTTGCCTTCGGCATCGGTTACCGTGATGGAAGCATCCTCGGCATCAATCCGCACCGACAGCTTCTTCGTGGTGAAAAGAAAGCCGCGCTCCGTATCTTCCCGGCTGGGCTGTATCGTCTTCTCCCACGGCAATACGCCGGGCGTTGTCGTCCAGTCGGGACAAGCATCGAACGTCAGCTTGACGCGGAACAGATGCTCATCGAGAAAGGACAGCGCCAGATTCGCCCTGTCCCCTATACAGAGATATCCTCTGTCCAGTTCCTCCACGCGGCTTATCGCGCCGATCCCGCTCCGCTTCGCCGCGACCGTCCCGCCGTGCAATTTATCCGGATGTATCGTCTCACTTGTCTGCATGATACCCTCTCACTTTCCGCACATCATATGGTTACTCTATTTTTACTGCTGTCACGCCTGGTATCGCTTTTAACCCTTCAACCAGATCGCTCATCGGCTTTTTTTTGGGCAGCACAACCGTTATCGTCATCTGCAGCGGGGGCGCGGCTCCCTCGATCGGACCCGGCGTCTCCGCATCGGCCACATTCATGTTCCGGATCTCCACCCGCTCCGCCATCAGCTGCTTCGATATCGTGCCGAGCGTCTCCGGACCTCCGTAAGAAGTCACTTCCACCGACAGCGCCTTGTTCGCTACCAGATAACGAAGCTCGATTTTGTTCAACACCTGCAAGGAGACAAACACGAGCCCGCATGTCAAAATCGCCGGAAAATAGAATCCTGCGCCGACCGCCAATCCAATCGCGGCCATCACCCAGAGCGTGGCGGCCGTCGTCAATCCTTTGACGGAGAGACCGGTTCGAATAATCGTTCCCGCGCCGAGGAATCCGATCCCGCTGACGACCTGCGCCGCCAGACGGGCCGGATCCATCCGGACATTCGGTTCATCGACGAAGGCGTTGAAGCCATAGATGGACAGCAGCATAATGAGCGAAGAGCCGATGCATACCAAAATATTGGTGCGGAATCCGGCGGCATGCTGATTCATCTCCCGCTCGAAGCCGATAATGCCCCCGAGCACAAGCGAGAGAAGCAGCCGCAGGCATATGCTTGCCGGATCCAACGTCCAAGGGCTTGTCATCGCATCTCCCCTCCTCGCCACTCCTGTTTTCTCATCTCTATCTTTTTACGAAAAAAATCTTACGCTACTCTGAAACTGGCCTGCTTCGCTAGGATTTCGTCGCCCCCGCCGTCAACCCGGAAATGAGGTACCGCTGCAGGAACAGGAACACCGCGGCAATCGGGATGGCGATAAGCATCGAGCCCGCTGCGAACCGGGTGAAGTTGTTGCTGAATTCCTGATTGACCAGATTGAACAAGCCGACGGCGAGCGTATAGTTCTCCGAGCTGCGAATGACGATCCGCGGCAGCAGGAAGTCCATGAACGGCGTCATGAAATTGAACAGGGCGACCACGGCCAGTATCGGCTTCGCCAGCGGTAAAATAATCTGGAAGAAAATCCGGAAGTGGCCCGCGCCGTCAATCTTCGCCGACTCGTCCAGATCCCGCGGAATTGTATCGAAATAGCCTTTGATCAGAAAGGCGTGCATTGGAATGGACGATCCGACATAGACCAGAATCAAGCCGGCCAGCGTATCGAGCAGACCCAAAATGTTCAGCAAAATATAAATGGCGACCATCCCCATTAATACCGGGAACATCTTGATTAGCAGAAGCGCATACAAGCCGTGCTTGCGCCCTTTGAAGTTATAGCGCGAGAACGCATACGCCAGGAACGTCGTCACGATCAGAGAGAGCACCGTCTTCCAGCTGGCGACAATCAGCGTATTTTTGTACCACAGCATATATTCGCTGTCCGGACTGGAGAACAGCCAGGAGTAGTGCTCCGTCGACCAGTTCTCGGGAATAATCTTGGCGCTGTATAAGCTGGTGCCCGGATTTAGCGAGACGCCCAAGGCCCATACGAGCGGATACACGATCACGATGAACATGAACAAAATGAATGCATAGATACCGGTGAGCTCCAATCTCGATTTCCATCTCGTACTCATCAGACGCTGCCCTCCTCCTTGAACGATCGGGTTCTCCTGAATTGGAAAAAGGCGACGGTTGCCACAATCAGACCCAATATAATGGAGATAACGGCCGCCATATTGTAGTTCAACGTTTCAAAGGTCAGCTTGTACACCCATGAAATGACGATGTCCGTCGATCCGGCCGACTGCCCGCGAACTGGCGGTCCGCCTTGGTTGAACAAGTAGATCAGGTTGAAGTTGTTGAAATTGCCCGTATATTGCATAATGAGCAGCGGAGCGGTCGCGAACAGAACATGCGGGAGCGTAATGTAGCGGAATCTTTGCCACTTGCTCGCTCCGTCGACCTCCGCCGCCTCGTACCAGTCGTTTGATATGCTTTGGAGCACCCCCGTGAACAAGGCGAACACGAAGCTGAAGCCGAGCCATACTTGAATAATAATGATGGCTACCTTTGTCCATAGCGGATCGGACATCCAAGGAATGGACAGGCCCAACGGCCCCAAAATTTGCCGGTTCACCGCACCGAATTGATCATTGAACATGGCGGCGAACACGAGAATGGATACGAAGGAAGGAACGGCCCAAGGCAGAATGAGCATCGTTCGAATGAATTTCTTGAATTTGACGCGCTTGTCGTTCACGATTACAGCCAAGAACAAGGCCAGCGAAATCTGCAGCGTCGTCGCGACGAATGTCCATACGAGCGTCCACGACAGGACGGAGAAAAACGTATTCCGCCAAATTGGAACGGAAAAAATATTTTTAAAGTTTTCAAACCCTACCCAATCGAGCAAGAAACGGGGCGGTGAATTGTAAATATTGTAATTCGTAAATGCCAAGGAAACCATGAACAAGAGCGGCAAAATCAGCACAAACGTAATCATGAAAATGCCGGGACCGACGAACAGATAAGGAACCCCTTTATCCCACGCCTGCTTGAAGCCTTCGCGAATCGTCGTGATCTTCCAGCCTTCGCGGATTTTCTGGGCGTCATTGCGCGCATCGGTCAAGTTGATCCAATAAAAGATAAGAAGGAAGACGGTCAAAATGACCGAAATAATGCCTTGAATGAGCAAAGAGCGGGAGTCGTCAACCCCTTCCAACGTCCCCAGCGTCATGAGCCCCCAATACCCAATGTTCAAAAAATCAGCGAACACGATAAAAAATGAGAGAAATAAAACCAAAAATAATGAACCCTTGATATATCTCCGGTTATACAGTTGCCCCAGCCCCGGGATAATGGAGAGCAGCATCGCCAACTTCGGGTTATGCGCACTGATTTGCGGCTTGTCGGTTCGTGTCTGTTGTTCTCCCAATCTAATCAAGCCTCCTCGTTGACATCCGCAATGCGAATTCAAGCGGATGGGGATGCGGACCCGCACCCCAATCCGATAATCATTCCTTACTTATTGGCGTTGTTGATCGCGATTTGTTCTTTGATTTGAACGACCGCTTCATCCAGCACCTCTTTGGCGTCCTGCCCTTGGGCCAGGAACACAAGGGCATTTTTCATCGGCTCCCATGTCTGGGAGATTTCCGGGTTATTCGGCGTTGGCGTAGCGAATTTGGACTGCTCGGCCACCGCCGAGAAGTAAGGATGCTTCGTAATGAGATCGCTTTCTAAAATGCCCGGACGCGCTGGAATTTCCCCGGCCGTCTGGAAATGGCTCGCTCCGTTCTCGTCATTGGTAATGAACAAAGCCAGCTCGGTTGCCCACTCCTTATTTTTGGAGAATGGGGACAGCACCAGGCCTTTGACGCCCAGGAAGGAAGGCGGGCGTTGACCGTTGGCCAGCTTCGGCAGCGGCACGGCGCCCAGCTTGTCTCCCAGCGCCGATTCATAGTTTTTAATCGACGACGGTACTGAGACGACAGCGGCAACCTTTCCTTCTTTGAACAAGCCGTCGATGACGTCGCCGTTAATCGATGCCGGAATCAGCTTTTTTTCGAACCATGACTTTATCAGATTTGCCCCTTGGACAGCGCCTTCATTATTCAGGCCAATATCGTCCACGTTGTATCCCGTAGCCGGGTCATATCCGAACACATAACCGCCATTGCCCTGCAGGAACATGTTGGCGTAATAGAAATTCGTCGCATCGAGCAAGAATCCGTATTTATCCTTCGACGCGTCCGTGAATTCCAGCGAAAATTTCTCTAGTTCTTCCCATGTTTCCGGCGCCTTCGGCATCAGCTCCTTGTTGTAGAACAAGGCGGTCGTCTCGACGACCATGGGCAGATTGTAGATTTTGCCGTCAATCGTGACGGCCTGGATCGCCTCAGGCGAATACTGGCTAATCTGCTCCTCGCTGATCTGGAACGGCTCGGCCAGCCCTTGCAGCACGTTGCGGCCCATGGAGTTATGGGTAGCGCTCCACAGGTCAGGACCGCGGTCGGACGGTCCGTCGAGTGAGAACGCTTTCGCCTGTTCGCGCGGGTTGAATGGAATCACTTCCACATCAATGCCCGTCTTCTCCGTAAATTTTTGCGTAATCGCCCGCATCGATTTCAATTCCGGCTCATTTTCCGGACCCCAGATTTTCAGATGCTCCGGCTTCGGCGGCATCTCCCCTTCTTGTTGCTGGGCCGTATCCGTATTCGGCTTGGCCTGTTCCGCCTCCCGCTTCGGCCCGCAGGCCGCAAGCGACAGAACGACGGTTAATGAGAGCAGCAGCAATACCATTTTCTTAGCCATACGTTAGTTCCCCCTTGAGATCATGGTTGACATTTATTCGTATACGTGCTGACCGAGATGGTCTTTATGCAACGATACACGCTCACATTGGCCTTGCGAATCGAGAACATAGTGCACGATCGCCGCGTTATATACGGGATGAATGTCCCCGGGATTGACGATCTGCTTCATATCCGCGGTCGTCTGGCCATGCCCGAATACCGCAATATGCGCGTCGGTTCCGTAATAAGCGGTCAGCTTCGCGTCGACGAACTTCTGCACGCGCTTGCGGACGATGGCGTGATTCTCCGGCCAGGTTGGCCACCACTTGCGCTCCATATCCTGGTACTCCACGAATTGGGCATGCGGGAATTCCTCTACAATCTGTTGGCAGGCTTCCCAATCATAATCCCGGTAGTCCTTCCATTCCTCATTAAATATTTCGGACATTTCCGGTATGAGCACAATACCTAGACCCTGCGCTTTGGCAAGGGGCGTCGCGGTCTGAATGACTCTGCGCAGCGGACTGCAGAAGATGGCGTTCAGTTGGATTTCCTCGAAAAACGAAGGGATTTGCTCGGCTTGCCATCGTCCCACTTCCGACAAACTGCAGTTCGGTCCGCCTCCTTGTCCAATATTCATGGTCGATTGTGCATGGCGAATGACATATAAGTGCATAGCTGATGTTCTCCTCTGTGTTGTAATAATCATTTATCCGCCCGGAGGGCTGGCGGCAGCCCGGTCAGCCCGTTCGAATGCCCCTTTCGGCAGATGCCCCGTATCGTTCAGCTTCATTAGCTTGGTCGCATGCTCGCCGAAGACGATATGGTTCACCCCCGTATTTTCCTGGGGGAACCGGATATGGGCCGCTGAAGCCATCCCGAGCGCTTCGCGAAGAAGATATTCATTGAAGTTCCCGTGACAGAATACCGCGATCCGCTCCTCGCCGCACGCCCGAAGCTGCCGCAGCGCATCCTGCGCGCGCCGCATAACGGTCTCGGGGCAATCGCCGCCCGGGCATTCCCATCCATCCGTCTCCATTGTGTCCTCGAATACGGCTTCCGGGACCATCTCCAATAACAATTGCTGAGAAGGACCGGCGAACCGGCTGCCTTCCCTGACTTCATACAACGCTGTCATTACCTGAATCGGCAGACCGAGCAGTCTTGCCAGCGGCTGCGCCGACTGCATCGCCCGAATCAACGGGCTGGAATAGATGGCGCTGATGCCTCGGTCCCGCAAGTATATCGCCACACGCGCGGCTTGCGCATGGCCCTGCTCGGTTAGCGGCGAATCCGGCATATCGCGGTCCGGCAGCGTATTGCCGACCGATTGTCCATGCCGCACAAGAAATAACTCCATAGTCTCTCCCTGCTTGCTCTGTAATAATGGAACCGCATGCAATCCGCTCTGCGAGTGTATTGTCTTCCTTGCCGCAGAGTTGTCCTTAAGCGCTGCCCTTGAGCGCTGTCCTTGGGCTCTGTTCTTGCGCGCTGTCCTTGGGCTCATCTGTGCCCGCCTCTTCCCGGCGCGTTGCCGGCAGTCGCCCCCACTATCTGTCCTCGAAGGACGATCTGGAAGTCGATTGACGAATCATCAGCTTGGATGGAAGCGTCACATTTTTTTTGAGACTCATTGCCTGCGGTTCATTCATAATCTCATTCAGCAAATGAAAGGCCTCCGCGCCCAGGTTGGCCCCATTCATCTCCACGCAGCTTAATGTCGGCGATACCTTGACCAGATAAGGGGCGTCATTGAACCCGATAATCCCGACTTCCTGTGGAACGCGCAGCCCGGTCAATTGGCAGAACTTCAATACGCTGAGCGACATGACGCTGTCCATCGTAATGACGCTGTCGACGGCGATGCCTTCGTCAAGCAGACGCTGCAGCGCATCCATAATATCCTCTTCTTCCGGGCCGACCTGCACGATGCGTTCGGGGCCCGCGTCCAGTCCGCCCTGCTGCGCCGCCTGTCTGTACCCGGATATTCTCGCCGCGAATACATCGAGCTTCGTATCCTGCGTCAATACGATAAGATTCCGGTATCCGGCGTCGATCAGATGCCGGGCAGCCATATATCCGTCACGCAGATTGTCATTATGGACGGAGAATACGTCATGGCGGAACGTGCGGCCGATCATGACGAACGGAATATGCTCCTCATGGAAGGTCCGCAGCAGCCGATCCTTGTCAGCGGACAAGATCCCGGTCAGAATAAGCCCGTCGACCTTGTTCTGCTTGTACAGCTGTACGCATTTCTCGATCTGCCGCTCGACACTGTGGAACACGGCCAGCTGCAAATCCATGCCATGCTGCTCGACGGTGCTCGATACCCCGTACAGCACGCTGTCGAAGAACGGGTTCCCGAAAATATCGGTCGAGTTCCGGGCAATGGTCAAGCAAATGGTCCTGCTGCCCGGGACGAGAGGCTTGGCGCCTCCGGGGCGTACATAGTTCGTCTTCCGAATCGCCATCTGGACTCTGGCCCGCACGGCTTCCGAGGTATTGCCTTTGTTCGATAACACTCTTGATACCGTTGCTGGAGATACGCCAGCCAATTTTGCGACATCCTTGATGTTGGCCACGAAATCCCCCCTGATACCCTATGAAACAATAACTGAAACAAATGAAACATTGCTTGTTTCATATTAAACCACATTTCTGTCGAATTGAAAAGAGAAAATGTCGAAATTGGCTTGAATTCTTTTATTTTATGAAAATTACGCTGATTTTGATATGTTTTCAGGAAACAAACGCGAATTTCGTTTCATAAAACAATGAAACAAAATCACCTCCTGTGCAAAATGACAGCAAGGTGATTTTATCATTTCGGGAATATTGCTATGCCGCTTATGTTCGCTTGCTTTCCTCCGCCCGCCTCCCACGGCCGCCCACTACCCACCTCCAACCTTCACCTCTACCGCCGCAAAGCTGTAAAAATGCAGTATTTCCGCTCCCGCCGCTCCTCCAAAATAAGAATCCTGCAAAACGGCATCAATTTCGCCTTCTTCCCGCTCAGACTTCGATAAAAGGGGCCAATTCCTGCATCTGCGCAGGAATTTTCCCAATTTCGCCCCCGACAGCGTTAAAATTCTGTAAATTTGCAGCAATCCCCCCCGTATCCCATCATTGGAGCGCTCTAGAGCATCATGCAGAACTGCCAGTCCAGCTCCGGCGGCAAAATAGAAACGCCATCCCCACCGTCTATACTGACGAGGGAATGGCTATTTACTTACATCTCTGTTTTTTCCATTAATTTCACGGTTTGCATGAGTCATCTTTTGATGTTCCAAAATGTATGTATCCAATTCCTGGCTAAGTCGGACAATATACTCATCATCCAAGCTATTCATACTGGCAGCTTCTCTTACTAAGCGCTGACGGAGTTCTTCAATTTTTTCAGTTAAAAATTCCTTTTCAGCTAAAGATAATTCTTTATTACAGTGTTTTTTAATAATCCGGCCCACCTTTCATTCGAAATAAAGGAATTTAGCCAATTCAATTTTGATTACTCTAAATCTGTTCTCAATTTAATATAGGTTTCTATAATTTTTTATAATTAAATGACTTTAAAACATTTCGACATTTTTGAACTATTTATGACAAAAAGTGTGGAAGAATTCTTACGAATTCAACCACACTTTCTGGAAGTACAATTATTAGTCTCACCAACCACCAGGTTCACCGATAGTACTATTGAATTGTGTTATTTTTATTTGTTCATTTCTCGCTACTCTGATTTCCGAAATATTTATCTTCTCATCTACGGGTGTAAAATAATTAATAAGCAGTATTGCACACAAAAACACTCCAATTTTCAATATTCTTCGGTGCACACTCATCACCGCCTTAAAAAGTTTACATCATACGAAGCGCATTAAATGTCTCTTTTAATTGACGTATTACAGGTAAATTCTCTGCCGGCCTGTTAGATAATTGCAAAAATATTGAATAAAAACAATCATTAGCTCTTTTATAGGCTCTAATTTCAGAATAAATCAATGCACTTCTTATGTAACAGTCAATAGCCTTATCGTACTGTTGAATCAATATCAAATACCCAGCTTTTAATTTAAAATATAATGCCAATTCTGATTTCTTAAAGGGTGTGCTATAAGGTACATTTATAATCTGACTTTCCTTACCGATCAGTTTTTCTAGTGAGTGGATGTCTTTTCTCTGGAGGCATAGTTCGAGAAGTTCATTTATAATATGAATCGCAGAATTTGGAGAGGATTGTTCCAAGCAAGCTTCAAGTTTCATGATTGCAATGTCCGTGTTTCCTTTCTTTCCCTGTATTGCAGCCTCGTTGAGCTTAATATTTTGTTGAATTTCATCAAAAGGAAACTTTTTGCACTCCCCCAGGTATTGCTCAGCCATAAAGTAATCGCCTAAGTAATAATAGGAATTACATATGAGAAGCAAGGCACGTGCTTTTGTTAATTTATCGCTCTCTCTTTCCTTAGTTACGTATGAACATAAGTTTATGCACTTCTCATAATATTGGAGAGCATAAGCATGGAAACCTAATTTGAAGTGGAGCAGCACCCGTTCCTCCATCGATAAGAAATTAATGTAATTTAATATATATATTCCAGACTGAAATGTTAGGTCAAGTTTTCGAAAATCTTCGCGCTCAATAAGATACTTCTGAAATAACGATTTGGCGACAAATGGTTGTATCCCGTGATTTCGTGCGAATGAAGAAATTAATTCGAAAAGAGCTAGTCTAGTTTCCACATTTTCTATGGTTAGTGTAATATCATATAGTTTCCCGGTAAGTTCATAACTATCTATGCCCTGGCACTCGAGAAATCGCAGAGCCACTTTTTCGATGGCACCAGCAGTGTCGGGGAAGCCAATGATATCTAACAATATCCGATGTAAAACATCCACTCGCCTCTCCATATTAACGTAATGGGCAATCACTTCGGTATAAGAGATAGATAGACAAGATGTTATGGCCAACACCGTGTCCAGTTCGGGATGGCGAGTTTCTCCCCTCTCTATTTTAGAGATGGTCCCCTTGGGGATCCCTGATAAAGCGGATAATTCAGCGAGAGTGAGCTCTTGTCTTTTCCGGTTTAGGCGTATGATTTCACCAATGCTTCTTCGCTCAAAATCCATCTTATCACCTTCTCCCAATCCTTGGGCATTTTTCATTCCAATCAGACCCTGTATAATTATATAAATAATACCATTACTCTCCTTATTGGTAAATAACCATCGGTTAATTAACCTGATAAACCATTGAAAATAACAAAATAAAAAAGACATCCCCACCGTCGCTACTGACGAGGGAATGACTATTTTACTTATTTCACCTTAATCTTCATCTCCAGCTCCTTGATATATTGTCTGTGATGCTTATCCATGTTCACGGTTAGCGTACGCCCGGCAGGGGATTTCCCCTCCATATTGGTCAACTCGCTAATGAAGCTGTTTTCCTTCAAGTTATCGCTCTGAATCGTATTCGTAAAATAATTGACGCCTCGATCATCGGTAATATAAAAATCTCTTGGTTCCCTGTCCTTGGCCTGGAAATGAACGACGATCTTGTCCTGCTTCACTTCCAGATTCGTAATCGTGATACGGCCACTCCCCTTCTGCTCAAGTACGAGCGGCTTGTTCGGGGTCGGGGTCTGCTTGACGGCGACCTTAATTTCTTGCGACGAATCGTTGTCCGCCTTCATCTCAATATAAGGCTTGACGGTAATCGAATTGACCCCATGCCCATACGGGATAAACTCGGCCTGATCGAGCCAATGATTATCCTGCTGGAGGGTACCGGCCTGGCCTGCGGGTTGAAGCATAACCCCTCTGTCATCCACTACCGCATACCGGAAGTTCGGAAGTCCGTCACCCACATTTTCCCCCGCCTGGTTTTTGAGAATATCCTCCCATGCTTCCAGCTTCCCCTTCGCCCGTTCGCCGATATCCAAGTTGATCGCGTCAGCCGATACAACCGCCTTTTTCAGAGATAATTCGAGTCCTTTATGTGTCTTCGCCATCTTTGGCGTTAGAATGCGATCCGATACATTTTTACTTACGGGAATTCGGAATTCATACGGCTTTTTCTCCATTCCATCCAATTTGACCTGCAGCGTGAATTCGAACTTGTCCGGAAATTGGTAGTCCGTTGCGCCAAAATATGCCGGGCCCGGTAGAGACGATTTTTGACGCCCCTTCCGATGTGTCCAGCAGCTCGGCAATCTTTTTTCAACGGCATATCGCGGAAATAATACAACATGACGGCATCCCGCAATGATTCGTCCAACTGATCCACGGCGTCTCTCAGATCGATAAGATCATATTCGGAAGCGTCGGAACAAGCCGCCGGAATCTCCGGAAGCCCCGTATAACTGAAGCTCCAGCGGCCGGATAAGACGGACAAAGGCTTCGTGATTGCCCTTCCGGGCCCGCCTTACCTCTCGTTCGATGTCCACATGCGGGTTCTCCCTTCCCCATTTACTCGCTATCTAGTTAGATAGCAGGCCTAGGCGTTCGGTCACATTGAGATAAATGTAAAATACAACAATCTGCATTGGCAGCAAAAAAGCCCGCTGCAGCGGGCAACAAGCCGGCTGCGCGGGCATCCTATAAGAGCGCCATACCTCATGATCGATCCTCGGTTGAAAAGGCAATGATCGGCCCTTCCCAGCCGTCCTCTCTGATGACTTCGTATGTATCGTTTGTATAGTGTCCTATTGTTTTCGTCCAAAATGCTTGCGCGGGCTGGTTCGTCTCCAATTGGCCAACCTTCCAGCTGCCTTGGAACCGATCGAACAGTTCAGCAGCCGCAGACTGCCCGACTTTTTGCTGTCTATACTTCTTCATGACGAAAAATTCGGCCATCTCATGCACGATCCGGCCGGACTCATCCGCGCCCAGCTCTCTAATTAAGGCGAAGCCGGCCAATTTCCCGTCCACCCGAATAAAGAACGGATGCCTGCCTTCCTCCGTCCAGTAATGATCCAGATACATATATTCGTACAAGCCGTTCTCATTCACATCCTCGGGATCATACTCCGAGAAATCGTATTTGTACAGCTCGAGAAGATTCCGCAGGGCCGACTTGCGCTCATATTCGACTCTCTCAATCGCGATCATATTCTTCCTTCCTTTGCCAGTAGGGGTATTGACCTCATTGTAGCACACCGGCCATTTATCGGGATCGTTCCAATTGCAAAAAAAAGAGCCGCATCGCAAGCGACGCGGCCTATATTATGTTCTAGGGGTAAACTGTAAACCATGAGAAAGATGAAACGGATGTCCTTGTTCAACGGATGAAATCCGGCTGTCCAAGGTTCAATCGATGCAGGGCAACCCTCCTTTGCAAGAACTCATCTGTCATTCGGTCCATAATCAGAATACAATGGCTACATTAAAGAAAACTGAACCGAACCTTAAAATTAGATAAAAATGAGCATGATGCCAAAAATAAACGGAACCCCGGAGGAATTCACCCCCGGGGCTCTTTGCGTAACGGTTTATTTCCCTGTGTTCCAACGGTCGTACGCCGCTTGATAGATTTCTACGATGCGGTCGCCGCCCATCTTTTTGCAAGTCTCGAGATATTTATCCCAGTTCGTCAACGGCTCTTGACCGGTTACGAATTTCGCTTCCATTTGCTTCACGTACGTATCCAGGTCGGAACGGATGCTGGATACTTCTGATTGCTCGTCTTGCGACAAGTATACGCTTGGGAATGGAACCTTCGCGATAGGCAGAATTTTCTCATCCGTTTCTTTCTTCAGCCATGCGTCGAATTCGCCGGAGAAGCCGCGCTTCGTATCTTCGTTCGTAATCTTCGGAACGACTACGCCATAGTCTGGAGTCAGCGTCGCGCGATACTCTTCACGGTCGCCGCCGCCTGGCACATCAAGCCATTTCTTCGTATGGTCGTCTTTATTCACATACTCCCACAGGATGCCTTCCGGACCGTTGCTGAGCAGCTCGGCGCCTTCCGTGGAGTACAGATAATCTACCCAACGCATCGTTGCTTCCGGATGCTGGTTTTTGTTCGTAATCGCAAAGGCGCCTTTCGCCAGACCCGGATGCTTCGCAGCTACCGCCTTCACGTCGCTGTCGACCGGACGGTACATCGGATCATCCATGCTTGGCTCGCCGCCGAGCGTGAAGTAAGCATGATAGTCAGAGAAGAGTCCGAGCTGGTTGTTCTTCCCTTTTGCTTTTTTCTGCTCATCCGTTTGGGAGAACGTTTCTTTATCAAGCAAGCCTTCGGTCCACAGCTTGTTCAGGAACGTCAGGTATTCCTTGTAGCCTGGCTCCATTGGCGTATAGTGAACTTTGTCCTGGGTATCGGAATAGATAACTTCGTTGTAAATTCCCCATGAGCCGAGCAGCCACATGCGGAGATCGTCCAGCTTGACGGAAGCGAGCGGAATCTCGTCTTGCTTGCCGTTGCCGTTCGGATCTTCCTCTTTGACGCGCTTCAGATAGGTATACAGCTCATCGATCGTTTTAGGGACCTCCATGCCAAGCGCTTTCAAAAACTTGCCGTTGTACCACAACGGTCCTCTATACCAGCCGGCATCCAAGTCGATGTTCGGCAGCGAATAAATATGTCCATCCGGCGTTGTAATCGATTTGCGGATATCCGGATTTTCGTCAAGAATTTTCTTCAGGTTCGGTGCGTACTCCTCAATCAAGCCTTCCAGCGGAATGAGAACGCCTTGTCCGCCATAGTTGACTTCATCGGAAGCTTGCAGCTGTCCGGAGAAGAATACATCGGGATAGTCTCCGCTCGCGAACACGAGGTTTCTCTTTGTATCGAAGCTATCAGCCGGCGCATTGCGGAATTCGAACTTGATGTTCGTCTTTTTCTCCATTTCTTTGAAGAAGGCCATGTCCTGCCAGTTCTGAATCCCTACGTCTTGCCCCATCATCGTCAACGTAATCGGTTCCTTGACGATAGGGAAGCCGTCCTTGCTGACATCGCTTGCGGATTCGCTGCTTGTATTGCCGCTGTTGCCTTCTGCCGCAGGCTTGTCCGAAGAGCCGCAAGCCGCCAGCAGGGTGAAGAGCATCGTCATGGACAGCAGAATTGCCCATGTCTTTTTGAGCTTTTGCATGCGTAGATCCTCCCTTTTGTGTTCATTATACGTTACCGGGTGAAGCACATATAATAATCAAAGACTGGAAGTCTTCGTTATTATCCGATGAAGATGAAGCGGGCGGGCTGATGCGTTGAACATCAGCCTTTGACCGAACCAATCATGACGCCCTGCACGAAGTAGCGCTGCAGGAACGGATAGACGACGATGACCGGCAAGGTCGAGACGATAATGACAGCATATTTGATGAGAGAAGCGACCTCCGCCTTGTTGTTCAGCGCAGCGGCGACCGAGCTGTTGACCGCCGCGCCGGTGGTCTCGGCCGACATCTCCTGCAGAACGAGAATCTGGCGCAGAATCATCTGCAGCGGATACTTCGCTTCCTCATTCAAATAAATCAAGGCTCCAAAGTAACTGTTCCAGTGGCCTACCCCGTAGAACAGGGCCATGACCGCAATAATCGGCGCCGACAGCGGAAGCACAATTTTGATGAACAGCCTCATATTGGTGCAGCCGTCAATCTGGGCGGCCTCCTGAAGCTCATTCGGTATCGTGGACTGGAAGAACGTCCGGGCCACGATAATATTCCAGACCGATGCCGCGCCCGGCAGAATCAGCGCCCACATGCTGTTGATCAGGCCCAGGTTTTTGACGAGCAAGTAACCGGGAACCAGCCCGCCGCCGAAGAACATCGTCACCATGAACATGGCCATGAAGAAGTTGCGTCCGACGAAGTCTTTGCGGCTCAAGGCGTACGCCGCAGGCAAAGTTACGATAAGGTTGACCAAGGTGCCGACAACCGTATAAATAATCGTGTTTTTATACCCGGACCAGATTTTGGCGTTATCGAATACCCGCGCATACCCTTCGAACGTAATCCCTTTCGGGAACAACCACATTTCTCCCGAGTTGACCAGCTTCGGATCACTGATGGATGCGCTGATGATATAAATAATCGGATAGGCGACGACAATGAATGCCAGTATCAGATAGATATAGTTACAGAAGACGAACACTTTATCCGCTCTCGTTTCTTTCACGGCAGAAGCCATCTGCTGCTCCCTCCTTCCTACCACAAGCTCGTTTCGCTTGTGCGGCGCGCGATTTGGTTGACTGTAATGAGCAAGATAGCGTTAACCACCGAGTTGAACAAGCCGACAGCGGTGGAGAAGCTGTACTGGGCATCGACCAGACCCGAACGATAGACGAAGGTAGAGATAACGTCCGATGCTTCCATGTTGAGCGGGTTCTGGAGGAGCAAGATTTTCTCGAAGCCTACGCCGAGAATGCTGCCCATGTTCAGAATCAACAAGATAGTAATCGTCGGCACGATGGTCGGAATATTGATATTCCAGATGCGCTGCCAGCGGCTTGCGCCATCCATAATCGCGGCCTCGTGGAGCTGCGGATCGACGCCGGAGAGCGCCGCCAGGTAGATGATGGTGCCCCACCCGGTGCTTTGCCATACGCCCGACAGGACGTAGACCGTCTTGAACCATCTCGGGTCCGTCAGGAAGGCGGCAGGCTCGAAGCCCAGAAATTCGATGATGTGTACAAGAATCCCCGTCGATGGCGACAAGAAGGTAATGATAATACCGGCCATAACGACAACGGAGATAAAATGCGGCGCGTAAGTAACCGTTTGCACAGTTCGCTTGAAGAAGCCGTCTTTGACTTCATTGAATGCCAATGCAAGAATGATAGGAAGCGGAAACCCGATCGCCAGCTCGTATAAGCTGATGCTGAGGGTGTTCCACAGCAGATCCCAGAAATAGTAGGAGTTAAAAAACCGCTCAAAATGATCAAACCCTACCCAAGGGCTTCCTGTAATCCCCTTGGCCGGAATAAAGTTTTTAAATGCGATTTGAATCCCGTACATGGGACCGTAGTGGAAGATAAGAAAATAAAGAAATGCAGGGGCGATAAAAAGGTACAATTCCCATGTTTGCGCCATTCGCTTCCATACCGATTTCTTTTTGTTGGCCGGCATGTTCATCGCAAGAGCGCTGTCTGCGTTTCCTTGCATCGTCTCCACTCCCTCCTCTCAATTGATAGGCAATATTCTTGATGTCTATATGGTGTGCGCGGTCAGCTTGGCTGCCACGCGCCTTGCTAACGCTTACATGTAAAATTGTAGCCATCAGGCCAACCGTCCGTAAATATGTCGATTCCGCACTGTCAATTTCTACATCTTCACCTTGCCTATGCGAAGCCTTTTCCTGATAAAGCGCTGTCATTCCCCCATTGGCCGGCGAGAGACAATAGGTCATTTTTGATGTGAGCGCTTGCATCGCAAAATCGACACATCCCCTTGCTTGACATGCAAAAACGGCAGGCGCCTCTCTCCGTACAGAGAAAATGCCTGCCGCTCCTCATCGCTACTCCTCAATCACGGAGGAATGGCCTCCGGTTCCGTACAGCTTCCGATATTGTCCCGGCGTATGTCCGGTTTCTTTCTTGAACTTGCGGATAAAATTCGGCACATCCATATAACCGACCCGGATAATAATATCTTTGAGCGGTTCGTTGCCGCTCTTCAGATGGCGGATCACTTCATCCATCCTGAGCTGCCACACATGCTGCGAGAACGTATGCCCGGTCTTCTCCTTGATAGACCGGCTCAAGTATGAGACGGATACCCGGTACATCTCGGCCAGCTTCTCCAGACTCAGATCGTATTCGCAATAATGCTCCGAGATATAGGTGACGACCTCGTCGGTCAACGAACGCTGCTCCGACTCTTCCTGATGCTCCACTTGGCTGCAAATATAGACAACCAGCTCGCACAGCTTCGCCTCCAGCTGCTCCAGCGTCTCGAACTTGGCCAGATCGGGCACCTGCTGCGCCGTCTCCGTCAATCCGAGCTCAGAGGCGGTCTTCAGCACCGTATTCAGCACATCGAAGCACATGCACCGCAGCAGCGGGATCGCCGGCTCCTGCTGCTGCAGCTTCCGGAATACCGCCCCGATCGTGTCGACCGCCACGGTCGCATTGCCCTGCTTCAAGCTCTGCGTCAGCTTGATGAGGGAATCTTTGGCAATCCAGAAGTTCTGATCCTGCTCATAGGTCAGATTGGAGAAGAACGTGACGCTGCCCTTGCCGTTCACAATCCGGTATTCCAGCGCCGAAGCGGCTTCAATATAAGATTGATTGAGCTGTTCGGGGCTTGTGTACAAGCTGCCGATGCCCATCGTCGGAATAGCTGTCATATGCTCCTCGACAAGCTGATGCACATCCTCCACGATGGCCTCCATGCGCGATTCATCACCTGCCTCCGACTCCGCCTCCATGCTGACAATGAGCGCCAGCTGCTCGGTGTGGGACAGCTCGACGCCATAGGCCATGGCCTTCCCTCTCGTCAGGCCGAACTCCGTAAATTGCTGCACGAACGCTTCCCGTTCCTGCGCGGAAGACACCCGATCTACCATATATTCCCATGCTATAATCATAACAAACATGTGCCTGCCCGAGAGGACAATCCCTAATTGCTGCAGCATTTCCTCCGCATCCTCCCGGCTCGGTGCGCCGCGCTTCAACAGCGTCAGCAGGTACTGATTCCGGGCATACGGCTCCTGCAGATCCACTTGATTCCGATAAGACAGCAGCGTCTCCCGAATCCATTCCAGCTCCGTCTTTCCTTGGCCTCCGTCCTCTGCCGCTTCATCGGACCCGCGCTTCAGATTGGCGAACTCGAGAAGATCGCGAATCGGGTGGTACTGCCGCTTGGCGAGCAGGATGGCCAGCATCGATCCGAACAGAATCGTGACCGCAAAAATCATCAAAATAAAGGTCTGGATATGAACGACGCGGCCGAAGAACTGCTTCGACGGCATCGCGGTGACATACGTCCAGCCGTTGGAATCGGACTTGACGGCGACGACGGATTGCTGCACTTCGCCGAGCTGCTCCGTATGAATGCCCGCCTCTACGGAGGCAAGCCGCCGCACAGCCTCCTCCTCCATCTCGCCGCCATGACTGGCTGCGGCCAGCACCCGGCCGTCCCGATCGAAGATATAGGCATTGCCCTGGAAATTGCTCAGAACCGACTCCATCATCCCCGTCAGCATTGACTCTTCAATCAAGTACGTGACGGTGCCATGCTTATAGCCCTGATTCGTCGGTATCGGCACCAGATAAGCCAGCATCCGGTTCTGGCCATGGCGGTTCACGGTCACCTGCTCGGTAGGCCGCATCGTCGGCACCTTCACGGCATTCAGGTCCCGCACGAACGTATTCTTGTTCCAGCTGGAGAAGTCGTACACATAGTCGAACATCGTGTCGACCGACATCATTCCCCGGGAGGAGTAGATCACATCGTCACCATGAAAATATAAAAACATCTCATTCACGATCGAGCTGTTCGCCTTATACTTATCCAGCGTATCGATCGCTTCCCCGCCATAATAGGCGTGGCGGACCATATAAGGAGTCAGCTTGCTGTCGAAGCTGATCCGGGCCGCGATCTCCTCCAGCTCCTTCATCCGGCCATCAATATTCCGCTTCGCCTGCTCCAATTGGCTGATGCTGGATTGCTCGATCTCGGACCGCAGGTTATTGACGGCGTTTTGATAAATAATAAATGTCATCACAATCAAGGGCACCAAAAAAATCGATAAATACGACAGTATATATTTAAACAACAGCTTGGATTTAAAATGATTCCATCGCATTTCCCAATGGCCCCCTACTATCGAATTGACAATTTGCAGAATGAGACTTTTTCGTCTGTAAGCGTTTTTATATTATATCATATGGTATATCATTTTTATATCTTTTTCGACAATTTACGACCACACCCCCTATCTGCAGGCATAAAAAAAACACCATCCGGACTGAAATCCCGGACAGTGCTATAGAAATAGAGTTCAAATCTTGCATCGATTTTCGATTAGATATACCAGCTTATGGCCTTATCGGCCGCTCTTCAGCTCCGTCCATAGGCGGTCGTACAGTTGAATCGACTTGCCGACATCGAGCAGCCACTCCGTGCGCGCCAGCTCATCATCCGTCAGATTGATCATCGGATTGTTCAAATATTCCTCGCTATGGAATTCCTTCGCCTTCGTAACCGGGTTGCTGTAGCCGACGAACTCATAGTTCTTCGCGCTGTTCTCCGGATCAAGCATGAAGTTGATGAATTTCTCGGCCAGTTCCTTGTTCTTGGCTCCCTTCGGGATCGCGTAGGTGTCCGCGAAGATCGTGCTGCCTTCCTGCGGAACGACATAGGCAACATCCGGATTCTCCTCCGCGATGAAGGCCGCGTCGCCGGACCATACCGTCCCGATCCAGCCCTCTTCCTGGATCATCTTCTGCTTGATATTGTCCGTATCGAACGCGACCACGTTCGGCACCAGCTTCCGCAGGTCATCCGCAGCCGCATTGATGTCGGCCTCGTTATCCGCGCTGTTCGATTTGCCCGCTTTTTTGAGCGCCATCCCGATAATCTCGCGATTGTCGTCCAGCAGCAGCACCTTACCCTTGTACTCGTCCTTCCATAGATCGGCCCAGCTTGTCGGCGCCTCGGCAATATGCTTCTTATTATAGGCAATGCCCGTTACGCCCCACATATAAATAATGGAATGCTCGCTATTGGGGTCATATGCCGGATTTTTGAAACGGTCTACTACGTATTGGAAGTTCGGAATGTTGTCCTTGTTGATCGTCTCAAGCAAATCCTGCTTAATCATGCTGGCCACCATATAATCCGATGGCTGTATGAGATCATAGTTTGCTCCGCCGGCCTTGATCTTGGCCAGAAGCTCCTCATTATTCGCGAACACCGCCATATTTACCTTGACGTTGTTCTCCGATTCGAACTTCTCAATCATCTCTGGATTGAAATTATCCGCCCACGTATACAAATTCAACGTGTCTTTGCTCGAAGAGCATCCGGCCAACGCGGAGATTGTCAGCACTCCCGCCAATACGGCAGCGAACCATTTCATTTTTTTCAATTCTTTCTACCCCTCTCTGATCCGCAGGATCCCAATGTTTGTTTTCAATATGATTTCGCTCAAAACGGAAGCATCGAGCCTTTCTTCTCGCCGTTGCCGCGGTTCAGCATCCACTGTGCCAACACAATCAGACCGACGCTGAGCAAAATAAGCAGCGTGCACAGCGCATTAATTTCCGGCGATATGCCGCGCTTCACCGAGCCGTAAATATAGATCGGCAGCGTTGTCGAGTTCGGCCCCGCCACGAAAAAGCTGATCAGGAAGTCATCGATCGACAGCGTAAAGGCAATCAGCGCTCCCGCGATAATCCCCGGCCATATGGACGGCAGGGTGATGTAGCGGAACGTCTGCCACGGCGTCGCTCCCAGATCCGAGGCCGCCTCTTCCAGCTGTCCTCCCATATTCGCGAGCCGCGAGGAGACGATGACATATACATACGAGATGCTGAACGTAATATGCGCGATGATGACCGTCGTCTTGCCGAGCGGCATATTCAGCTGGCTGAACAGCACGAGCAGCGACAGTCCCATAATGATGTCCGGCACGATGATCGGCAAGTAGAGCAGGCCGGCGATTCCTTTTTTCACCCGGCTCAGCATGCGCCGCATCGCAAGCGCTGCCATCGTCCCGAATACCGTGGATAACACCGTCGATACGAGCGCGATAAGGACGCTGTTGCTCAGCGCCTCCATCACCTGCCGGTTCTGGAACAACGACCCGTACCATTTGAAGGTAAATCCGCTCCAGCTTGCATTCAGCCGCGAATCATTAAATGAAAAGACCATAATCAATATGATCGGAATGTAAATGAACAGAAGCAGCAGGAACGAGTGGCAAGCCAACAGCGGATGCTGCTTCGATGCGGATGCTGTCTTCATGCCCTCGCCTCCTTCGATGCCTCATATTTGGATCGGAGCGCCCGTTGGAACAATCCGATAATAATCAGGGCGCTGATGACGAACACCACCGACAAGGCAGAGCCGAACGGCCAGTTGCGCGCCCCGAGGAACTGGTTCTGAATAATATTGCTTAGCATCTGCGCCTTGGCGCCGCCCAAAATATCGGTAACCACGAACATGCCTGTCGTCGTGACGAAGACCAGCACGCTTCCGGTCATAATCCCCGACTTCGTCTGCGGCAGCGTAATATGCCAGAACGCGCTCCAGCGGCCTGCACCGAGATCGCTGGCCGCTTCCAGCAGCCGCTTATCCATTTGCTCCAGAGCGACATAAATGGGCAGCACCATGAACGGGATGAACGTATACACCATCCCGAGCAGCACGGCTCCTTTGGTATACAGCATCTGGAGCGGTTCTTGAATCCATCCGAAATCCAGCAGCACCTGGTTCACGATGCCCTGCGTCCGCAGCAGCAGCACCCAGGCATAGGCTCGGATCAAGAAGTTGATCCAGAACGGAACCGTAATGAGAATGAGCCACATCTTCTGCCGCCCCGGGCTCGCCTGGGAAATGTAATAGGCCAGCGGATAAGCGAGCAGCAGGCAGATCGCTGTCGTCACAATCGAGAGCCATAGCGTGTCCCAGTAAATGCCCAAATAGAGCGGGTCAAAAAAGCGGGCGTAATGTTCCAGCGTAAACGTAAATACGACATTGCCCAACTCGTCGCGTTGCATGAAGGATACGGCGAATACCGCGATCATCGGCACGACGAGAAATATCGTCAGCCACAACACGACCGGCGCAATGATGCCGAAGGAGCGTCTCATGGGCCGATAATCACCTCGTCTCCCGCGTTCCACTGAACGCCGACACGCTGTCCGATTTGCCATGAACGGGTGTCCGTAAAGTCAAGCACAGCCGTCACCGTCGTCTGTTCATTTTCCATATGAACAATCAATTTATGAATATTCCCCAAATAGACAATATCCTGAATAATTCCTGCCTTGCGCGCCCCTTCCGGCTCGTCCGAGATGCGAATCTTCTCCGGCCGGACGGTGAACATGTTCTCTTCATGGAACACATTGTTCTCGCCGACGAACGTCGCTGCAAACAACGTCGCCGGGCGTTCGTAAATTTCCTTAGGCGAACCCACCTGTTCGACGCGCCCGTTGTTCATGATGACGATCCGGTCGGACATCATCATTGCTTCTTCCTGATCGTGGGTGACATACACAAACGTAATCCCCAAGTTCCGCTGCAGCTGCTTCAGTTCGCCCTGCAGGTTTTTGCGAAGCTGCAAGTCAAGCGCACCGAGCGGTTCATCCAGGAGCAGCACCTTCGGCTTGTTGGCGATCGCCCGCGCAATGGCGACACGCTGCTGCTGTCCGCCGGACAACTGATGCGGATATCGCGCAGCGAGCGGAGTCAGCTGTGTGAGCCGTATGGCTTCGGCAATGCGCTCACGCTGTTCCGCTTGCGGAATTTTTTTCATTTTCAGACCGAATTGAATATTTTGCTCCACCGTCATATGGGGGAACAGAGCGTAATGCTGGAATACGAGATTCAGATCCCGTTTGTTCGGAGGCAATTGCGTCACATTGACGCCGTCCAACCGAATCTCGCCTGCCGTAGGCAGCTCGAAGCCGGCAATCATACGCAAAATCGTGGTCTTGCCACAACCACTTGGGCCGAGCAGCGTTAGAAATTCTCCCTCATCAATCGTGAGCGACAAAGGATGTACTACGGGTTGCCCGGCAAAGTGCTTCTCCACATTTACCAGTTGTATCAAGAGCATCAACCCCTTATATCGTCAGCCTATCCACGGGATACGGCAAGCCGCTCCGGTCGGGACGACGCCGCCGCGAATGCCGGATAAGCATGCGATAAGAATGCATATGCGCATACCTTGTCCCCTTATCCATTAAGCAAAAAAAGCCATATCCGTTGGTATGGCTTCCCGTTCGTTCACGTTGGCGTTTTTGCATATTCAATATACATCGTTTTGCTTAGTGATACAACTATTTTTACGTAATTTCGACAAATGCATACATTCATCTTCAATGGATTGACTCATTTCATCCAGCTAAAGGGCTCCCACCCACATTTTTGTAACCTCGTGCAAAGGCCCCTCGCCCGTCCGCGAATCATCGCGGAGCCGGGAAGGGGCCTTCCGTCTCTTAGGCTCTTATTTCATTTCGAACAGAACCTGCACTTGCGCGCGCAGCTTCAACTGGCCGCCTTGAGGAGCCGAACCGGCTGCGTCAGCGGCGGAAGCGTTCATCATCGACAGCTTCTCGTTCATGACCCGCACCGGCTGCCAATCCGCGCCGGATTCCACAATCGCAAGCGCCGGTCCGACTTGGCGATTGGCTGCCTTCGCCAGCGCGCCGGCCTTGCTCGCCGCATGCTTCACAGCCTTTTCAAGCACTTGGGACTCGAAGGCGTCGCGCTTCTCGATATCGAATTGAATCTGCTGCACGCGCGTCGCATCGGCTCCGGCCACCGCGTCCACCAGATTGCCCAGCTTCGCGAGGTCGCGGTACGTCACGCGAACGGCGTGGCGGGCTTCATAACCGACGACCTTCGGTTCGCTGTTCTCCGCATATTTATATACCGGATTCACGGAAAAATCGGTCGTTTTCACTTGGGCATCCGCAATTCCGTATTTGCTCAACACCTGCTTCGCCTTGTCGAATGCTGCGGCATTCAGCTTTTGGGCTTGCGCCGCCGTATCCGCCTTCGATTCCGTGACGATATCGACATAAGCAATATCCGGCGTAACCTCCAATTCGCCTTGTCCCACGACCGTAATCGTGTTTTTGTCCATGATCGCTGCCTCCCCTGCCGCCTGTGCCGACTGCGGAGCGGCGGCTCCCCATGCGCCGAACAGCAATGTGCCGACGACGAGGGCTGCCACCGCCGTCCGCCGCCATTTCCGTCCATATGAGTTCACATTCATCATCCCATACCCCTCCATCGCTCATATTGGTAAGATTATCAACTTGCTTACGTTTTAAACGAGGGGATGAGTAAATATGTTGCACCAACACATGAATTATTTTATGTCTGTCGCTCGTCCTTCATGCCCGCCGCCGAATTCGAGCAGACCGGTTCAATGATTTTCATTGTCATTTGATGTAACTTGTGTTACATTCTAGTTGTAATTATTCTATTTGTTGAAAGAGGAGGGAATTTCTGTTGTTTACGCGTAAATGGACGAAACGTGTCGCCGCAATCGCTATGGCAGTGAGTCTCCTTTCCCCCGCCACCTTGTTCGCGCAAGGTTCCGGCCCACACGACTTGAATCAGCAGAATGCACCTGAACGCGGGAGCTCCCAGATCTACATAAAGAACGTGGTTCCATTTAACGGCACGGCCATCTACCACTGGACGGCCACCTTCGAGACGACGACCCACTATCAGATTCCGAACGATATCGACATTCCGAAGGACAGCCACCGGAAAAATATTTTGGTCTATCTGACGACTGAGAAAAATACCGGGAACAATACCGAATTCGATGTCGAGCTGGAACGGTACTATCCATGGTCCGGCTGGATCAGGGAAGATACCAAGACGGGGTATGTCGGCTGGACCGCGGACGAAGTCGCCTTCAAGGGAATCAAGGATGGCGAGAGATACCGCATCCGCATCCGGGGCAATGTGAAGGGCACCGCCGATGTATTCAGCCAATGGTAAGCCTTGGCCGTATATGACACAGGACCTGAGCGTTATGCTCAGGTCCTGTCTTGATTGTTGTCCCTCCGGACACTCGGTATGGAGATGGGCGGCAGCTTCTTCCGCCGCCGCTCCTGTATCATCTGCCTTATGCCTGCAGCCGGCACGCAGGTCCAATTAGTTTTCCAACTCTTCCTTGCTGACCAAGGATACTAAAGCGCTTACAGCCTGTTCTGCGTCCGCGCCGTCCGCCGTAATGGTAATGGACGTGCCTGAGCCGATTGCAAGACTCATGATCCCCATAATGCTCTTCGCATTTACTTTTTTATCTTCCTTTTCCACGAAGATATCCGAAGAATATTTATTCGCTTCTTGAACGAACAAGGCCGCCGGTCGTGCATGCAATCCTGTCTTCAAACGTACCACAACTGGTTGTTGAGCCATGCGGATCATACCCCCTACATTTCCTGTATAGTTTACTAATCAATTCACGTTTACGCCATTTTCTTCAGTTTATCACATTATAGCATTTTAAACGATGGTGCACTAGGAATAAAATTCATCCGTTTCTTATTCTTTCGGCCATTTCATCAATTTTCCGCAGCCGATGATTGACGCCGGATTTGCTGACCTTCCCCTTGAGCATCTCGCCGACTTCCTTCAGATTCAGATCGGGATGAGCCAAGCGCACCTCCGCCACTTCACGGAGCTTGTCAGGAAGCTGTTCCAGTCCAATCTCCTTCTCAATCAGGCGGATATTCTCGATCTGGCGCACGGCCGCGCCAATCGTCTTGTTCAGATTCGCCGTCTCGCAGTTGACAATCCGGTTCACGGAGTTCCGCATATCCCGCATGATGCGGACGTCTTCGAACTTGAACAGCGCCTGATGCGCCCCAATAATATTGAGGAACTCAATGATCTTCTCGCCTTCTTTAATGTACAGCACGAACCCTTTTTTGCGTTCGATGAACCGGGCATTGAGCCGGAATTCATTGGCCAATTCGACAATAGCCTTGCAATGCTCTTCGTACATCGATGAAATCTCGAGATGGTAAGAGGATCCCTCCGGATTGTTAACCGATCCGCCGGCAAGAAACGCCCCCCGCAAATAAGCCCGTTTACAGCAATTGTTCGCGATAATCCGCTTATCTATTCCATCGGTGAACTGGAACCCTTCGGATACGATATGCAGATCATGCAAAATCTCCTGCACCTGGGAAGGAATACGGACGATATACACATTATTTTTCTTCAAGCGCATTTTTTTGCGCACCAGCAGTTCGGTATGCACCTGATAGAACTTTTTGATGAACGTGTATATCCGGCGGGCAATTGCGGCGTTCTCCGTCGAAATATCCAGAATGACCTTGCGGTTCGAAGAGAGCTGGACGGAGCCGTTCATGCGCATTAACGCCGCCAATTCTGCCCGTTCACAGCATGCATCGGACTCCATTAACGTCAATTCCTTTTTCGTCTGCGCTGCAAAGGACATTCTCCGCTCACCTCTTTCGTAACATCCAATTCTCCACCAGCTGATAAATGTGATGGCTCAGCTTTTCCGCATCATGCCGCAAATACGTGCGGAACAATACGAGGGAATCGGCGATCACCTTGTAACCTCTCTTCGTCACTTCATCCAAATCCAAATGCACTGCACGCGCCCCCTGCTCGGCGTAGCGGTCCTGCACTTGCGGCGGTATCTCTCCGTCATTGACGATGACATAATCGAATAGATGCTCGCCCACATGCTGCTGGATGGCTTCGAGATGGTCACTGACCTTGTAATTATCCGTCTCTCCCGGCTGCGTCATGACGTTGCAGACGAAGATTTTGACGGCGTCCGACTCCTTGACCGCCTGTACCAGCTTCGGTACAAGCAGCGTCGGGATAATACTCGTATATAGACTTCCCGGACCGACCAGGATCGCATCCGCCTCCTGCAGCGCCTGCACGGCCTCAGGAAGCGCCTCCACCTGCGCCGGCTCGAGGAAGACCCGCTTGATGCGCTGGCCTGCCTGCGGTATCGCAGACTCGCCCTCCACGATGGTACCGTCGGTCATCTCCGCATTCAGCACAATCGCCTGATTGGCGGCCGGCAGCACGCGCCCGCGAACGGCCAGCACCCGGCTTAATTCACGGATGCCCGCGACGAAGTCGCCTGTAATATCCGTCATGGCCGCCAGGATCAGATTCCCGAGGCTGTGCCCAGCTAGCCCGGTTCCATTCGGGAAGCGGTATTTCAGCATCTCCGACAACGAGGGCTCCACATCCGCCAACGACGTCAGGACGTTGCGAATATCCCCCGGGGGAGGCATTTGCAGTTCCTGGCGCAGAATACCCGAACTTCCGCCGTCATCGGCGACCGTGACGATAGCCGTAATGTCCAACGGCTTCTCCTTCAGGCCGCGCAGCATGACAGACAGACCGGTTCCGCCGCCCATAACGACGATGCGCGGCAGCTCGCGCTCTTCTCCTACCCGCACTTCAGTATCCCCCCATCAATGCCGATCGCGTTCGGAATCCCGATGGCTTACGCGAACGACCTCCGTCTCGCTGGAACCGATCGTGCGGCCCAAATATTCCGCGACGGCCACGGAACGATGCTTCCCGCCAGTACAGCCGATGCCGATCACGACTTGGCTCTTCCCTTCTTTGCGGTATTGGGGAAGCAAAAATTGAAGCAAGTCGAGCAGCTTGCTCAGAAAGGTCTGCGTCTCCGGCCATTTCATGACATAGTCATAGACTTCGATATCTTGGCCGGTATGCGGACGCAGCTGCTCCACATAATGAGGATTTGGCAGAAACCGCACGTCAAAAATGAGATCCGCATCGATAGGAACCCCATATTTGAAGCCGAATGAGGTAACGTTGACCGACATGCGGTTCTGATCGGCCTGCGTGAACCTCGAGACGATGCGTTCTTTGAGCTGCGCCGGCTTGAGACTGCTCGTGTCAATCACCTGATTGGCCCAGCCCTTCAAATCCTCCAACAGCTTGCGCTCCATCTTGATGCCTTCCAGCGGCATGCCGTTCGGCTTCAATGGATGGCGGCGCCGGCTCTCCTTGTAGCGTTGGACGAGGACTCCATCCGTCGCATCCAAGAACAAAATTTCACAATTAATTGTATAATGTTCTCTAATATAATTCAAAGACTCCGATAACGCCGTGAAAAACTCTCGCCCGCGCAAATCGATGACGAGCGCGACCTTTCCGATTTTCCCTTTGGATTGCTCGATCAGCTCCGCGAATTTCGGAATCAGAACGGGCGGCAAGTTATCTACGCAAAAAAATCCGAGATCCTCCAGGCTTTGTACCGCAATGGTCTTGCCGGCACCGGACATTCCCGTAATAATGACTAATTTAGCAAGCGCTGCCGTTTCTGTTGAATCGATCATCGTTCGTCCTCTCCCTTACGAATGCCGATTACGAACGCAAGAACAATCCAGCCGCACCAATCATACCCGCATCATTGCCTAGCTCAGCCGGTACGATCGATACGCCGCGCGTAACCGGTTCAGGTGTTAGCTTCTTGAACGTCTCGCGGATTTGCTCGAACAAGAACTCGCCCGCCTTCGACAAGCCGCCGCCGATAATGAAGCGCTCCGGATTCAAGGTGACCGCCACCGCAGCCATCGATTTGCCCAAGTAGAAGGCTGCGCGCGAGATAATGCGGACGGCAACCTCGTCTCCAGCCTTTGCCGCATCGAACACATCCTTCGCCGCGATGTCCTCCAGCAGCGACAGGGACGTGCGATCGCCGCGCTCTACCGCGTCCTTCGCCATGCGGATGATGCCGGTTGCGGAGGATACCGTCTCCAGGCAGCCCATCTTGCCGCAGCCGCACTGAATCGCTTCCAGATCCGGAATGACGGCGATATGGCCCAGCTCTCCGGCCATACCCGAAAATCCTTGTACAATCTTCCCGTTGATGATAATGCCGCCGCCGACACCGGTTCCCAGCGTATAGCAGACGCAATTGTCGATGCCTTTACCCGCGCCGCTCCAGGCTTCTCCCAAGGCAGCCACATTGGCATCATTGTCAATCTTGACCGGCTTGCCCAACCGCTCTTCCAATATGGCACGAATCGGCACATCCTTGAAGCCTACGTTGGGCGCCAACAAGATAACGCCTTCCTTCACATTCGTAAACCCAGCGACCCCCGCACCAATTCCAGCCACCTGGCTCCAATCGTAAGGCGACTCCTCCACGATTCGGCGAATATAGTTCTCAATGTTGTCTATGACGGTATCGGGGCCCTTGGCAACTTCAGTCGGACCTTCAAACGTTTGCAGCAGCCGGCCTTCCGCATCACAAATGCCAACCTTGATAGCCGTTCCGCCCAAATCGACACCCACGTAGATTTGCTCAGACATGCGTCATCCACCTTTATACTTGTAATCGTATCCTTAATCGTATGTTACTTCAGTACCCACTATACGCGAACGCTGTAAACAGGTCAAGGCGTGCGCGGCCTGCCCGCAGAGGCGATCAAGGCTCTTCCCGGGCCGATTCCGCACGAGTGCCGCCGTCACGCCCGCGGGATCAAATACGGAGCCCGCAGGCTCCGTCTCGACAATGAAAATGTTGCAAAAGATCTACTTTATCGGTACCGGGAAGGCTGGCTTCTGATTCCCCGATATGCCCGGCGGAACGGTTACCCCAACGTCGTGCTCCAATCATGCACCATGCTGCCTTCCAGGAATTTCTCGCAATCCAGCGCCGCTTGACAGCCGGAACCGGCCGCGGTAATCGCTTGGCGGTACTTCATGTCCTGCACGTCGCCGGCCGCGAAGATGCCAGGGACGCTCGTCTCCGTCGTGCCCGGCTTCACGATAACGTAGCCGTGCTCGTTGAGATCTACCTTGCCGCGCAGGAAATCGGTATTCGGCTTATGCCCGATCGCGACGAACAGGCCGTCCGTCTCGATGACTTCCTCTGCACCCGTCTCGTTGTTGCGCACTTTGAGGCCGGTAACGCCCATGCCCGTCGCCAGCACCTCCAGCGGCGTCCGGTTCAGAGCCCAGGATATCTTTTCGTTCTCGCGCGCCCGGTCCTGCATAATCTTCGAGGCGCGCAGCTCATCGCGGCGGTGTACCACCGTCAGCTCCGATGCGAAGCGAGTCAGGAAGTTAGCTTCCTCCATCGCCGAGTCTCCGCCGCCGATGACGACGATTTTTTTGCCCCGGAAGAAGAAGCCGTCGCAGGTAGCGCATGCGCTGACGCCTTTGCCGATATTATCCTGCTCTCCAGGAATGTTCAAATATTTCGCGCTGGCTCCGGTCGAAATAATGAGCGTCTCGGCCCAGATGTCCTCCAGACCTTCGCCCGTCAGCTTGAACGGTCGCTGCGACGTATCGATCTCCGTCACCCACCCGGTAACGAACGTCGTGCCGAAGCGCTCTGCCTGCTTGCGCATGTTTTCCATCAGTTCAGGGCCCATAATCCCGTCCGGGAACCCAGGGAAGTTCTCTACATCGGTTGTCGTCGTAAGCTGGCCTCCCGGCTGCGGCCCTTCGATTACGAGCGGATTCAGATTGGCGCGCGCCAGATAGATCGCCGCCGTGTACCCTGCAGGTCCTGTTCCGATAACGACCGATTTATATACTTTCTTCTCCATATTAAAAGGCCTCCTTCACTATTAGAGGTTATTCCAAAAGTCCGCTTTTGATCACAAAGGGATTCGGAGCGCAACTCAGTATCGAATCCTGCAACCACCTTCGAAGAGCATATGCTTCCGATGCATGTTTCCTGCGGAAACATTTTAGGTGCTCAAAAGCGACTTTGTGAACACGCCCGGTTATCAACTTGGGAAAACGCGTCTATTGGTAGATGTTCTTCTCGGTTGCCTCTGCGCGGAATGCCTCTTCCATGCGCTTGGCATGCTTGGCGACCGTCGCGGCCGATACCGCGTACCGTCCCCCTGCCTCGCTGCAGGTTATCGGGTGGCCGTGCTTCTTCGCGATAATATATTCAATCGCCGCCGCCCAGCTGTCCGCCTTCGCAATGCGCGGCACTTCATTAGGATATGACCGACGGAGAAATTCAATCCAGAGCTTCTCCGCATCATGCATCTGAATCATGTCATACCGGCCGTTCATCCCGGTCCGGATCGCATCGATCACCTGCTGCCAGTCCGGTTCCCAGATCGGGAGCCCGCTTATCAGATGATACCCGTCCACGAGCTGCTTCTTGCCGTCCCATTCCACTTCAAGCGCATCCTCTACGCCGAGCAAGCGCAGGACATATAGGGTCAATTCCTTCACGTAACCATCCTGCTCCGGATCGAGCAGCAGCCCCCGGAGCGCCTGCTTCGCCTCTTCGTCATTGATCAGACTCAGCGCCTGAAGCGCCTGCAGCTTCGTCGCGGAGTCGCCCGAGCGCAGCGCCCAGAACAAGGACGAGCGGACGAGCGGATCCGACTTCAACTGCCGTTCCCATTCCGCGGCCGCCCCCGGTTCCCCGGCTTCATGCCGGACATTCCGTTCCGCTGCCGCGGACCGCTCCGCCCGTCGTCCGGAACGCGCCTTCGCTTCATAAGGAATACGGTAATGATAACTAGGCACCGGATCCGGAAGGCCTCCCGCGCGCCGCTGAAGCAGCTCCAGGTAGTACGACCCGATGCCGCTCTCCGGATCCAGGCGCCGGCAGGCCGCCCACCATCCTGCCGCCTCATCGTACCGGCCGAGATGGCAGGCCGCGACCGCCGCGCAATGATAGACGCCTGGCTCAGCAGGCGATCCGGTCGCGAGCAGGCGCCGCAGATGACGGTAAGCCTCCTCATGCCGGCCGAGAATGCCCAGCGTGTTCGCCAGCTTGAAGGCCGGCTCCCGATGGAACGGCTGCAGCTTCGCCAGCCGCTCTATCAACTCCCGCTCCTGTTCCGTTCGCCCGGCCTGACGCTCGAATATGGCAAGATTGCACAGGGCGTGCATATGACCGGGATCCAGCGCGAGCACCTGGTGAAGCATCTCGCAGGATTCCTTGAAGAAGCCCATATAATAATAGGCAAGCGCCAGATTGTTCCGGGCAGGCAGATCGTCCGGATCCGCCTGAAGCAGCCGCTCAAGAATGCGCCCTGCCTCCACGAACCGGCCTTCTTCCATCATCCGCCGGGCTTCCTGATGCTCGGCTTCCTGTCCGCTCTGCGCTTCCCGGGCTTGTCCGGACGGATTCGCCGGCTCGCCGCTTCCTTCGGACTCCGCTGCCTGGTTCAAAGCGGCCGCGGCTTCCTTCAAGCCTCGCGCCGCTTCTTCGAAGGCCGCCGCATTGGCGGGCGGCCGGGCTCCCGGGTACGCTCCGGGCCGATTCATCTCGTCATGAAGCATTTCCTTCATTTCGTGGGCCTCGCTGCCGTATGCTCCCTGCGGATCCAGCGCCAAGTAAATATCGAGCGCCGCCTCCGCCTCCTGGTAGCATTCAAGATAAGCGAAATTATTCGCCATATAGTAATAACATTCACTCATAGATGGATCGAGCTCGTTCACAATATGGCGGAGGATGAGATTCGACTCCTCGAAGCGCCCCGTCTCTGCCAATGCCCCAGCCAGATTGCACTGGTGAATCGCATCGCCGGGCTCGCATTCGACCGCTCTGCGGAAATACCGCAATGCCTTGTCATATTGCAGCCGATCTAATAATTTTACCGCGCGATCGGAATACGCGGCCGCATCTACCGGGAACATCACGACATTGCCGTGCGTATCCACGTTGTCCCTGCCGGTTCGATGTGGCTTCTCTCCTGCCATCGCCAAGGCACCTCCTGCCGCATCATCGTTGTATACATAACCTTCAGTATACCATAATGACGCGCCTTCCCCCACCCCTTCGTCGAGCCGTCCCGGGGCGGATGCGAATGGCATTCTCTTACCGCAAGAGAGAGGCAATTCAGTCATCAGATAATCTCTATTATTAAATAATAATAATTCTAAATATATTATAACGTAACCTTCGGTCCCGGGCAAGCAACTCTGGCATCACTCCCGCGTCGGCCGCATCCCGCGCAGACAGTCTCGGTCAAGGGCGCATCCTCCTCCTGTTACGCAAAAAAGCGGCCCCTATTCCCCGCATTAAAGGAACAGGCGTCCGCCCATGAAGCTGCTTACGATTCAGTTGAAGGCTTGATCTTGCCGTCCGCATTATAGGTATCGCGGCGCGGCCCTTGGTGCCGGCGCTGCAGCTCATTCAACACCTGCGAGAACGGCAGCTTCCGCTCGCGCAGCAGCACAAGCAGATGGAAGAGCAAATCCCCGGCCTCGCCGGTCAGCTCTTTATTGTCGCCGTTTTTGGCAGCAATCAGCACCTCGGCGCTCTCTTCGCCGATCTTTTTCAATATTTTATCGAGTCCGGAATCAAATAAATACGTCGTATACGCCCCTTTGGGCCGCTCCTCCTCACGCTCGGCAATGATTTGCTCCAACTCCGCCAGCACCCGGTACGGCTCGGCAGCCATTGCTGTATCCCCTGCACCAACCCCGGCCCTCATCGCCCCCCTTGCCTCCGGCGCTTCAGACAGCGGAGCAGTATCGCTGCGGTCTCCGTCGAAGCAGGTATACCTGCCCGTATGGCATGCAGGACCATTCGGGATCACCTGAATAAGCAGCGTATCCCCGTCACAATCGGCGGCCATCTCGACAATGCGCTGCGTGTTGCCGCTGGTAGCGCCTTTATGCCACAGCTCCTTCCGGGAGCGGCTCCAGAAGACCGTCTCCCCCGTCTCGCACGACTTCAGAAGCGACTCCCGGTTCATATAGGCCATCATCAGCACCTCCCGGGTCCCCGCATCCTGCACGATCGCCGGAACAAGCCCCTGTCCGTCCCAGCGGATGCGATCCGCCAACGCCTCTCCATAGGCGGTCAGCCCGGCTGTCACTCTCGATTCTGTCATCGCACATTCACTCCTTGATGGCGCAGCGTTTCTTTGACTTCCTGTACCGACACCTCTTTATAGTGGAAAATGGAAGCCGCCAATGCCGCATCGGCCCCGCCCTGCTGGAACGCCTCCAGGAAATGCTCGGCGCGCCCGGCACCGCCGGAAGCGATAACCGGGATCCCGACCGCATCGGACACAGCGCGGGTCAGCCCAATATCGAAGCCGTCCTTCGTTCCGTCCGAATCCATGCTCGTCAGCAGAATCTCGCCGGCGCCCAGCTTCTCGGCCTCCCGGACCCATTCCAACACCCGGAGACCAGTTGACGTGCGTCCGCCATGAATATAGACCTCCCATTCGCCCCATTCCTCATGGTAGCGGGCGTCCACCGCGACGACGATGCACTGCGAGCCGAAGCGGCGCGCCCCGTCGCGAATAAGGGACGGCTGCTGCACCGCCGCCGTATTGATTCCGATCTTGTCCGCGCCCGCGCGCAGAATCCGCATCATATCATCGACATGTCCGATGCCGCCGCCCACCGTGAAGGGAATCGAGATCTCGGCCGCCGTCTGCCGGACAACCTCGACCATCGTGGCCCGACCCTCCACCGAAGCGGAAATATCCAGAAAGACCAGCTCATCGGCGCCTTCCCGATCATACAGGGCGGCCAGCTCCACCGGATCGCCGGCATCGCGCAGCTGCACGAAGTTAACGCCCTTGACGACCCGTCCGTCCTTGACGTCGAGGCAAGGGATGATTCGTTTGGCTAACATTTGCATTCCTCCATTCCTCGCAGGCATTCGTTATCATGGAATCCGCAGCGGCTGTCCATTCCTCAGACGCTCAGACCCTCAGGTCAGGCCGCATCGGCCATCGGCAGCTTAGAGCGGCGGCTAGCGCCCGCTGCTTCCGGCCGCTTCGGCCAGCCGGACCGCGTCCTCCAGGCGAACGCTGCCGGTATACAGCGCCTTGCCGATAATGGCGCCGCTGACGCCTTCCCTCGCCTGAGCGGCCAGTGTCTCCACATCCGCCATGCTGCTGACGCCGCCCGAGGCGATGACCTGCTGGCCGCAAGCCCGGGCCAACGCCGTGATCGCCTCCACATTCGGCCCCCGCATCATGCCGTCGCGGGAAATATCGGTGAAAATAAACGTCTTCGCACCCGCTTCAGCCAGCTGGCAGGCCAGCGCTTCCGCCTGCACCTCCGACGTCTCGAGCCAGCCCCGCGTCGCGACATAGCCGTCGCGCGCATCGATGCCGATCGCGACATGGCCGCCGTGCCGGGACAGCACGTCTTCAACGAACGCGCGATCCTCAATCGCGGCCGTGCCGAGAATGACCCGCGCCACGCCCTTTTCCAGCAGACGCTCCACATCGTCCCGCGTCCGCAAGCCGCCACCGACCTGCACCGGCACGCCGACGGTGCGGGCGATCTCCCCGATGAGCCGGTCATTGACCGGATGCCCGGCCTTTGCGCCGTCCAGATCGACGAGATGAATCCAGGACGCACCCTCCCGCTCCCAGCGGCGGGCCACATCGAGCGGAGATTCATCATAGACCGTCTCTTGGCCGTAATCGCCCTGCACAAGCCGGACACAGCGCCCTCCCCGAATATCGATCGCCGGATAGATTGTAAATGCCGTCATACGGTTACCCTCCCTTGTCACTCAAACGCCACTCAAACCCCTTTACTTGAACCCCTTGCGTTTCCGTTCTGACATACTTCCTCTCTTCGGATGCAACACCTACACGCGCTCCCGCTGCCCCACCAATCCTGCAAAATTACAGTTTTGTTTTTTGGGGCAAGCGTATTCGACGCCAATCCTGCAAAAATACATCATTTTGCCCATGCTTTCCGCAATCCACCCTTTATTTCACGAAATTGATGCAACGCTGCAGGAAATTCTTCTTTTCACAGCAGAAACAGTCAAAAAAACTGCACTCTTCAGGCTATTGAGAAAGAAGTTTTGAGTAGGAAATGGATATTTCTACCGGCCTGAAAACTGCACCATTTCCCTAGACACGCCCATCCGGCAGGCGAAATCCGCAAAACTCCACGAATTCTCCAGCCACGCCTATTCGGTAAGCGAAATCCTGCATAAATACAGCAATTCGATATGGACGACTTTTCCAGAAAGGGAATCCTGCAAAATTACAGGAATTTCCCCCGTTTCGCTTCGGCTTGAAGCAAAAGGGCCTAAAATGATGTAGATTTGCAGCAATTCCTCGGGATGTGGACTCATTAAGCCGAAATTCCTGTAAAATAGCAGCAATTATTTCCTCCGCACATCCAAGCCCCAGGAGGCAACGATGCTTCCAACAGGCCGATAATGCTTCCTGAAGGCGATGATGCCCCCAGCATCCGACGCGGTCGCTTGGATCCCGTAAAAATCAGGCTATTGAGTAGTCTATGGGACTTTTTACCTGTGATGGCTCTCTTCACCCGGTAGAAAAAGTCGATTTAAAAACGCTCTGAGAGCCAAGTTTCGATGAGGAAAATGGACCATCTCCACCCCTTCGCAAAAAAAGGGGTTTTCCAACAGCCTGACTCTTGCAGCTTTCCCCCATCATCGCCCATACCGCGCACGTTTGCAGCTTTCGCCCATCGCCCCCACCGCACTTTTCCCGCTCATGCCTCGCGCATTTCCTTACCCGTGCCTCCGCCTTCGCCTCTCCTTCTCCTTCTCCTTCTCCTTCGCGACAGACCTCTTCGACAATAGAGCCTCGGCAACCAACCCTTTTCGGTCCCGGATCGCAAATCACTCCCGGGCCGCTCCCGGACCCTCGGCAAGACGGAGGAACCGCTCCAGCAGACGCGGGCCCACTTCCCCGCTCTTCTCGGGATGGAACTGCATCCCGTACAGGCGGCCCCGGCCGACCATCGCCGTCACCGCTTGGCCTCCGTATTGGCAGGTCGCAATGACATCTCTCTGCTTCTCGGCCAGCACATGATACGAGTGGACGAAGTAGACATGCCCTTCCTCCAGCCCGGCAGTCAGCGCATGATCCGGCTGCTCCCATTGCAGCCGGTTCCAGCCCATATGCGGCACCTTGTAATGGCCGCCCTGGAAGCGGACGACCCGGCCGGGCAGCAGCCCGAGACCGGCGTGGCGGCCGTGCTCTTCCCCTTCCTCGAAGAGCAGCTGCATGCCGAGGCAGATGCCGAGCGCCGGCTTGTCGGCCTGCACCGCCTCCGTGAACGCCCGGCCCAGACCGGTCGCCTTCAGCGATTCCATCGCATCGCCGAACGCGCCGACGCCGGGCAGAATGATGCCGTCGGCCTCGGCCAGCTGCACGGGCTCGCGGCAGATGACGGCTTCATAGCCGAGGCGCTCCACCGCCGTGCTGACACTGTGCAGATTCCCCATTCCGTAATCCACTACCGCAATCATCGCTTACAGCACTCCCTTGGTGGACGGAACGCCCTGCACGCGCGGATCGATCGCGGTCGCTTCATCCAAGGCCCGTCCGAGCGCCTTGAATACGGCTTCGATAATATGGTGCGTGTTCTGCCCGTAATGAACGATCACATGGAGCGTCATCCGGCTCTCCAGCGCCAGCTTCCATAGAAATTCATGCACCAGCTCGGTCTCGAACGCCCCGACCCGGGCAGCCGGATAGACCGCGCGGTGCTCGAAATGAGGCCGGTTGCTCAGATCGATGACGACTTGGGCAAGCGCCTCGTCCATCGGAACGAAGACCGAGGCATAGCGCCGGATGCCCGCCTTGTTCCCGAGCGCCTCGCGCAGCGCCTGGCCGAGGCAGATCCCGATGTCCTCCACCGTGTGGTGGTCATCGATGTCCGTATCTCCATCCGCCCGGACCGTGAGATCGAATTGGCCATGCTTCGCGAACAGGTCCAGCATATGGTTCAGGAACGGCACGCCCGTCTCCAGGCGGCTTGTGCCGCTTCCGTCTACATTGAACGACAACTGTATATCCGTCTCATTCGTTTTGCGGGCAATGGCCGCTTCCCGCGATTGCAATGTTCCATATTCCATTGATCGTTCCGCCCTTCTTCTCATGTATGCTGTATTGCGGTGTCGCCCGCCGGACAGCTTCCCCCGCCCTGGCGGCCGGTGTTCTATTCCTTCATCTGCCCGAGCCGGATTCCGATCGCGCGGGCATGCGCCTCCAGACCTTCGTGGCGGGCCAGCTCCATAATCCGCTCCCCGTCCCGCTGCAGCGCCTCCCGGCTGTACCGGATCAGACTCGACTTCTTCATGAACATATCGACGTCGACCGGTGAAGAGAAGCGCGCCGTGCCATTCGTCGGAATGATATGGTTCGGCCCGGCGTAATAGTCGCCTACCGGCTCGGAGCTGTGCTCGCCGAGGAAGATCGCGCCGGCATTCTCGATGGCGCCTACCCACTCCATCGGGTCGGACGTCATAATCTCCAGATGCTCCGGCGCGAGGCGGTTGACCAGCTCCACGCCTTCCTTCAGTCCGGGCACGACCACGATCGCACCGTACTCTTCCAGCGACTTCGCCGCGATCTCCCGGCGCGGCAGTGAGGCGAGCTGGCGCTCCACCTCGGCCGCCACCGCCTCCGCCAGCGGGCGCGAGTCGGTGACGAGCACGGCCGATGCCATCGCGTCATGCTCGGCCTGGGACAACAGATCGGCCGCCACATAGGCCGGCGTCGCCGTCGCATCCGCCAAGACCACAATCTCGGAAGGGCCGGCGATGCTGTCGATATCGACCGCGCCGTACACCTCGCGCTTCGCGAGGGCGACATAAATATTGCCGGGCCCGCAGATTTTGTCGACCGGGGCGATCGTCTCCGTGCCGTAAGCCAGAGCGGCGATCGCTTGCGCCCCGCCAACCTGGTAAATCTCCTTCACGCCGGCCTCCGCCGCCGCGACCAGAATATGCGGATCGATGCCGCCCTGGCCGCCGGTCGATGGCGGCGTGACCATGACGATCTCGGGCACGCCCGCGACCTGGGCGGGAATGACGTTCATCAGGACGGAGGAAGGATAAGCCGCGCTCCCGCCGGGCACATAGACGCCGACCCGCTTCAGCGGCCGCAGAATTTGCCCCAGCAGTGTACCGTCCGGCTGAACATCCATCCATGACGTGCGCTTCTGTTTCTCGTGGAAGGCGCGGATATTCGCGGCCGCCTCGCGCAAGGCGGCGAGGAAGGCGTCCTTCACTTGCCCGTAGGCCGCCTCAATCTCCGCCGGAGCGATGCGCAGCTGCGCCGAAGCCAGCTCCATCCGGTCGAACTGTCCGGTATAGCGGAGGACCGCCGCATCCCCCTCCTTCCGCACATCCCGGATAATCGCCTGAACCGTCTCCAACTGCTCCCGGGTTCCGTAATCTACCTTGCGCTCAACACGCCAATCCGCTGCTTCGATAATCCGCATGCTGCTCCTCCCGTCCTCTCCTGAAATATATCGCGCGCGTCCGGCACATCGCCGGCTCCATCCGGCGGCAGGGCCGATCGCCCGCGTTCCTGCAGTTCTATCTATCCTTCCATATCTCACGCAATCCGCCATAACCAGCTCCCAAGGCCAACTTACGATTCGGGAGCACTCGCTGCAGGCACCCTCGATCCCGATTCGACGAAGCGTGAAGCGGACTGGCCCGCACCGCCTACAGCTGCAGAGGCACGACGCGCTGAATCCGGTCGCATAGCTGCTGAATCGCTTCGTTCTTCATCCGGTAGCTGACCCGGTTCGCAATAAGCCGGCTCGTAATCCCGAACATCTCTTCCAGCTCCACCAGCCCGTTCTCCTTCAACGTCTTGCCGGTCTCGACCATATCCACGATCCGATCCGCCAGCCCGATTAACGGAGCCAACTCGATCGATCCGTTCAGCTTAATCACTTCCACCTGCTGTCCCAGCTCCCGGAAATACTTCGAGGCGACATTCGGGTACTTCGTCGCGACCCGCAGATGAATGGACGGCTTCCAGGACGGAAGGCCGATCACCGACATCCGGCAGCGGGCAATGCCCAGGTCAAGCAGCTCATAGACATCCTTGTTCTCTTCCATCAGCACATCTTTGCCGGCGATGCCGACATCCGCAACCCCGTATTCGACATAAGTCGGAACGTCGACCGGCTTCGCCATGATGAACTGCATGCGCGATTGCGGCACATCGATGATCAGCTTGCGGGAATCCTCTTCATCCTCGGGCACCGGCAGCCCCGCATCGCGGAACAGCGTGGAAGCCTGCTTGTAGATACGCCCCTTCGGCATAGCCACCTTCAACCAATCCTGCATCGTATCCCTCCTGTCTTCACGCGGAATGCGAGGCGAAGCGCAATTCCCGCTTCCGGCCTCGTTCCCGCCATCTCTTCTGCGTCACGGCTGCACGAAGGTGAGCACTTCGCGGTAACGGCCGTCCTGCGGCTGGCCTTCCGCATCCGACCCTTCCCGGGATGTCATTCCCGTAGCATCGTCTCCGAGCAACCGGGTGACGGCAATGACGCCTTCCGCCCGCAGCCGGGCCGCTTCCGCCAAGGCATCCGCTCGTCTGGCGGCCTCATATTGAATCAGCACCGGCTTCGCCTGCTCCTCTTCGTTCTCGCCAGGCCGGGACAAGGCATCGATAATGCGCGTCGTCTTGAGCGCGAAGCCCGTCGCCGGAGCAGGACGGCCGAATTGCTGCAGCAAATGGTCATAACGCCCGCCGCTCATGACCGGGAACCCCATGTCTGCGGCATATCCTTCAAAAATGGTGCCCGTATAATAAGAAAAGTCCCCCAACATCGTCAAATCAAGCAGCAGATGCTCCGCAATCCCATACGCCTCCAGCACCTCCCATACCTGCTCCAAATGAGCAAGAGAAGCCGCCATCTCCGGCTTGCCGGACAGCGCGCGAGCTTGGTCCAGCACCGCGCGACCGCCCCGGAGCTGCAGCAGCGCCTCCAACGGCTCGATCCGCTCGCCATCCAGCCCGAGCAGGCTTGCCTGCGCCCGGTAGCCGACCACGTCGCGCTGAATAAGCAGCTGCTTCAAGCGCAGCTGGTTCTCCTCATCCCCAGGCAGCGCATCCTCGAACAGACTCTGCACAACCCCGTGATGGCCGATCGCCACCTTGAACCGCTCGATTCCCGAGGCCTTCAGGCAGGCGATAGCCAGCGCGATCACCTCCGCATCGGCCTCCGGCGAACCGTCGCCCGCCAGCTCCGCGCCCGTCTGGAAGAACTCGGCTTCCCGCCCCGCCTCTTCCTCCATCGCCCGGAACACATTGGCATGATAGGACAGGCGGATCGGGAACGGCTCCTTCCCGAGCAAGGAAGAGACGACGCGCGCGATCGGCCCCGTCATATCCGAGCGCAGCACCATCGGCGTTCCGCGCTGGTTCAGCAGCTTGAACAGCTTCTGATCGGAGGTGGCGCTGGCCGTCCCTACCGTGTCATAGAATTCCATCGTCGGGGTAATAATTTGCGCATATCCCCAGCACTCCATCGTATGGAGCACCTTCCGCTCGATTTCTCTTAGCTTGCGAACCGCTTCCGGCAAATAATCCCGTACGCCGGACGGCTTCTCGAACATTCTCGGCTTCGACATGGACTCACCCCGTATTTATAAACTCTTTACTTTAATATGGTACAGTACTACCAAGTTAATTTATTAGCAAAATGAAGTAAAAATTTAAAGGTAATATTATCACGGATCGCCGTCATCGTCAATCCCTCGGCGGGTCTTCCCCCATCGCTGCCGGACAATGCCAAAAAGACCGTCTGCGACGGCAGACGGTCCGATGAGTCATCCCTTATGCGCTTGTTCCCGGGGTGATGGAACCCGATTTCTGCTGCGGCGCCCGCTTCGCCTTGAAGCTGCGCGGCACGGCGCCAAATCCGACCCAGGCGAACGGGATAAAGCGGAATGCCGCATAGACGACGAGCCAGGACAAGCCAAGCGCGACGGCATAGCCTCCCGCGATATACAGCATGTATGCAAGCGAGCCGCCTCCATGCCAGGCGTATTTGCGGTACAAGGCAAGGAAGACGGGATGCAGCAGGTAGATGCCGAAGGACAGATCCCCCAGCTGCATAAGAGCTTTGCGAAGCCAGTCCGGCAGCTTCCGTTCCAGGAAAAAGGCCAGCTGCATCAGGACGATGGCGGATGTGAGCGTGTGGAAATTCCACAGCATCTCATAGACCAGCGAGTTGGTCCATTCGTTGGTCGAACGCGACCAGAACCAGACCTGAACATGAAGCATCGCGAACAGCAGCCAAGCGCCCCACAGCGCGAGGGACCCGATCCGGAAGCGGAGCGGATTGCCCTTCTGCCCGAGCGACGTCAGCCACGGTCGAATTTTCTCGAAGTTCAGGCCGACATAGGCGCCGAGGAAATAATAGCTGACATAAGACAGCGAAATGCTGCCTTTATTTACAATCTGGAGGTCATACTTGTTCCAGAGCACGAAGCCCCACTGCAGCAGCAGCCCCAGCGGAATCGACCAGGCCAATATCGTCTTGGAGCGGAACAGCTTGAGCATCAATGGGAACAAGATATAGAACTGAATGCTGATAAAGACAAAGTATAAGTGCGTATAAGCGGAGCCGGTCAATAATTTCGTGAAAAACGAATACATGGAATCCTCGAAGCCGCGGGTACGGTAATACATCATATGCTGCATCAGGAAGTACCCAATCGATGCGACGACATACGGAATGATGACATACAACAGGCGATTCCGGTAGAACTTGCCCAGCACGGCGGGCTCCAGCTTGTCCCGTCCGCCGTAGTTGTAGAACAGCACGAAGCTGCTCAGCAGAATGAAGGTCGGCGTGCCGTATTTGAAAAAGATGTTGAAAAAGTTGTATAGATAATACCAGTTCGAATCAACCATATCTACCGTTGCCTGCGATGTGGAATGCACGCTGATGACGCCAATCATGGCCAGCGCTCGCACAATAGGAATGGCAGTAATGTGCTCTTTGCGGCTCATTGTCCTTCCTTTCCGACACCTGCCGGCCGGCAAGCATCTGATCAGGCAGGCGCGGCCAATCTCGTATAGACCGGCAGCGCCTGCTCCTTCATTATTTATGATTGCAAGTTGCGAAATGAAAAATAGTTACAACATAACATTATATGTCAAAATCGGCCTAACCTCAACCGAAAACATCGCTTATAGTGGAAGATTCGACTAGTAAAGTTTACGCGTGGCGGTATATTCTATGCCCTTATCCGAATATTGCCCCGGGAACAATTCAATGCTGCGATCCGCATCTCTCATCTCGTAGCTCAACCGGAAATGATGCTGCAAATCTTTGAGCGCAATATACCATTTCCCGTTCTTCACGAGAGGAGGGACAGACAGCACCAGCTCCGCGCCGTTCCAGGTAATGATTCGGCTCGGCTTGACGCGGGCCACCTTCGTATGCGCGCCCCGGTTGCGCATCTGCTCGATAAGCTTCGGCGTCGCAATCTGCTGGTTCCCCGCATTAATGCGGAATCCGTTCGAGTTGTTCCGCCCGTTAATCCCGGGACGAACCGTGAACGTAATCGGAATATCCAGTTCGCGGCAAATCGCCAGCACCTTGCTGTTATAGGCGCCGAACGGGAATGCCAGCAAGCTGTTCGTATTGCCCAACTCCTTCTTCAGCACCTTCTCCGCCTTGGCCAGATCGCGGCGAATCCGCTCCTCATATTCCTCTTCGGTTTCGTTACGGTCTTCCTTCTTCAGATACATCTTCCAGGTCAGCATCGGGCGAAGATAGCCCCGTTCATTCACCGGGCGGTACGCATGCGAATTATAGGTATGGCTGTAAAAGCTCATTCCATGCTCCTTCATCTCCCGCATTTGCGCCCAGGACAGCTTCTTGTGCTTGGTCTGCTTCGGATTGTCAATGGTCCCGACGATAACGAAATTCGTGGCGGTAAGATGGTACTTCCGCAGCACCGGATACACTTCCGTATAGAACGACTCGTACCCGTCATCGAAGGTAAGCAGCACGGCATTCGCCGGAACCGGCGCGCCGTTCACCATATAATCGATATATTCATCCATGGATATAAAATGAAACCCGCTGCTCATAATCGCCTGCAGCTGCTCCTCGAACTGCTCCGGCGAGATAAACGTGACATTGTCCGGGTTCTTCTGCACATTATGGTACATTAACGTAATAACCTGACCCTCATAAAAAACCGGTTGATAATCCCACTGCGATTCCGGTCTCGTCGTCGGGAACAGCTGAAGCTCATTCCCTTCATCGACGATATGTACGTCCACTCCGTATGCTTGCTGCAGCGCATTTGCCGAGATATACCATTCGCCGCCCGCCTGGAGCGCGTATTCCCCTTCTCCTGATTGTCCCTTCCAGACGAGAGGGCGGCTATCGATATCCTTCCTGTCAATATCTATGAACAGCGCGACACACAGCAGAGCAATCAGGAGCACCGCGCCTGCGGCACGTCTCATCCCCATTCCCTTCATCCTCTACACCATCTCTTTGCTGAATCTATCCAACATTAGCATATTTACCAATTCTTATCATTTCTCGCTTTTCTTATTTTACTGAAAAAATAAAAAGCAAATAGCGAAGCAGCCGCCACCGCCGGCAACAGGAAAAACCGGCAGCCTGCCACACGACTGCCGGTTCATTATTCGACGCCCGATCCGTCTGCCCCGCCGGGAGCCGGATGTGCTTCGCGGATCACCCGCATCGGATTGCCGGCAACCATTTGACCGGGCAATACATCCTTATGCACAACCGTCCCGGCCGCGATCACCGCATGATCGCCAATCGTCACGCCCGCCAGAATGGTGCTGTTCGCCCCAATCATTACATGACTGCCGATGCGGACCTTGCCGAGACGGTATTCCTTCGTCAAATATTCATGGGCGAGCAGTGTTGTATTGTAGCCGATAATCGTGTTGTCCCCAACCTCGATATACTCCGGGAAGAAGACATCGACCATGGCCATCAGCCCGAAGGCCGTATGGCGGCCGACTTTCATCTTCAAGATATGCACATAAATCCATCGTTTGAGCCGCACCGAAGGGCAGTAACGGGCGAATTGAACCCAGATGAAGTTCCAGACGCCCTTCCATGGGCTTACCGACCGGTATATTTGCCACAGGCTGTTCGGCCCTTCGACAGGGTGCCGCTCCACATCTCTCACTTGGATTCCCGCTCCCATCCGACGAGTCTCAATATATCGCGCATATCATGAATGATATGGCGCGGTTCATATTGGCGAAGCACCGCTTCGCCCTTCAACGACCAGGCAACGCCGCAGGAGATGGCACCGGCCGCGTTGGCCGACTGGATATCGGCCGGGCTGTCGCCCACCATGAGCGTCGTCGCCGGATCGGCCCTCAGCTTCTCGATGGCGAGCAGCACCGGCTCCGGATGCGGCTTCGCATGCTGGACATCGTTGATCGTGACGACGACGCCCATCTGATCCAGCAAGCCGAACATGCGCAAGGCCCGCTCCGTCGTCTCGCGCATCTTCGTCGTGACGATGCCGAGCTGGATGCCGCCCTCGTGCAAGGCGCCGATCACTTCCTTCACATGCGGGAACTCGCGCACCAACTCATCATGCCGGGATATATTGTAGCGGCGGTAAGCGGCTTTGAGCTCCTCCACATCGTCCAATCCGCTGAACTTCCGCAGCTGATATTCGAGCGGCATTCCCATGCTCGGAATAATCTGCTCCCGTGTCAGCGGAGTCGGCGTGCGTTCCAGCAGCACATGCAGGAAGGTCTCGATAATCAGTTCATTGGTATCGATAATCGTTCCGTCCAGATCGAATAATACGGTACGAATCATTATGCTATTTCTCCTTTATGTCACGTTCCTCTGCCGCAGCCGCAGGCGGCTCTGCCGATTCAGGCTTATCCTCGGCCCCGTCCCGGGAAGAGGAGGCTTCCTCATCGGACCGCGGCTTCGCAGGAGCTTCCGCGTCCGTCTTGCTTCCGGCGTCGTTCGCGCCGCGCTCCGCCGCTTCGATAACTGGTGCCGCCTTCGTCGAACCAATCGGATCCCGATACAGCACCTTCGAAGCGCCGGTTACCCGGCGGATGACGATAAGCGCGATGCCGCCGACGATCAGGAAGATGGCCAGCAGCTGCGAGATCCGCACATTGCCGTAATTCGGATCGAGATACCCCGGCTCGAATACGATCTGCATCGGCGACCATAGTGTGCCGATAATCGATTCCACCCATCCGGATCCTTGGTAGGCCAGACTGTCGGTACGCAGCCCTTCAATGAAGAATCGGCCGATCGAATACCAGATCAGGTAGCCGATGAATACTTCCCCGCTGCGGACGCCGCGCAGCCGGCGGAAGCCGAACAGCAGCAGCACGCCGACGAAGCTCCACAGCGACTCATACAAGAAAGTCGGATGATGGAACGTTCCGTTCACATTCATCTGGTTGACGATGAAGTTCGGCAGATGCAGCGTGTCGCGCAGGAACGCTTCCGTTGTAGGTCCTCCGTACGCTTCCTGATTGACGAAGTTGCCCCAGCGTCCGATCGCTTGTCCGATCAGCAGACCCGGCGCGCAAAAATCCGCGATGCGCCAGAAGGAGTACCCTTTTTTTCTAACATAGATAAGCGCGCAAATCACGGCGCCGATTAATGCGCCATAGATTGCAATTCCGCCATGCCAGATTTTAAAGATTTCCAATAAGTTATCTTTATAATCATCCCATTTGAAGGCAACGTAATAGATACGCGCCCCGATAATGGCGGAAGGCACGCCGAACAGCAGCAAATCCATGAAAAAATCTTGAGAAATTCCAAATCTTTTGCCTTCCCGAATTGCCAGCAGCAAGCCGACTACCGCGGCTGTGCCTAATATAATGCCATACCAGTGCACCTTGATCGCGCCGATCGAAAATGCCACCGGGTCCAGCAACATCGTTGCCATCCATCCACACTCCTTATAGGTTGAGACTACGAGTCTTAATCAAAGTCTTCCATATCCTCGGCGATCGTCTCGGTCAGCTTGTTCGTGAATTGAAGCGCCGCATTGTAGCCCATCCGCTTGAGGCGGAAGTTCATCGCCGCCACCTCGATGATAACGGCCAGGTTCCGTCCGGGACGCACCGGCACGGTGACGAGCGGTACATCCGTCTCGATGATGCGCGTCGTCTCCTCATCCAGGCCAAGACGGTCATACTGCTTATCCTGCTGCCAGTTCTCCAGGCGAATGACGACGCTGATCCGCTTGTTGTTGCGGATGGCGCCGGCTCCGAACAGCGTCATGACATTAATGATGCCGATGCCGCGAATCTCCAGCAAATGCCGGATCAGCTCCGGTGCTGAGGCATGCAGCTGGTTGTCCGATGTCTGCCGAATCTCGACCGCGTCGTCGGCGACCAGGCGATGGCCGCGCTTGACCAGTTCCAACGCCGTCTCGCTTTTCCCGATGCCGCTCCCCCCGGTAATCAGCATGCCGACGCCATAGACATCGACCAGTACGCCGTGAATTGTCGTCGTCGGCGCCAGCTTCTTCTCCAGGAAGCTCGTAATGCGGCTGGAGAGAATCGTCGTCGCCAGCTGCGTCCGCAGCAAGGGCACGTCTTCTTCCTGGCATACGGCGATAATCTCTTCCGGCACATCCAATCCCCGCGTCACGATGATGCAGGGCATCTCTTCCGAACAGAAATGATACATCCGATCCCGCTTCTCCTCTGGAGTCAGCGTCTCGAAAAACGCAAGCTCGGTCTTGCCGAGGAGTTGAACGCGCTCCTTCGGGTGGTATTCGAAGTAACCCGCCATTTCCAGGCCAGGGCGATGCAAATCATCCACTGTAATCGGCCGCTTCAACCCCTGCTCCCCGGCCAGTACCTCCAGATGGAACTGCTCCACCATCTCGGCCACTTTTACTCTCTTGGCCATTCTGTTCACTCCTTCGTCTCCCGCACTCCAACCGTTCCCGCTCCTCGTCTACGCAGGCAACGAAGTGCCTATTCCTCATTGTAACCATCGTAGCGGAAATCGACGGTCAGATCAATTAGCGCACGGGTGCTTGCTCTTTGATCGGGATTGTTTTTTCATTATATCTTCCAAATATAAAGCTTTTGTGCAGAACCCTCCATTTTTCGGTGTTACGTATTTACCAAATCGTGACACCATGCTATAGTGTTACTTGTTGCATGATTCGTGTTACGGGATATTCGCAGACAGGAGGAACGATTTGCGAAGATATCTCTTTTCCAGAGCGGGCGAGGCCGTTATCGTCTTGCTGATCGTCAGCCTGCTCGTATTTATCTTTATTCGTCTGCTGCCGGGCGATCCGGCCATGGCGCTGTATGGGGATCAGATTCAGAAGCTGACTCCCGCCGATCAGCTTCGCATCCGCGCCAACCTTGGTCTGGACGAACCGCTCTATTGCCAGTACGTCAAGTGGCTGCAAGGCATTATGCAGGGCGATTGGGGACGCTCCTATCTGAACGGAGAACGCGTCGACGTCCTGATCGGCCAAGCTATCGGCCCGACGGTACAGCTCATGCTGGCCGGCACATTTCTTACTCTTCTCCTCTCTCTCCTCTTCGGTACGATGACAGGCTTGAGGCCTTCCTCGAAGATGGATCGCACGGTGACTGCGGTCAGTCTCGTGCTCATGTCGTTTCCGGCCTTCTACCTTGCGCTGTGCTTGATTCTGGTGTTCTCCATTGCGCTGCAATGGTTCCCCATCGCCGGAATGGGCAGCGGTGCGGAAGGCTGGATCGGACGGCTCCGGCATCTTGCACTGCCTGCCGCCGCCCTCGCGCTATCACATATTGGATATTACATTCGACTATTGCGGAATCACGTTACCGTCATCAACGACAAGGAATTTGTGCGGGCCCTGCGCATGCGCGGCGTCTCCCCGCATCGAATCATTTTCCGCCACATGCTGCCGAATGCGGCGCTTCCTTTCTTATCTTATATCGGCATGTCTCTATCTTTAACTTTTGCCGGATCGGTCGTTATCGAGACGCTGTTCTCCTGGCCCGGACTTGGCATGCTCGCGCTCAAATCGGCGCAAAGCCATGACTACCCCGTGCTGCTCGCTGCCATTCTGCTGAGCACCTTCGTCGTCGTGGCCGGCAGCCTCATGATCGACCTGTTCTGCGCCTGGTACCATCCGCAGATCCGGCGCCAGCTGTTATCAAGGGGGAGTGCGCAATGAAGAGACGCCGCTGGATGACGAACCTGTCTGTTCTCTACCTGGCTGTACTGACCCTATGTGCGGCAGCTGCTCCCCTCTTGACCGGCTATCATCCGGTAGATGTCCAGTTGGACGCGATTTTGCTGCCTCCCCAACCCTCTCACCTGCTGGGGACGGATGAGATGGGACGGGATGTGCTGACCCGATTTCTGTACGGGGGCCGGGTCTCCCTCGCGGTCGGGTGCGCTTCGGCGTTAGTATCGCTGCTGGCCGGCGTTGCCTACGGCATGATCAGCGGCTACTGCGGCGGCTGGATCGACCGCGTCATGATGCGGGCCGCCGATGCCCTGCTGAGCATCCCGAGCCTGCTATTCATGATTGGCTTGCAGGCGCTGCTGAAGCCTAGCCTGCTGACCGTCGTGCTTGTCATCGGCTTGACCGGCTGGATGCCGCTGGCGAAGCTGATTCGCACCGAGATTCTCGCACTCAAAGAAGAAGCATTCATTCAAGCTTCCACCGTGATGGGGGCCACCCCCATCCAATTGTTCGCCCGGCATTTCGCCCCCCATTGCCTGCCGACGATACTCGTCATGACGACGACCGGAATCGGCCATGCCATTCTGTCGGAGTCGACGCTCAGCTTTCTCGGCCTGGGCATTCCTCCGCATGAGCCTTCCTGGGGCAATATGCTGGCAGGAGCCCAGAATCATTTGCTGTCGGGTGCCTGGTGGGCGGCGGTCTGTCCCGGTCTAGGCATCGCGCTTACCGTGCTGGCCGTAACCTTCCTTGGCGATGACGGGCAGCAGCGGTGGGGGAGCCCGCAGTTCTACCGGAGGGATCGACGATGACCGAACCGCTGCTGGAGGTTAGCGATCTTACGCTAACCCTTCCATCCAAGGCCGACACAGACAACGACATATTGACACGCCTCTCGTTCACCTTGCCCGGTCGGGGCATTACGGCGCTCATCGGCGGGAGCGGATCGGGGAAGAGCGTCACCGCCCAGGCATTGCTTGGCATGCTGCCGCGCGGCGGATCCATCGCCTCCGGCTCGATCCGGTTCAAGGGAGACGATATTCTGAAGCTCCCTCCCCGTCAGCTCCAACGCTATCGCGGAAGCCGGGTCGGCTACGTGTTCCAGGATACGAGCGGAACCTTCGATCCGCTGCTCCGCATCGGGCGCCATTTCGCGGAATTGCTCGCGATCCATACCCCGCTTCCCCGCGGGGAGGCGAAGAAGCGGGCGCTGCAGCTGCTGCGGGATATGCAGCTGCCTGATCCGGAACGCGTATATGACGCTTACCCTCACGAGTTGTCGGGCGGCATGCGGCAGCGCGTACAGCTGGCGCTCGCGCTGGCTGCGGAGCCGGAGCTGCTTATCGCCGACGAGCCGACGACCGCGCTAGACATGCCGGTGCAAGCGGACATCCTGCGCCTCATTCGCCAATGGAGCGTGCGAACCGAGGGCACCGTCCTGTTCATTACCCACGATCTCGGCGTCGTCGCCGAGATTGCGGACGAGGTCCTCGTCATGCGGCGCGGAACGCTAGTCGAAGCCGGACCGGCGGACCAGGTGCTGCACCGTCCGGCTCACCCGTATACCCGGCAGCTCGTCGAGGACTTTGCTTCCTTCTCCGCTCCGGGTTCGAAGCCGCTGCCGGACGAGCCGCCGGTCGTGGAGGCGCGGGGCCTGACCAAGACCTACCGCGCCGGACGCCGCTGGCTGCAGCGGGCCACCCCGGTCGCGGCCGTCCGTGAGGCATCCTTCACGATTCGCCGCGGCGAGATGGTCGGCCTCATCGGCGAGAGCGGCAGCGGCAAGAGCACGCTGTCCCGCTTGCTGCTGCAGCTGGAGCAGCCGGATCGCGGCACGATACAATGGCCCCCTGCCCAGGGAAATGGAAGCGCCCGGCCTTCCGTCCAATGGGTCCATCAGGATCCGTTCGCTTCGTTCGATCCGCGCTGGCGGGTCAGCCGGATTATCGGCGAAGGACTCGATTACCGGCCGCGGCGGAATCGCGCTGCCAGCTCCGCCGCGGAACGGATTCGCGCGATCGCCCGCGAGACGGGACTGTCCCCGGAGCTATTGGACCGGTACCCTCACGAGCTGTCGGGCGGCATGCGGCAGCGCGTCGCGCTGGCTCGGGCTCTGCTGTTGGAGCCGAGCCTGCTTATCTTGGACGAGCCCTTCGCCAGCCTCGACATGACGCTGCAGCGGCAAATGCTGGGGCTTATCCGGTCCTGGAATGAGCGAACCGGCATGGCCGTCCTGTTCATCACGCATGACCTTCGAGCCGCTGCCCACCTCTGCCATCGCGTCATGGTCATGTATCGCGGCGAGCTGGTGGAGCAGCTTCCGGCCTCAGGCTTGTCCGGTTCGGACCATCCTTATACGAAGCGGATGCTCGCATCGATTCCAGGCAGCCGCCGATGGGCTGTGCAACGATGTGAGCCTGAACCGATTACATTGAACATATTCCATGGTAAGGAGTAGATAATAATGAAGCTACGATATCGATCCCTGCTCGCGGTTCTCTGCCTGGTCAGCATGCTCCTGGCGGCCTGTTCCGGGCCTTCGCCGGCGGCTCATGCCCCCACAGACCAAGCATCGGCGGGCGAATCCGGGCAAACTTCTAGCGTCAAGCGGCTCGTCTATGGCGCGGAGAAGGAAGTCGAGAAGCTGAATCCGATCCTGAATGACGAGCATGATGTCGATTCGATGCTCTTCCGCGGATTGACACGGACGACCTCGAACAATGAAGTCGCCCCGGATATTGCCCTGAGCTGGACCATCTCCGACGACCAGTTGACCTATACCTTCAAGCTGCGGACCGATGCGCGCTGGGATGACGGCGAGCCGGTGACCGCCGAAGATGTTAAATTTACGCTCGATACGCTACTGAACCCGCAGACCAATTCTCCGATTCGCGGAGACTTCACCGAGATTCGGCAGGTGAACGTATTGGCGGCCGATGAACTTCGGATTACGCTGGCCCATCCGTTCCCGCCGCTCCTTCACAAGCTGAAGCTGGGGCTCATTCCGAAGCATGTGCTGGAGGGCGCGGATATTCATACCTCCGATTTCAACCGCAAGCCGATCGGGAACGGGCCGTTCAAGCTGCGGGAGTGGAGAGCGGACAAGACGATCGAGCTGGTGCGCAGCGACACCTACTATGGCACCAAGGCCAAGCTGGATGAGATCATCGTCCGTCCGGTCCCGGATCCAAATACCCGGCTGCTGCAGCTCAAGACCGGAGAGCTGGATCTCGCCTTTGTCGAGCTCAACCAACGGGACAGCGTGAAGGAGCAGGATCCATTTCGGGTTATACAGATGAAGACCGTCGACTATCGCGGCATGCTGTACAATTTCCGCAATCCTTTATTTGAAGACGTGCGCGTCCGCCAAGCCATCAGCGCCGCGATCGACCGGGAAGCGCTCGTCCATGGCGTCCTGTTCGGGCATGGCGAGCCGGCTTACGGGCCGCTGCAAAAATCATGGGCCAACTTCCCATACCCGGAAGGGGCGAACTACCGGCCGGAGGAAGCGAAGAAGCTGCTTCAGGAAGCCGGCTGGATACCGGGCGAGGATGGCATCCTGACGAAGGACGGGAAGCGCTTCGAATTCGAGTTCGTCGCGCCCGCCACCGACTCCGTACGGGTCGCCCTGGTCAACGCGATCAGCACGCAGCTCAAAGCGGTCGGCATCTCCGTCATTCCGAAGCCGCTCGATTGGAGCGCCATTCACTTCGATCAGGTAGATACATTCATGATTGCGTGGGGTAGCGAGTTCGATCCGGATGATCATACCTATCCGGTCTTCCATAGCAGCCAGAGCGCAGACGGATTGTACAACTACGGCGCTTATCGCAATGCCGAGGTCGACCGGCTGCTGACCGAAGCGCGCATCGAGCCGGATCGCGACAAAAGACGGGAGCTCTATGGCCAATTCCAGCAAACGCTGAATCAGGATCCCGCCTTTGCCTACCTCGTCTATATTGACGCGCTCTATGGCGTGAGCAAGAAAATCACCGGCGTCGGCGACCGTGCGCTGGGTCATCACGGTTCCGGCGTACTGTGGAATATCGAAGAGTGGGATATGAACTAAACTGGAGAGAGGGCATGCCTATGTTTGCCGGGCATGCCCTCTTGCTGTATTTTGTGGTACATTAATAAGAAAAAGCGTGTAGTAAGAGGTGTCCCATGAATGAATCGAATGTAAAGCGCTTTGGCGTATCTATGGACGGGAAGCTGCTGGACAAGTTCGACGAATCGATCAAGGAGCAAGGCTATGAGAACCGCTCGGAAGCGTTCCGCGATCTGGTCCGTGACGCGTTGGTGAAGCAGTCGCTGGAGGCGGAAGACAAGATCGTCGCCGGCTGCATCTTGCTGTTCTACCGCCATCATCACCGGAACCTGCTGGAGGACCTTGCGCGGATTCAGCATGAGATGCATGATTCGATATTGGCCACGACGCATTTCCATCTCGATCAAGACAACTGCCTGGAGATGATCGTCGTCAAGGGGAAGAGCAGCGAACTGCGGGCGCTGAGCGATCAGATGACGACCTTGAAGGGAGTCACCTACGGCAAATTTACGGTTGCCCCATTGGAAGAGATTCATACGTAGATACTTAGCGCGGCGGGGTAGCGGTGGTAGCCGTAGACAGCGGTGGACAGTGGTGGATAGCGGCAGAAGCAGCTCCGGCTCCGCAGCCAGCGCGAGTGCCAGCTGTACAGACAGCAGTAGACGAGGCCGTCTTACTCGGAATTACGGCCCCACGGGGGGCCCTTCGGGCGCTCGGCAGCGAATCTCACGTTACTCCGCCCCAACGAACCGGGTGACGCGCATCTCACATCAGCTGCACCAGAATTCCTGCAATAATACAGTTTTGCCAGCCGGAACCTCTTGCCTCTAAAGTCAATCCTGCAAATCTACACCAATTTCAGGCCATTTCGCCTCGGAGTGCGATGAGATAGGCAAAAAGATGCATTTTCTCCTAGGCCCCCTAATTAAACTGGAGCTCTCAACCCCAATATTATAAGCTGTTATCAGAGGGGGCAATAAGTATGGGAAAGCACTTTAGCAAAGAAATACGCTTGGAAATCGTAAAGGAAGCACTGGCCGGCATTAAGGTGGGAACACTCGCCCGGATGTACGGTGTACATCCGGAGACTGTACGTGTTTGGGTTAGAGACCACCGTGACGAAATTAGCCAAGAGGAGATACCCGCAGCAGACGAGCATCTGCAAGAACTCCGTCGACTTCAAGAGGTGGAGGCCAAGTTCGAACAGGCAAAAAAGCTCCTGGGTGAAAAAGAACTGGAGATCGAGATCCTGCGAGAACTCGTAAAAAAGAAGAACCCCGCTTATCTGAAAGACTTGAAGTAGCAGAATCGTTTATTAAGCGGGGGCATGCAACAGCTAAGGTTCTGCGTATCCTGAAAGTTCACGAATCGACGTACTATGGCCGGAAGAAACGAGAGGCATCCAACACCGAAGAACGTGCTTCATGCGGCCTAAAAGGGCGTCCTGTACCTGGATTTTCCTCTACGAACACGGGCCGGAAAGTTGCAGATGAACAGATTAAAGAATGGATGCTCGAACTCCTGGAAGGAGAAGAGCACGTGTATGGGTACAAGAATTTGGCGCTGTGCCTCCGCAGACAACGCGGCGTGATCCTAAACAAGAAAAAGGCGTACCGCATTTGCAAGGAGTTAGGAATTCTTCAGAAACAACGAAAGAAAACAAGCAAACATCCTCGCAGAGTACCGAGAAACCGAACGGTAACCGGGGTGAACCAGCTATGGCAAATTGACATTAAATATGGGTACGTGGTTGGGCGTCAGCGATTCTTTTTCGTGCTCAGTATCATCGACGTATTTGACCGCGTCGTCGTCGGACAATACCGGGGTTCCGTGTGTGAGGCCAAGCACGTCGTGCAGACCCTATGCCGTGCGCTGCAAGAACGCCTGAATTCCGGCGATGACTTACCTACCATTCGCACCGACAACGGGCCTCAGTTTGTCAGTAAGCTGTTTGGTGATACGTGCGAGAGTCTGGAGATCGTCCATGAACGGATCCCGCCGCGTAGCCCGAATATGAACGCGTACATTGAGTCATTTCATAGCATACTCGAACGTGATCTGTTCAGCCTGACGGAATTTATGACATTTGAAGAGGCCTATGAAGCACTTGATCGTTATATGGATTTCTATAACAACCGCAGAATGCATGGTAGCCTAAAGAGCATGTCACCATCGCAATTCTCGAAGTGGGTCATGACGCTGGAAGACCGATCAAAATATCATCGGGCCATGTAATTACGCGAAATAGGAAGCAATTCTAAGAACGCATATTTTTTGGTGGGCATGACTCCGGATATAGGGGGCCTAGCCGTTTTTGCAGGAATATAACCCAATTCACGTTATAATGGCATAAACTGATGTAATTTTGCATTATTTTTACTAGAATCGCTTGTTACTGCGGGGTTCGAGTGCTTGCCGAGATCATGCGATGCTCCGAACTCATACGATGCTCAGAACTGATACGAATGCTCCGAACTCATGCGATGCATGCGACAGCACGCATTCATCCAGCTCATCAACGCCGCGAGTGAGCGCTGACTCATCCGGCTCATTATTGCCCGTTCGAGGGCTCACCACATACGCAAAAAGCGGAGGCTCCCAGACGGGAAACCTCCGCTTTCCTTATATCGGATTAGTTTTCGAATACGTTCAATTCGGACTCGGTATCGAAAACATGCACTTTGTTCATATCGATAGCAAGCTTGACGTTCTGGCCTTCTCTCGAGTTGGAGCGGCCGTCTACGCGTGCGATAACCGTCTCAGTGCCGATACCGGTCAGGTACAGGAACATTTCATGACCCATGTTCTCCGTAACTTCGATCGATGCAGTGAATACGGTGTTCGGCGATGCTTCCAGGAAGACTGGCTCTTCATGAATGTCCTCTGGACGAACACCCAGAATGACTTCTTTTCCGAGGTAGCCTTTTTCCTTCAGTACTTGGGCCTTGCCTGCTGGCACGGTAACGTCCAGACCTGTCGTTCTGAAGCGGGTAGTGCCGTTCTCTTCTACCAGGGAACCCTTGATGAAGTTCATCGTAGGGGAACCGATGAAGCCTGCGACGAACATGTTAAGCGGGTTGTTATAGAGCACGTCAGGTGCTGCCGCTTGTTGAATGATGCCGTCCTTCATAACGACGATCCGATCGCCCATTGTCATAGCCTCGATCTGGTCGTGCGTTACATAGATAACAGTCGTTTGCAGACGCTTCGACAATTTCGTAATCTCGGAACGCATCTGTCCACGAAGCTTCGCGTCCAAGTTGGAGAGTGGTTCGTCCATCAGGAACACTTGCGGCTCACGAACGATTGCACGGCCGAGGGCGACACGCTGACGCTGACCGCCGGACAATGCCTTCGGCTTGCGATCCAGCAAATGCTCGATGTCGAGGATGCGAGCGGCTTCGCGCACGCGCTTGTCGATGTCTTCTTTTTTGAATTTACGCAATTTCAGACCGAACGCCATGTTTTGGTATACGTTCATATGCGGATACAACGCGTAGGATTGGAACACCATCGCGATGTCGCGGTCTTTTGGAGCCACGTCATTAACAAGGCGGTCGCCAATGTACAATTTCCCGTCGGAGATTTCTTCCAGACCTGCAATCATGCGAAGCGTTGTCGATTTACCGCAACCGGAAGGACCAACCAATACAAGGAACTCTTTGTCCTGAATATCGAGGTTGATGTCTTTTACGGTTGGATTATCGGATCCCGGGTACTTTTTGTAAATATGCTCTAAGCGAACGCCTGCCATGTGCGTTTCCCCCTTATACGTATATTCCTGAAATCGGTTACCCTTATTGTATCGGAACCCTGTACAAATAACCATTCACAATATGCACAAAAAATGAGCGTCTTATTTTGTTACTTTATACAATAGCAATATCAGCTTTACTAAAACCGCGTCGGAAAATTTCCGCACATCGAGCCCGGTTTCATGCTTGATTTTATCCAATCGGTATAAAAGGGTATTACGATGGATATACATCCGCTTGGCGGTCTCACTCACGCTGCAGTCGAACTGGAAAAAATGCTGCAGCGTCGCCATCGTCTCCGGATCAGCGAAGCTGTCCGCCTTCGTGACGACCCGCTGCAGGAACTGCTTCCGCACCTCGTCGGGAATGCTGTTGACCAGCCGCTCCAGATGCAGCTCCCAAGGCAGATGAATATTGTCGGTCACGTGAAAAGCCCGTCCCAAATAGAGCGTCTCCCTTAACTCAGATACGACGCCCGGAATGCCCTTCACCGGCGTGAACGGGTATCCGATGGTCAGGTGACTCTCTCCGACCCACTCGTTCGACAGCAGCTCATAGAGTCCGAGGCAGTAGGACGTGAGCAGCTCTTCCATCGTCTCCCGCTCTTCGCTCTCGTCTTCTCCGGAGCCGGCCTGGGTCAGTTGCTCGGGGCACAGAATAAGCCATTCCTTATCCGACAGCGGAATTAGATTAACCTCGCCGCCGAAGTAAGAGCGGAGCAATTTGTACAATTCTTGATAGGCAGGCGCCTCCCGGTGGGCATGCTCCGCCACGAGCAGGAACGGCACAACCTGAATGAACAGCTTACTTTTCCAAGAAAAGCTGTCCGGCACTTCCGCATTCGGTTCGCCTTCCTTCACCCGGTCGGCGACCCATTGCCCGAACAAGTGGGCCTGCTGCTCATCGTTAATATGCGCCGCGGCCAGCGAAGGCTTCGGACGGTGCTCCATCCGCAAAATCAGCTGAAGCCATTGCTGTTCCTGTCCGGCAAGGTCCCGGCCTTCCAGCTTCAACACTTCCGTCGCCGCTGTTCCCGGCTTCCATAGCATATACCAGGCGTCCCCCTGCTTCGCCAGGACCGCCGGCTGTCCGTCCGCCAGCTCTTCTCCTCCGGTCCATTCCCTCCATGTCGATGAAGGCACGGACAGCTTCTCCAGAGAGGCATCCAATATATGTTCGATTTGCTGCTGCAGCGCTTGCTTATCCATACCGAATCTCTCCACCCGTCTTATCCTTCTTCTTTATGGTTCCCATTGTATCATATCTGACAGTCCGTCTTCATATCCAGACGAGCAGCTGATTGCAGGAGTGTAGCAAGGCTTCCTGCACGGTATCTTCCGCAACCGCTGGCTGCTTTATTAGTACCCGCTTACAGATCGCAAAAAGACCGGGCTTGATCAGATCAAACCCGGCCGAAAAACAAAAAAACTCCAGTTCATTCACTGAAGTCTTGAAGTAAAAACTGGTGAGCCATGAAGGACTCGAACCTTCGACACCCTGATTAAAAGTCAGGTGCTCTACCAACTGAGCTAATGGCTCTTATAAATGGTGGAGGATGATGGATTCGAACCACCGAACCCGTACGGGAACAGATTTACAGTCTGCTGCGTTTGGCCACTTCGCTAATCCTCCATGTTATACATGGTGGCTCGGGACGGAATCGAACCGCCGACACGAGGATTTTCAGTCCTCTGCTCTACCGACTGAGCTACCGAGCCATATGTAACTTTTCAAAAAAATAAAGTGGTGCACATAAAGCGTCGCCACTCTAACGAAAGGTAAAATGGCGGAGCTGACGGGATTCGAACCCGCGTTCTCCTGCGTGACAGGCAGGCATGTTAGGCCTCTACACCACAGCTCCTTAGTCAAATGGTGCCGGCGATAGGAGTCGAACCCACGACCTACTGATTACAAGTCAGCCGCTCTACCAACTGAGCTACACCGGCAAAAGATGGTGGACGCTGACGGGATCGAACCGCCGACCCTCTGCTTGTAAGGCAGATGCTCTCCCAGCTGAGCTAAGCGTCCTTATGAAATTGGTAGCGGCGGAGGGGATCGAACCCCCGACCTCACGGGTATGAACCGTACGCTCTAGCCAGCTGAGCTACGCCGCCATATATAAAAGGTTGTAAAATCACTGTGGCGGAGAGAGAGGGATTCGAACCCTCGCGGCTGTTACACCCTAACGCTTTAGCAAAGCGCCCCCTTCGGCCTCTTGGGTACCTCTCCACATCGCATGTAAAATGCCTGTCCACCGTATTATACGCGATTCACATGCTCAAATCAAGACATTGTACCTTAAAAACTGAATGCGAAAGCAAATCATCAAATCATCTTCGTTAGGATAAGCCCTCGACCGATTAGTATTGGTCAGCTCCATGCATTGCTGCACTTCCACCTCCAACCTATCTACCTCGTCGTCTTCAAGGGGTCTTACCAATGTGGGAAATCTCATCTTGAGGGGGGCTTCACGCTTAGATGCTTTCAGCGCTTATCCCTTCCGTACTTGGCTACCCAGCTATGCCTCTGGCGAGACAACTGGTACACCAGCGGTACGTCCATCCCGGTCCTCTCGTACTAAGGACAGCTCCTCTCAAATTTCCTACGCCCGCGACAGATAGGGACCGAACTGTCTCACGACGTTCTGAACCCAGCTCGCGTACCGCTTTAATGGGCGAACAGCCCAACCCTTGGGACCTACTTCAGCCCCAGGATGCGATGAGCCGACATCGAGGTGCCAAACCTCCCCGTCGATGTGGACTCTTGGGGGAGATAAGCCTGTTATCCCCAGGGTAGCTTTTATCCGTTGAGCGATGGCCCTTCCATGCGGTACCACCGGATCACTAAGCCCGACTTTCGTCCCTGCTCGACTTGTAGGTCTCGCAGTCAAGCTCCCTTCTGCCTTTGCACTCTTCGAATGATTTCCAACCATTCTGAGGGAACCTTGGGGCGCCTCCGTTACTCTTTAGGAGGCGACCGCCCCAGTCAAACTGCCCGCCTGACACTGTCCCCGAACCGGTTCCACGGTCCCAGGTTAGAACTCCGATACGATCAGGGTGGTATCCCAACGGCGCCTCCACCGAAGCTGGCGCTCCGGCTTCCCAGGCTCCCACCTATCCTGTACAGACCGTACCAAAGTCCAATATCAAGCTGCAGTAAAGCTCCATGGGGTCTTTCCGTCTTGTCGCGGGTAACCTGCATCTTCACAGGTATTAAAATTTCACCGGATCTCTCGTTGAGACAGCGCCCAAGTCGTTACGCCATTCGTGCGGGTCAGAATTTACCTGACAAGGAATTTCGCTACCTTAGGACCGTTATAGTTACGGCCGCCGTTTACTGGGGCTTCGGTTCATAGCTTCGCCTTGCGGCTAACCACTCCCCTTAACCTTCCAGCACCGGGCAGGCGTCAGCCCGTATACTTCGCCTTACGGCTTCGCACAGACCTGTGTTTTTGCTAAACAGTCGCTCGGGCCTATTCACTGCGGCCCCCTCGGGCTATAAACCCTACCGGGGCACCCCTTCTCCCAAAGTTACGGGGTCATTTTGCCGAGTTCCTTAACGAGAGTTCTTCCGCGCGCCTTAGAATTCTCTTCTCGCCTACCTGTGTCGGTTTGCGGTACGGGCACCTTCACCTGGCTAGAGGCTTTTCTTGGCAGCATGAAATCAAGACCTTCGGTACTGTAATTTTCCCTCCCCGTCACAGCCCAGCCTTACGGTCAGCGGATTTGCCTACTGACCAGCCTCACTGCTTGGACGAGCATCCATCAGCTCGCGTCCCTATCCTTCTGCGTCCCCCCATTGCTCATAACGGCTACGGTGGTACAGGAATTTCAACCTGTTGTCCTTCGACTACGCCTTTCGGCCTCGCCTTAGGTCCCGACTTACCCTGGGCGGACGAGCCTTCCCCAGGAACCCTTAGGCTTTCGGCGGACATGATTCTCACATGTCTTTTCGTTACTCATACCGGCATTCTCACTTGTGTACAGTCCAGCAGTCCTTCCGGTCTGCCTTCAACCCGGTACACAACGCTCCCCTACCACTGATGCAAGCATCAATCCATAGCTTCGGCGGTACGTTTAGCCCCGTTACATTTTCGGCGCAGAGTCACTCGACCAGTGAGCTATTACGCACTCTTTAAATGATGGCTGCTTCTAAGCCAACATCCTGGTTGTCTGGGCAACTCCACATCCTTTCCCACTTAACGTACACTTAGGGGCCTTAGCTGATGGTCTGGGCTGTTTCCCTCTTGACAACGGACCTTAGCACCCATTGTCTGACTCCCGGATAATAAGTCCATGGCATTCGGAGTTTGACTGAGCTTGGTAACCCTTGGCGGGCCCCGCACCCAATCAGTGCTCTACCTCCACGACTCTTCCTCCGAGGCTAGCCCTAAAGCTATTTCGGGGAGAACCAGCTATCTCCGAGTTCGATTGGAATTTCTCCGCTACCCCCACCTCATCCCCGAATTTTTCAACATTCGTGGGTTCGGGCCTCCAGTGCGTGTTACCGCACCTTCACCCTGGACAGGGGTAGATCACACGGTTTCGGGTCTACGCCTACGTACTCATTCGCCCTATTCAGACTCGCTTTCGCTGCGGCTACGGCTTTTCACCTTAACCTTGCACGTAAACGTAACTCGCCGGTTCATTCTACAAAAGGCACGCCATCACCCATTAAACGGGCTCTGACTTCTTGTAAGCACACGGTTTCAGGTTCTATTTCACTCCCCTTCCGGGGTGCTTTTCACCTTTCCCTCACGGTACTGCTTCACTATCGGTCGCCAGGGAGTATTTAGCCTTAGCAGATGGTCCTGCCGGATTCCCACGGGGTTTCACGTGTCCCGCGGTACTCGGGATCCGTCTCGGAGGGCATTTACTTTCGAGTACAGGGCTTTTACCTTCTACGGCGGGCCTTTCCAGACCTCTTCGTCTAATAAACACCTTTCTGACTCCATGTGAGACGTCCCACAACCCCGGAGAGCAAGCTCTCCGGTTTAGGCTCTTCCGCGTTCGCTCGCCGCTACTGACGGAATCACTATTGTTTTCTCTTCCTGAGGGTACTTAGATGTTTCAGTTCCCCTCGTATGCCTCTTCACACCCTATGGATTCAGGTATGAGTGACTGCCTATTACAGCAGCCGGGTTTCCCCATTCGGACATCCCCGGATCGATGCTTGCTTACAGCTCCCCGAGGCAATTTCGTCGTT